>NZ_JQNK01000009.1:323888-647777 GCF_000745215.1 Methylosinus sp. PW1
AAGAGAGCCGGCAATGGCAAGCCGAGACCGGCCGCTCACGCGCTCACCATATCGAGCCGCATCAGCGTTCGCGCATCGAGCGTCAGCGTCAGCGCGCCGAAAATCTCCTCGAGCTGGGCGACGCTCGTCACGCTGACGATAGGCGCGGCGACGCCCTCCTGCGCCAGCAGCCAGGCGATGGCGATCTGCGCCGGCGTGGCGCGAAATTGCGCGGCGGCGCGGTCCAGCTCGCGCAAAATATCGAGGCTGCGCTCGTCGAGAACGCCCGCGACGACGGCGCCGCGCGCCGCGCCGACCGTGTCCTCCATAGAGCGATATTTGCCGGTGAGAAAGCCCGCCTCCAGCGCCCGAAAGGGGATGACGCCAATGTCCTCCGCGAGGCACAGGCGACGCAGATCGCCCTCGTAATAGGCGCGGGTGACGAGATTGTAATGCGGCTGCAGGCAGGAGAAGAGCGGCAACCCATGCGCTCGCGCGGCCGCCAGCGCCTCGGCGAGGCGCGGCGCCGAATAATTGGAGGCGCCGATGGCGCGCACCTTGCCGCTCTCGATGAGCGTCGCGAAGGCTTCCAGCGTCTCCTCGAAGGGCGTCGCCGTATCGTCGAAATGCGCCTGATAGAGATCGATGCGATCGGTCCGCAGCCGGCGCAGCGAGTCCTCGGCCGAGCGGATGATATGGGCGCGGGAGAGGCCCTTGCCCACATTGGGCATGGCGCCGCCGAGTTTGGTGGCGATCAGCACGCGGTCCCGCTTGCCCGTCGCCTTCAGCCAATCGCCGATGATCGTCTCGGACTCGCCGCCGCTATGGCCGGGAACCCAGGTGGAATAAGTGTCGGCCGTGTCGAGCAGCGAAAAGCCGCGATCGACGAAAGCGTCCAGAATGGCGCAGGAGGCCGCCGCATCGGCCGTCCAGCCGAAGACGTGGCAGCCGAGCACGAGCGGCGCGCAGGCGAGGCCCGAGCGACCGAGCCGACGATGCTCCATCGAAACGCTCCGCTTCCGGCTCGAATTAGCAGTTGCTGTAATCTTCCGGGGCGATGCGGACGTGCATGCCGTCGAGGCTCGAGTCGAACTTCATCTGGCAGGCGAGACGCGAATTGATCTGACGATTGGCGGCCTTGGACAGCATGATGGCTTCGGCCGGCTCCATGGGAGGCATGGCGACGCCTTCGGGCAGATCGACATAGATTTGGCAGGTGGCGCAGGTGCAGCTGCCGCCGCATTCGGCGACCAGCTCCTCGACGCCGGATTTGCGGATCAGCTTCATCATCGTCGCGCGATCCTTGCCGGCGATCTCCGACCGTGTCCCGTCGCGCGTTTCCAGCGTGAATTTCGTCATCGTCACTGTCCGATGTTCAAGGAGAGCAAATCCGCGCTCACGGGATGGCGGCTCGCCACATTTCCATCGCGCGCCAGGCGGGTCGTGGCGAGGCCCGCCGTCTGGGCGGCGTCCAGCTCCTCCTCATTCTCCGACAGCACGAGCGCCGAGCCGGGAGCCAGGCCCAGATTTTCGCAGAGATCGCGATAGGAGCCGGGCTCGATCTTCTGGCCGAGCGTGGTGTCGAAAAAACCCTCGAACAGGGCCGTCACCTGCTCGGAGGAGGAATGGCTCAGCAGCAGCTTCTGCGCCAATTCCGAATTGGAGGAGTAGACGAAGAGGCGAATCCCGGCGGCGGCCCAGGCCGAGAGACAGCTGGCGACATCCGGGTAGAGTTCCGCCGCGAGGGAGCCGGCCGCATAGGCCTCCTGCCAGACGAGGCCCTGAATGATTTTCAGCGGCGTCGCCTTGCGGCCCTGCTTCATCCAGCGCAGCAGCAGAGATTCCGCCTGAGTGGGATCGAGCTCATAACCGCCCATGAGGCGCCCGGTCTCCTCCAGCGCCTCCTCCACCTCTTCGTCCTCGGCATGCTCGACGATATAGCCGCCGAGCCGCGTGGCCGCGAGCGGCAGCAGCGTGTCATTCATGAAGGTCATGGGTAGGACCACGCCTTCGAGATCGATCAGGACGGCGCGGATGGGCTCGCTCATCGCGCCGCCTCCCGTGAGGCTCGGCAGAGCGCAAATTCCGGGTCGAGAGACGGAGCCGAACGGAGCCCGCGCGCATCGCCTTCGCTTCGCGGCGCCCTAACGAAAAATTGTCTGAATTGCGCCATCGGCCGCTCATGCTTCCTGGGTTGCTCGTTCTGGAAAGCACGAGTTATGCCGCATCGGAGCCGTCGCCATCGGCCATTTGCGAGCGCAGCGCCGCGATCCAGAGACGTGGAGCCGTCCCCGGATCGCTTCGTCGCCTCGCTCCTCGCGAGGACCATGCGCCGTGGGTGCAGAGATTTCGACGGCTTGTCGGGACATCCGCCGCGGACGGCGACGCGCAACCTTGACAGGATCGGATAGCTCGCCAGATTGGCCGCGGGGCATGGAATTTCGGAGCAGGAGTCGACCGCAATGGAGGACATCGTCATTCGACCGGCGGTTCTCGCCGATGCGGCGCGGATGAGTGCGCTCATTCTGCACTCGGTCCGGGAAACGAATGCGTCGGATTACTCCTCCGACATCATCGACCTCATTTGCGCCAATTTCACTGCCGAGCGCATCATTCAGAAAATGGCCGTTCGCGACGTGTTTGTCGCCACACTCGAAACAGAGATTGCCGGAACCGTCAGCCTCGGGGCGGCGAAGCTGCACTCGCTGTTCGTCGAGCCGAAGCGACAGGGTCGAGGGATCGGCTCGCGTCTCGTGGACTATCTCGAACGGCACGCCGCAGCGAATGAAATCGATGTCCTGCATGTGCATTCGTCGATCACGGCGCGTCACTTCTATGAGAAGAGGGGATATGCGTTCCTCGAGTTCGAGCCGCGGGCGGATGGTTCGACATATCTCATGCGCAAGGCGATCCGTGGCCCCTAGAACCGATCCTGATGGCTCACTCGTCTTCAGACCTGGAACGGCCGACCCCGGGAACTCGACGATCGCAGACTATTTTCCTATTCTCGCACTGGCTTCCGAGCGACACCCAAAGGGCCGGGAATGTCGGGCGGGGGTTCCCGCATAGCCTCAGCCGTCCCTTCAACGCCACGCCGCCGGCGCCAGGTCTTACTTTCGCGGATGCGCGCGCCGGAAACGGCGGCGGGGTGCATCGGCTGCTCGAGGCTGTGGATTACTGCGCCGCAGCATGGCAAGAAGGGCGCGAGGGCGTAAGATCGCGCCCGTCTGCCCCCTCCCTCGCCCTCCCCCGCTCTGCGGGAGAGGGAGGCGGCAAACGCTACGCGAAACCTCGATGAAGCGCCGAATCTGCCCCCTCTCCCGCGTAGCGGGGGAGGGTTGGGGAGGGGGCGAACCTGCCGCTCCAGTTCTGGTCGTGCCCATGCGAAGCTCGAAAAAATCCGCCGCCCAAGCCTCTCTCGACGAGCTGTTCGACGGCAAGGTGATCTCCATTCGCGGCGCGCGCGAGCATAATCTCAAGAATGTCGATCTCGTCATTCCGCGCGACAAATTCGTCGTCTTCACCGGCCTCTCGGGCTCGGGCAAATCCTCGCTCGCCTTCGACACGATTTATGCGGAGGGCCAGCGCCGCTATGTCGAGTCGCTCTCCGCCTATGCGCGGCAATTCCTCGAGATGATGCAGAAGCCGGACGTCGATCAGATCGACGGCCTCTCGCCGGCCATCTCCATCGAGCAGAAGACGACATCGAAAAACCCGCGCTCCACCGTCGGCACGGTGACGGAGATTCACGATTACATGCGCCTGCTTTGGGCGCGCGCGGGCATTCCCTATTCGCCGGCGACGGGCCTGCCGATCGAGAGCCAGACCGTCTCGCAAATGGTCGATCGCGTGCTGGCGCTGCCGCAGGGAACGCGCCTTTATTTGCTCGCGCCCGTCGTGCGCGGCCGCAAGGGCGAATATAAAAAAGAGATAGCGGACTATACCAAGCGCGGCTTTCAGCGCTTGAAGATCGACGGCGCCTATCACGAGATCGCCGACACGCCGCCGCTCGACAAGAAATTGAAGCACGACATCGACATCGTCGTCGATCGCATCGTCGTGCGCTCCGACATTGCCGCGCGCCTCGCCGATAGTTTCGAGACGGCGCTGGAATTGGCCAATGGCCTCGCCGTGGTGGAATTCGCCGACAGCAAGCGCGCAGAAGGCGGCGACGCCCCGACGGCGGCGACGCCC
Source organism: Methylosinus sp. PW1 (assembly GCF_000745215.1). Classification (NCBI taxonomy): domain Bacteria; kingdom Pseudomonadati; phylum Pseudomonadota; class Alphaproteobacteria; order Hyphomicrobiales; family Methylocystaceae; genus Methylosinus; species Methylosinus sp. PW1. The sequence goes on from NZ_JQNK01000009.1 coordinate 328,062, forward strand.
GCCGCCTACGCCTCCACCCATTATGCGGCGGATCACATCGTCTTCTCGTCGAAATTCGCCTGCCCTGTCTCCGGCTTCACCATTTCCGAGATCGAGCCGCGGCTCTTCTCGTTCAACAATCCCTTCGGCGCCTGCCCCGTCTGCAGCGGCCTCGGCCAGGAACAGGTGATCGATCCCGATCTCGTCGTTCCCGATCCCAAGCTCTCGCTGCGCAAAGGCGCCATCGCGCCTTGGGCGAAATCCTCCTCGCCCTATTATGGGCAAGCGCTGGAGTCGCTCGGCCGTCACTATAAATTCCGCATGGACACGCCGTTCGAGAAGCTCGATCAATCCGTGCGCGACGTGCTGCTGCACGGCTCCGGCAAGGAGGAGATCCGCTTCTCCTATGACGATGGCGCGCGCGCCTATGATGTGAAGAAGCCTTTCGAAGGCGTCGTCGCCAATCTGCAGCGCCGCTTCCTGGAGACGGACAGCGAATGGGCGCGCGAGGAGATCGGTCGCTATATGTCGGCCGAGCCTTGCAAGGCGTGCCTGGGCTATCGCCTGAAGCCGGAAGCGCTCGCCGTGAAGATCGACATGCGCCATATCGGCGAAGTGTCGGACCTCTCCGTGCGCGCGGCGCTCGACTGGTTCCGCGCTCTGCCGGAGAAGCTCGACGCCAAGCGCAATGAGATCGCGCATCGCATACTAAAAGAGATACGCGATCGCCTCACCTTTCTCGTCGATGTCGGATTGGATTATCTGACGCTCTCGCGCGCCTCCGGCACTTTGTCCGGCGGCGAGAGCCAGCGCATTCGCTTGGCGTCGCAGATCGGCTCCGGCCTCACCGGCGTGCTCTATGTGCTGGACGAGCCGTCGATCGGCCTGCATCAGCGCGACAATGATCGTCTGCTCGACACGCTGCGACGGCTGCGCGATCTCGGCAATAGCGTCATTGTCGTCGAGCATGACGAGGACGCCATTCTCTCCGCCGATTATGTCGTCGACGTCGGCCCCGGCGCCGGCGTGCATGGCGGCCATATCGTCTCCAAAGGCGCGCCGCAGGAAATAATGGACGATGCGAATTCGCTCACCGGCCAATATTTGACCGGTGCTCGCCAAGTGACCCTGCGCCATGCGCTGCGCAAGCCCGACCCTGGCCGCTGGCTGAAGATTTCCGGCGCGCGCGGAAACAATCTGAAAAATGTCGAGGCGAAGATTCCCTTGGGCCTCTTCACCGCCGTCACCGGCGTCTCCGGCGGCGGCAAATCCACGCTCGTGATCGAGACGCTGTATAAAGCAGTGGCGCGGCGCCTCAACAATGCGCATGAGCATCCGGCGCCTTTCGACAAGATCGACGGGCTCGAGCATATCGACAAGATCATCGATATCGACCAATCGCCGATCGGCCGCACGCCGCGCTCCAATCCCGCGACCTACACGGGCGCCTTCACGCCGATCCGCGAATGGTTCGCCGGCCTGCCGGAGGCGAAGGCGCGCGGCTATGCGCCGGGGCGCTTCTCATTCAATGTGAAGGGCGGCCGCTGTGAGGCCTGCCAGGGCGACGGCGTCATCAAGATCGAGATGCACTTCCTGCCCGACGTCTATGTCACTTGCGACGTCTGCAAGGGCAAGCGCTACGATCGCGAGACGCTGGAGGTGAAATATCGCGAGAAGTCCATCGCCGACGTTCTCGACATGACGGTCGAGGAAGCGGCCATCTTGTTCAAAGCCGTGCCGGCGATCCGCGACAAGATGGAGACCCTAAAGCGCGTCGGCCTCGATTACATTCGTGTCGGCCAGCAGGCGACAACTCTCTCCGGCGGCGAGGCGCAGCGCGTGAAGCTCGCCAAAGAGCTGGCGCGCCGCTCCACCGGCCGCACGCTATACATTCTCGATGAGCCGACGACCGGCCTGCATTTTCACGATGTCGCGAAACTGCTCGAGGTGCTGCACGAGCTCGTCGATCAGGGCAATAGCGTCGTCGTCATCGAGCATAATCTCGAGGTCATCAAGACGGCCGATTGGATCATCGATCTCGGACCCGAGGGCGGCGACGGCGGCGGCGAGATAGTGGCCGCCGGACCGCCCGCCGAGATCGTCGCGGCGAAGCGCAGCCATACGGGACGCTATCTCGCCGAAGTGCTGAAGCGCCGCCCGCCGCGCGCGGAGAAGACGACGCAAGCGGTCAAGGAGACGAAAGAGACGCCTGCGCCCAAGCGCAAGCGCGCCGCGCAGGAGCAGTGAGCGCGCAGATACAATTCCCTCATCCTGAGGCGCTTTTTGCGGAACGCAAAAAGCCTCGAAGGATGGTCCAGCGCGCGTGGCTCGGCCCCTTCGAGACGCCCGCTTCGCGGGCTCCTCAGGGCGAGGGGTTGTTGCTTCGTCCGCACATCGGTAACGCGAAAACCGTATCAGTCGAAAAGCATCATTAGCGCTTCGCTTCGCGGGCGGCGAAATAGGCGAAATAAGAGTCGATCTTCTCGCGCATCTCGCGCAAGAAGCGCTCCTCGCCGAAGCCGAGCGCATGAGCGCGAATGCGCTCGGGCGAGAATTCCATGCGCTCGAAGCGCGCCACCGCCTCGCTCAACGATTCGACCGTCTGTGTATCGAAGAAGACGCCTGTCTCATTCTCGACAACGGTCTCGGTCGCGCCGCCGCGGCGGAAGGCGATCACCGGCCGGCCGCTCGCCATCGCCTCGAGCGGCACGATGCCGAAATCTTCCTCACCCGGAAAGATCAGCGCGCGGCAGCGTGAATAATGCCGCGCCAGAACGTCGAAAGGCTGCGGGCCGAGCACGGACACTGTCGGGCCGGCGCGGCGGCGGATCGCCTCCAGATTGGAGCCGCCGCCGATAACGACGAGCTTCTTGCCGCTCGCATTGAAGGCGTCTATGGCGAGATCGGGCCGCTTATAGCCGACGAGCTCGCCGACCATCAGATAATAATCGCCGATCTCTTGCCGAGGCGCGATGGAGAAGGCGTCGGCGGCGACCGGCGGATGCACGACATCGGCGGAGCGGCGATAATAGCGCTCGACGCGATGCGCGACCGTCGTCGAATTGGCGATGAAATGATCGACGCGCGTCACCGACAACGCATCCCAATTGCGCAGATAATGGGCGAGAGGCGGCATCAATAGGCGCGTTAGACGGCCCGATTCCTCGCGATATTCGTGGTACATGTTCCACAAATAGCGCATGGGCGAATGGCAATAGCAGACATGCAGAGCCTCAGGCGGCGGGATGATCCCCTTGGCCGGGCCGGATTCGCTCGAGATGACGAGATCATAGCCGCGCAGATCGAGCTGCTCGCAGGCGAGCGGCATGAAGGGCAGATATTGCCGATAATATTTCGCCGCGCGAGGCAGAGATTGGATGAAGCTGGTCTTGATCGGGCGCGAGAGGATCGTCTGCGAGACGGCGGCCGGATCGATGACATGGGTGAAGAGATCGGCCTGCGGATAGAGCCGGATCAAGGCTTCGACGACCTTCTCACCGCCGCGCATGCCGACGAACCAATAGTGAACGATCGCCACACGCATCTACGTTCCTACCTCGACGCTCACCCACTTCGCCTTTCGGACTAACGCGCAGGAGCGCGCAAATGACGAAGCCGGGCATGAGCCCGGCCTCGAGAATACAGTCGAAGTGATTAACATCCCGTGAGGGATCACGCGCTCAGCTTTTGAGCGGCGTCTCCGGGACGCTGCGCGGACGCGCGCTGGCGCTGCGCGGCGCCGGCTCGGCCTTGCCCGCATCCTTGCCGCCGTCGCCGTCCTTCGTCTTGCGGCTCTTGCGCGGCTCGCCGCCGCCCTCCGCCGCCGACGCGCGCTTCTTGCCGGCCTCGACGATATCGCGCTCGGGACGCGGCAGCACCGGTCCCTCCGGGAAGACGAAGCCCAGCGTTTTGGCGCCGCTGTCATCCGTCACCACCACCACGCGCACCGCGCCGCCATTCTTCAGCCGGCCGAAGAGAACCTCGTCAGCGAGCGGCGTCTTGATATGCGTATGGATGACACGGCCCATGGGACGCGCGCCCATGGCCTGGTCATAGCCATGCTCGACGAGCCAGGACCGCGCCTCGTCGGAGAGCTCGATCGTGACATTGCGGTCGGCGAGCTGCGCCTCGAGCTGCAGGATGAACTTGTCGACGACGCGGGCGATCACCTCCTCCGGCAGATGGCCGAAATGGACGATCGAGTCGAGACGATTGCGGAATTCCGGGGCGAAGAGGTGATTGATCGCCTCATTGTCCTCGGCGCTATGCGTCTTGCCGCGTGTGAAGCCGATGGGCTTTTTGGCGAGATCGGCGGCGCCGGCGTTGGTCGTCATGATGAGGATCACATTGCGGAAATCGATCTGCTTACCATTGTGATCCGTCAGCTTGCCGTGGTCCATCACCTGCAGAAGGATGTTGAAGAGATCAGGGTGCGCCTTCTCGATCTCGTCCAGCAGCAGCACGCAATGCGGATGCTGGTCGATGCCGTCTGTCAGCAGGCCGCCCTGATCGAAGCCGACATAGCCGGGAGGCGCGCCGATGAGCCGGCTCACCGTATGGCGCTCCATATATTCCGACATGTCGAAGCGAATGAGCTCAATGCCCAGCGAGGTGGCGAGCTGGCGCGCCGCCTCCGTCTTGCCGACGCCAGTCGGACCGGAGAAGAGATAGCAGCCGATCGGCTTCTCGGGATCGCGCAAGCCGGCGCGGGCCAGCTTGATCGCCGAGGTGAGCGCCGTGACCGCCTTGTCCTGTCCGTAGACGACGCGCTTCAAGGTCTCGTCGAGATGGGCGAGCACCTCGGCGTCGTCCTTGGAGACGGTCTTGGCGGGGATGCGCGCCATGGTCGAGATGGTGGTCTCGATCTCCTTCAGACCGATGGTCTTCTTGCGCTTGGACTCCGGCACCAGCATTTGCGCGGCCCCGGTCTCGTCGATCACATCGATCGCCTTGTCCGGCAGCTTGCGGTCATGAATATAGCGGGCCGAGAGCTCCACCGCGGCCTTCAGCGCCTCGGTGGTGTAGCGGATCTTGTGGAACTCCTCGAAATAGGGCTTGAGGCCCTTGACGATCTCCACCGCATCCGGGATCGACGGCTCGTTGACGTCGATCTTCTGGAAGCGCCGCACCAGAGCGCGGTCCTTCTCGAAATATTGGCGATATTCGCGATAGGTGGTCGAGCCGATGCAGCGCAGCGTGCCTTGGGCCAGCGCGGGCTTCAGCAGATTGGAGGCGTCCATCGCGCCGCCGGAAGTGGCGCCAGCGCCGATCACCGTATGGATCTCGTCGATGAAGAGGATCGCATTCTTATGCGCCTCTATTTCCTTGATGACCTGCTTCAGGCGCTCCTCGAAATCGCCGCGATAGCGCGTGCCGGCGAGCAGCGTGCCCATGTCGAGCGCGAACACCGTCGCGCCGGCGAGCACCTCGGGAACCTCGTTCTGAATGATCTTGCGGGCGAGGCCTTCGGCGATGGCCGTCTTGCCGACGCCGGGATCGCCGACCAGCAGCGGATTGTTCTTCTGCCGGCGGCAGAGCACCTGCACGGTGCGCAGCACCTCCTGCTCGCGGCCGATCAGCGGATCGATGCGGCCGTCGCGCGCCTTGCGGTTGAGGTTCACGCAATAGGCCTCGAGCGCGCCTTCCTTCTTGCGCTGCTCGCCCTCGCGGCCTTCCCTGCCCTCGCCCCGCTCCGCCTCGTCCTCGACGCCGCGCGGCGCGCGCGAGCCGTCCGAGAGGCCCGGCCGCTTGGCGATGCCGTGGCTGATGTAGTTCACCGCGTCATAGCGCGTCATATCCTGCTCCTGCAGGAAATAGACGGCGTGGCTCTCGCGCTCGGCGAACAAGGCGACCAGCACATTGGCGCCGCTCACATCCTCGCGGCCGGAGGACTGCACGCTGATGATGGCGCGCTGCACGACGCGCTGGAAGCCGGCGGTCGGCTTGCAGTCGCCTGCCGATTCATTGACCAGATTGTCGAGCTCGTGATCGATGTATTCGCGCAAATTTTTGGCGAGCAGATCGAGATCGACCGAGCAGGCGCGCAGCACGGCTGCCGCGTCCTGGTCGTCTATGAGGCTGAGGAGCAGATGCTCCAAAGTCGCATATTCATGATGCCGCTCCCTCGCCGAGGCGAGCGCGCGGTCGAGTGACTGCTTCAGGTTGCGCGAGAATGTCGGCATCGATCGTCCGCCCTCACTTCTTTTCCATGATGCACTGAAGCGGATGCTGGTGCTTGCGCGCATAATCCATCACTTGCGTGACTTTCGTCTCCGCCACCTCATAGGTGTAGACGCCGCATTCGCCGACGCCGTGATTATGCACGTGCAGCATTATCCGAGTGGCTTCTTCCAGGGTCTTGTTGAAATATTTACGCAGAACGATGACCACGAACTCCTGGGTCGTGTAGTCGTCGTTGAGCAACAAGACGCGATACATATTGGGCCGCCGCGTCTGCGTCCGCGTGCGGGTGATCAGCGCCGTTCCCGACCCCGGCCCACTGTCGCCGCCTTTGCGAGGCTCTTTCCCGCCCGCGTGGGGAGGCGCGCCGTCAGCGTCCATGGCGGACGCGAGCCGGCTGTCGAGCGTAAGATCATCATCGATCACGGTCACCTCGGCTTTCCTCATTCCCCTTTCCGATGTTTCGCCCGCGAAAGGCCCGGCTGACATCTGCGTAGCATTCTCTGTGCCGCGGACCCCTGGTCGGCTTTCGCGGCGCCGTCGAAGCGGGGTAGCGCCGAGTTTTCTTTCTCGCGGGAGCATTGGCAAGACCCGAAAAGCTGAAACGGTTGAAAAAAGTCCGAGGCGAGCCCCGGGAGGCGCCTCGGTCGCGCCCAGTCCTTCAACAATCCGCCTAGGACATAATGTGCCGCGGCGGGCGAACAAGTGAGCGCGCCGCGGCGGCGCATTCGGCTCCCGACGCGGTTTCCAAAAGGCGCCGCCGATGTCGCGATTCCGCCCCGCGGCGGCGCGTCGCAGCCGTCTACTTATTGAAAACCATGAGCGTAAACGCGTCCTTTACCCACGGCGCCTAATGTCGCGCTCACGCAAACACGAGGCGCGCGATTGAAAAGAGGCGCGAATGTCGATGCTCGATCGGTTTCGGCGGGACACGGCGGGTAGGCTCGTCGAAAAAGTTGCCTTGGGGTCGGCCGTGCTGGCGCTCGCCTGCGTGCTCGGGGCCAATCTGCTGTCGGCAAAGTTACAAAACGGCGAGCTGCCGCTCATTGCTTTTGTTCATAAGGAGGAGCGCGGCCGCGCGCAGCTCGCGGCGGCGCAGCCGAGCGTGGCGACTCCGGTCATGCATCGCATCGGCTTCGTCGGCGTCGATCATGCCGCCACCGGCTCGATCTCGCCCGCTCAAAAAGCCGTCGCGCCCGTCTCGCCCTGCGGGGCGGAGGCCAAATAAGGCGAAGCTTCAACGAAAACATCCGCAGCGGCGCGGCGCCGCTCGCGATGGCCCGCGTCAAATTCATTGACATCCGGCGCGTTCGGCTTCAAGCATGGCGCGCGTCTTGCTCCCCAGATCGTCGAGCAGAACGCCAGCGGAACATATCCGTCGATTTGCGACGGACCCGCCTCTCGAGGACGACGCGCGCCCCCGCGGCATTCGCGCGCCCTTCCCTTGCCAGATGTCATGAAAGCCGCGACCAGGACCATTGATGAACTTCGACGAACTCGGCCTTTCCCAAAAGGTCCTCGCGGCCGTTGAGGCGTCCGGCTACACCAAGCCCACGCCCATTCAGGAACAGGCCATTCCCCCCGCGCTGCAGGGGCGCGACATTCTGGGCATCGCCCAGACGGGTACGGGCAAGACGGCGGCGTTCACGCTGCCCATGCTGTGCCGGCTCGAGCAAGGCCGCGCCCGCGCGCGAATGCCGCGCACGCTGATTCTCGAGCCGACGCGCGAGCTCGCCGCGCAGGTCGAGGCGAGCTTCGCCAAATATGGCGCAAATCATAAGCTCAATGTCTCGCTTCTGATCGGCGGCGTCTCCTTCGGAGATCAAGAAGCCAAGATCATGCGCGGCGCCGACGTTCTGATCGCGACGCCCGGCCGCCTGCTCGACTTCTTCGACCGCGGCAAGCTGCTGCTGACGAATATCGAGATTCTCGTCATCGACGAGGCCGACCGCATGCTCGACATGGGCTTCATCCCGGACATAGAGCGCGTCTGCAAGCTGGTGCCGTTCACGCGGCAGACATTATTCTTCTCCGCGACGATGCCGCCGGAGATCACGCGCCTCACCGAGGCGTTCTTGCACAATCCCGTGCGTGTCGAAGTGGCCCGCGCCTCGACGACCGCAGCGACGATTCGCCAGGCGCTCATCGCCACGCATGGCCATGCCGAGAAGCGCGAGACGCTGCGCCGAATCATCCGCGGCGCGGACAGTTTCAAAAACGCGATCATCTTCTGCAATCGCAAGCGCGACGTCGCGATCCTGCATCGCTCCTTGGACAAGCACGGTTTCTCCGCCGGCGCGCTGCATGGCGATATGGATCAGCTCGCGCGCATGGCCTCGCTCGACGCCTTCAAGAATGGCGACGTCAATCTTCTCGTCTGCTCGGATGTCGCGGCGCGCGGCCTCGATATTCCGGACGTCAGCCATGTCTTCAATTTCGACGTGCCGACCCATAGCGAGGATTATGTCCACCGCATCGGCCGCACCGGCCGCGCCGGCCGCTCCGGCACGGCCTTCACCCTCGTCACCGACGATGATCGCAAGTATCTCGATCAGATCGAGACGCTGATCGGCAATAAGATCGAGTGGGAAGGCCCCGGCCTCGACGAGTTGCCGCCGCCGTCCGAGGCGCCGGCGCGCGAATCGCGCGGACGTGGACGCAGCGCGCGCGGCGGCGAGCGCGGAGGACGGCGTTCGTCGGCCGAGCGCGAGCCGCGCCGCGAGGCTCGGCAAGAACGCGAGCCGAGACAAGAGCGCGAGGCCAGACAAGAGCGCGAGCCCCGGCCCGAGCGGGAGCCGAGACAGGCGCGCGAGCCGAGGCAAGAGCGTGAGGCCCGCCCTGCGCGACCCCGTCCCGAGCGGCCGCCGACCTATGGCGATCGCCGCGACCGCCGGCCGACGACGCGCCAGCATGAGGACGATGGGCCGCCGGTCATCGGCCTCGGCGACCATATTCCGTCCTTCCTGCTGCGCCCCGTGGTGCTGAAGCCGGCCAAGGTCGGCGACGAATAGGCGTTTTCAGCATTTGGAAGCGCGCCGAAGCGAAAGCGTAGAGGCGCCGCTCAGCCGATGAGCGCCTCCTCCACGAGATCGAGCATATGCTCTATGTCCGGATCGGCGTGAACGTCGCCGGACGGCTCTATGCGGACCATGGGGATTCCTTGCGAGCAATGGCGCAGGCAACTGCGCCTCACGCAGGCGATCTCGCCGGCGGCGATCCCTTTGCCGAAATCGATATCGAGCGCCTCGCTCAAACGTTCATGCAGCGCGCTCCCCCGTCCATCGCGGTCGCAGACGTCGCCGACGCAGACGACGAAGCGGATCAGCGGCGGCTCGGTCATGTCGCTCCTCTCGCTCTGAATCCGGCCGACCGGCGGATGCAATCTTCATGTCGTCGTGGTGTATAAACCACTACGACGAAGCGCCTATCAGGCGCGATGATACGGGTGTCCGGAAAGAATGGTCGTCGCCCGATAAATCTGCTCGGCGACGAGGATTCGCACGATCTGATGTGGCAGCGTCATGCGCCCGAAGGAAAAGACGGCGCCGGCCTTGTCCCGTACGGCGGGCGCCAGCCCCTCGGAGCCTCCGATCGCGAACCACAGCGATTTTACGCCTTTGTCCCTCTCGCTTTCGACCATGGCCGCGAAATCGACGCTGCTGGCGGGCTTGCCCCGCTCGTCGAAGACGACGAGGCGCGCGCCCGCCGGCAGGGCGGCAAGCATTCCGTCGCCTTCCTGCGCCATGCGCTCAGCCGGATTGCGCGCCCGGCTCTCGTCGATTTCCAGGAGATCGAGCCCCGCGAGCCCGAGATTTCGCATCGCCGCGACGCGGGAGGCGTAGCGTGTGTAGAGCTCGCGCTCCGGGCCGGCCTTCAGCCGACCGACACAGAGAATTCCGAGACGCATGTCCTCTTACGGACACTCGCGCTCGCGGCGAATGCCGTCCTGTCCCGTTTCGCCCTCAGGCGGTCAGACCGCGCGCAGCTCGCTCGGCCGTGCGCCCGCCCACATTTTCTCGAGGTTGTAGAACTGACGCACCTCGGGTCGGAAAATGTGGATGATGACGTCGCCCGCGTCGATCAGCACCCAGTCGCACTGTGGCAGACCCTCGACGCGCGGAGCGACGAGGCCGGCCTCCTTGCAGGCTTTGAGCACTCTGTCGGCGATGGCGCCGACATGCGTGGTCGAACGGCCGGTCGCGATGACCATGTCATCGGCGATCGTCGTCTTGCCGCGCAGATCGATGGAGATGACGTCCTCGGCCTTGGAGTCGTCGAGGCTCGTGAGGACTTTTTCGGCGATGGAGCCGGCGATCTGGCCGATCGGCCCGGAAGCCGGCTGAGACGGCGCGCGCGCCGCCCCGGGAAGACTTGTCGTCAGCTTGTGACCCTCATGCTTCGCGGCGCTGGCGCCGCGCCTTTCAAGATGTGCCGTTTTGAGGCCGAATGCAACCGCGCAAAAGCGAAAGCGCGCGGCCAAGGCTACGCCCGCCGCGCGGCCGTGGCCCCGAAACATCGACGTAAGCTTTTATTAATCATCAAAAAAGGCGGAAAGACGCGCGGCCCGCGCCTCCGCCGCAGGCAGAAAAAAACCCGGCGAGAACGCCGGGTTTTGAGAGTGGGCCCCGGCCCATCGGGAGGTGGGAGGAACCTCAAAGCCGGAACGATTTGGAGCCTACCCGATTCCTCGTCGCCGCGCCCGGCATAAAAGGTCGCATTTGTCCAGGCTCGGCCAGGAAAAGCGCCGACATCGCCCCGGTTCAGCGCCGCCCGAGCGGGCGGGGCCGACGAGCGCGATTCGCCAGCGCCCACAAATTCAATTCGCTAAATTCTGCGACCAGGGCCGCCCGGCGCGCCTGTGCTAAAAATGTCACATAGGCGAAGATTTTGCAGCGGCGCCCGACGGAAGGCTCAGGGGACGAGCACGAGCGCCCCTGTCGTGCGCCGCGCCTCGAGGTCGGCATGGACGAGAGCGGCGTCCTCGAGCCGAAAAAGGGCCGGCCGCTCGAGCCGCAGCACGCCCTTCTTGATCGCGCGCACCACATCCTTGGTCATTTTTTCATAGTCCTTGCGCCGCGCGATATGGGCGAAGAGCGAGGGCCGCGTCGCAAAGAGCGAACCCTTCTGCGACAGGAGATTAATGTCGAAAGCCTCGATCTTGCCGGAGGCGGAGCCATAGCTGACGAAAAGTCCGAAAGGCTTCAGGCAATCGAGCGAGGCGGGAAAAGTGTCGCGGCCGACGCCGTCATAGACGACATCACAGAGCTTGCCGTCGGTGATCTCGCGCACGGCGGCGGCGAAATCCTCGCTGCGATAGAGGATCGTATGCGCCGCCCCGGCCTCTTTGGCGATCTTCGCCTTCTCCTCGTCGCCGACCGTGGCGATCACATGCGCGCCCAGCGCGCTTCCCCATTGGCAGAGCAATTGGCCGACGCCGCCGGCGCCCGCATGCACGAGAATCCGATCTCCCTCTTTCACCTTGTAGGTTCGCCGCAACAAATATTGCGCCGTGAGCCCTTTGAGCATCATCGAGGCGCCGGTCTCGAAGGAGAAGGATTTCGGTAGCCTCGCCAATGAGGCGGCGGGAATATTGCGCGCCTCCGCATAGCCGCCGAGCGGTCCGACATAGGCGACGCGCTCGCCGATCTCGAATTCATCGACGCCCTCGCCGAGCGCGACCACCTCGCCCGCGCCTTCGAAGCCGGGGGTGAAGGGAAGCGTCGAAGGATAGGCCCCGGTGCGAAGATAAATATCGATGAAATTGACGCCGATCGCCTTCTGAACGATCTGCGCCTCCCCCGGCCCCGGCGGCGGCAGCTCGACATCCTCATAGCGCAGAACCTGCGGCCCGCCCGTCTCGTAAATGCGAATGGCCTTCACCATGATCGTCTCCAAAATAATCCCGCCCGCCTCTTCGCAAAAATCCACGCCGATTGCGACCGGGGATTGACGCTCGGGACGATTTGCGCGATCCCGACGACACATCGCAATCCGGGAGGAACGAGCGCGCTTCGACGATCTCGGCTTGCGCCCTTCGCCCTCAATAGAGCTTCACGCGTAAGCTCGCGCCGAAGGTGCGCGGACGATCCTGAAGGCTGATGCTCGCCGGCGTGGTCGAGCTGCCCGGCGACCAGGCGGTCACGTAGCGCGTATCGAAGATATTCTTGGTCCAAAGCGAGAGGCTGTAGCTCTCGTCGTCGGCGCGAAGGCCGACACCGGCGTCCACCAGCGAATAGGCCGCCTGCCAATATTGCAGCACGGAGCGCGGATCGGTGAGCTGCGTTTTGTCCTGCCAGGAGACGTTGACATAGCCGAAAGCAGAGACCGGCTGCCTGGCCCATTCCGCGTCCACGCCCTGAAACACTGCGCCGAGCGGATGCCGATAATCGGCGCCGATGTTGAACGCCCATTTCGGAAGCCCCGTCCAACGCGTGTTCGACAATGACAAGGTCAAAGGCGCGGACAAAAATCCCGCGGGCGCATTGGCGGGCCTGGACCAAGTCCAATCCGCCGGCGGCGCGGCCTGATCGTAGTCGAGATAGCGCGCCTCCGTATAGGCGCCGCTGGCGCTGAGCCACAATCCTTCGAGCGCATTCCAACGTCCGCTGAACTCGGCGCCGCGCAGCCGCACATGCGGCACATTGCCGAGATAGGTGAAGCGGATCGGCTGGCCGGTCGCGTCGGTCAGGCTCGTGTCGGTGAAATTGGCCTGAAAGTCGAAAATATCGGTCCAATAGAAATTGACGTTGGCGAAGACGGCGCCGTCGAGCCAATTGGTCTTGAGGCCGAGCTCATAGTCCCAGGACACCTCGTTGCGCGTGACGATAGGCTGCCAGCCTTTGAAATCCGAGCCGGAAAGCAGCGGCCGCGCCGCCGTGTTGACCGCGCCGGCCTTCTCGCCACGGCCGACGAGCCCATAGGCGAGAATATTCTCCGTCACCTTATATTGCGGGTTGAGCACGCCGGTGATCGCGTTGTTGCTCTTCTCGACTCCGCCCGTGTCGAATATTCCGGCGCCGCCTGCCTGGCGCACCGCATTATAGACCTGAACGGCGGAGAAGCCGCCGCGCATCCCGGCGATCCAGGCGAAGTTCGAGCCGCCCTTCACCTCATAGCTGTCGCGCAGGCCAAAGGTCAGAGCGAGACGCTCGTCGAAATGATAGGTCGCCTGTCCAAAGGCCGCGCCCTGAAATGTGATCGACTTGCCGTCGGTCTGCTGTGACGCGCCCGCGATCAGCCCCGGATTGAGATTGATGTTGGCGCCGAACCATTGCGCCGCTTGGCTTCCATATTCCGTATGCGGCCCGGACCAGATCTTCTCGTAGAAGCCGAAGAGGCCGACAGTCCATTCGAGCTGCTTGTCCTTGGCCGAGGCGACGCGCAGCTCTTGCGAATATTGATCGACATAAGTGTCGAAGGCGTTGCCGTCGATCTCGATCAGCTGATTGCCGAGCGGATTGTGCGTATGCACGACATTCTCGCCCCATGCGGTGATCGACGTCAGCGTGTGCTCGCCGAGCTGCCAATTCAATTCGTTCGACACATTCATGATGCGCAGCGACGTCTTACCCTGCCGCGTCTGATAGAATGTATAGGGATCGGCCGTGAGCATGACGCGCCCGAGTCGCGAGAACAGCGTTTGCGCATAGGTGCGGCCGAGCGTTCCATTGGCGAAGATCGGCACGGAATCGCCGATGACGCTCACCGTGTTCGGATTGGCGAATTGATATTCATTGTAGCTCGATCGGTTGAAGATCAGCCGATCGGTGAACGCGTCCCCCACGAAGAGCAATTGGCCGCGCACGCCCCAGCGATCATTGTCGTAATATTTCGCTCCAGAGACGGCGTCGCCAATCCAGCCGTCACCCTGGTCGAAATAGAAGGACACTCGATAAGCGAGCTTGTCGTCGACGATCGGCCCGGTCGCCGTCACCTTCTCGATGACGCGATTGTAATTCGCATAGCTCGTGTCGATGGTCGCGGAGCGCGTGAAGGATGGCAAATTGGTTCGGATGACGACATTGCCGACTGTCGTGTTCTTGCCAAAGGCGGTTCCTTGAGGGCCGAGTCCCAGTTCGAAGGATTCTACGTCGATATATTCCGCGCCCTGGAATGAGCCGTGCTTGTAGAACACGCCGTCGACGATGAAGCCCGTGTCCGATTCATAGCCGTCGCCGCCGCCCGCTCCGCGGCCCACGCCGCGTATCGCCGAATTCGGCGAACGATTGGGGCTGCCGCCGCTGTTCTCGCGATAATTCGGGACGCGTCTCGCAAAATCGGACAATTGCTCCAGCCGCTGCGTCTCAGCTTCGCGGGAAGGGATCACGACGACCGGGCGCGGCCGCTCCTGAGCTTTCTCCTCGCTCCTGGTTTCCGCGCCGACGGTCACATCCGCGATGGCGGCCTCCTGCGCCGCTGCATCCGCGACTATATGCGGCCAGAGAACCGCCCCGGCCGCGACGGTCGCTGCTAACGAGGCGCCCGACAATAAAGCTTGCGTGAACCGAACGAACCCAGCCACAGCCCCCTCCACAATAACACTAACATACTAGATTAATATGATTAAATTTTTAGAGACGCAATCTCCGCCGAAGCGCGCCGACAATATGCCCTTTGAATAATGACGAACCTATAAGCAAGCGCTCTAGGCTCACCGGCCGCGCCGCCGATAAGCATATAATTTTTATAGACTGATGCGCAGGCCCACTCCTCCCCTCCGCCCCTTCGACCAGGGCTCCGAGGCTGCGACGCCGCGGCGCGCAGCGATGATTTCGTCCGCGACCGCCCTTGGTGTACAAGGCGCAGGAAACGGAGACGCAGCACATGGCCGAGACATTGGCGGGAAGCCCCACGATCGACACGCAAATTCTCGTCGCCGGGGCCGGCTCCACGGGCATAGCCGCCGCCCTCGCCTTCGCCAACGCCGGCTGGCGGGTGACGCTCGCCGGGCGCTTCCCTCCGCCTCTGCCCGGCCGCACCATCGCGCTGTTCGAGGCCTCGGTGCGCTTTCTCGATTCGATCGGCGTGCTGGAGAAGGTTCGCGCCGCCGCCTGCCCGATCGAGACGATCCAAATGATCGACGACACGGACCAGCTTCTCCCCGTGCCCGATCTCGTGATGCGCTCGGAGGAGATCGATCTTCCCGCCTTCGGGCTCAATGTCTCCAATGACGAGCTGACCGCCATTCTGCTCGAGCACGCCCGCGCGGCCGGGAGCTTCGAGATCATCGAGACCGACATCGCCGACTATGAGCTCGAGGAAGATGGCGCGACGGCGATCCTCGCCGACGGGCGCCGCATCGCCGCCGATTTCATCGTGGCCGCCGATGGGCGCGGCAGCAAGGCGCGCGCCGCCGCCGGCATAGACACGAAGGAATGGACCTATCCGCAAGTGGCGCTCACCGCTCTGCTGCGCCACGAGTTGCCACACGACAATGTCTCGACCGAGTTTCACACGCGCTCCGGCCCCTTCACTCTGGTGCCGCTGCCGCCGCGCGAGGGCGCGGAGCATCGCTCCAGCCTCGTCTGGCTGATGAGCCCGCGCGACGCCAAGCGCCGCCTCGCCAAGCCGCGCGACGAGCTGCAATACGAGATGGAGGATTATTCGCGCGAGAAGCTCGGCTCCATCACGATCGAGAGCGGCATAGGCGAGTTCCGCATGGGCGGCCTGCAAGTCTCGCGGCTGACGGCGCCCCGTCTCGCGCTGGTCGGCGAGACCTGCCATGTGTTTCCGCCGATCGGCGCGCAGGGGCTCAATCTCAGCCTGCGCGACGTCGCCGATCTCGAGGATTGCCTCGCCAGCGTCGATCTGCGCAATCCCAAGGAGCTCTCGCGCGCGCTGTTGCGCTATGAGGCGCACCGCCGCGCCGACATCGGCTTCCGAACCCATGGGGTCGATCTGCTCAATCGCTCGCTGATCGTCCCCTATCTGCCGATCGATCTCATTCGCGGCGCGGGCTTCATCGCCATGACGGCGCTCGGCCCGCTGCGTCGCGCCGTGATGCGCGAGGGCGTGGCGCCGCATCTCGCGCAGCCGCGGCTGATGCGCGAGGAGGCGCCCAAGGAGCCGCGCATGCGCGGCAAGCGACCACGCGGCCCGGAAGCGATCGTCGACGCCGCGCGCAGCGCCTTCGCCCATTTGCGCGAAACCGCCTCCCGGCTGGGCTGAATCGAAAAAGGCTCGCGCCCTCCTTCTCCCATTCCGGGAGAAGGCGTCACAAAGACGGCGCGAACAGCGTCGGAATCGCGAAGCGAAAGGCCGCGCCCTCGCCCGGCCGCGACTCGACCGCTATTTCCCAGCCATGGCGATCGGCGATGGATTTGCAGATCGCCAGCTCTATGCCCGTGCCGGCATATTCCACATCGCTCTTGCGTCGGCTGAAGGGCTCGAAAATCCTCTGCGCGAAATCCTGCTCGAAGCCGACGCCCTTGTCGACGATGGAGAGATGGATCGCGCCTTCCTCCAGCTCCGCCGCGATCGTCACCTCGGCCGGCCGGCCGGGCTTGCGATATTTGATCGCATTGGCGACGATGTTCTGCATCAGGCAGGCGAATTGCGCGCGGTCGCCGACGAAAGCGGCGGCCGGAATATCGACCTCGAGCCTCGTCTCGCCCGCGGCGATCGACTGCGCCAGCGCGGCGAGGGAGAATTGCACTTCCTCGCGCAGCTCCAGCACCTCCAATTGCTGATCGCCGTAAATGGTTCGCGCATAGGTGAGCAGATCCTCGACGAGCTTGCGCGCGCGCACGGCGGCGTGTCGCATATGCGCGCTCGCCTGCATGATCTCCGCGCAGACGCCGGCGGCCATGGCCGCCTCGAGCCGCGTCGCTTGCGCGGCGATCTCGGCCAGCGGCTGCTGCAGGTCGAGAGACGCCACATAGGCGAATTGCACGAGCCGCTCATTGGCGCGCTCCAGCTCCTCGACGCTGGCGGCCAAGGCGCGCTCCACCTCGCGCCGCTCGCTCATGTCGAGAATGGTCGCGGTGATGAGCAGGCCGCGCTCCGTTATGAGCGGCGCGAGCCCGATCTCGACCGGAAACTCGCCGCCGTCGCGCCGCCGTGCTTTGATCTCATGGCCGACGCCCATCATACGGCGGCTCGGCTCGGCGCAATAGAGCTTGCGGAAGGCGGCGTGACGCCTCCGGATCACCGCTGGCGTCAGCAGATCGACCGAGCGGCCGATCAATTCCTCGCACGCATAGCCGAACAAGCGCTCCGTCTCGTGATTGGCGTAGCGCACGAGCCCATCCGCGCCGACAATGAGGATTGCCGCCGGCGAGGCTTCGACCATCACGCGATATCGATCATATATGATCGTCTCGGCGCTCATCCGCGCTCCCCTCGCGCCGCGCGTCGACGGCGTGATCTTCGCCGTCGCGCCTCCCGAAGGCGGCGGATGTGATATGTGAATTGCGTAGGTCGAAGAAAAGAGCCCGAAGCGGCGATGACGAAGGAAGCGACGGTGACGTCCGACACGAAAGAGCATCCGCTCGGCCGGCGCAAGATCGGGCTGGCGCTCAGCTCGGGCATGGCGCGCGGCTGGGCGCATATCGGCGCCGTGCGCGCGCTGACGCGCATGGGCGTCTCCTTCGACGTCGTCGCCGGAACCTCGGCCGGCGCGCTGGTCGGCGGCTGCTTCATCGCTGGAAAGCTCGACGAGCTGGAGGCCTGGGCCGCCTCGCTCGACAAGCGCAAGATCGTTTCCTATCTCGATCTCCAGCTCGGCTATGGCGGCCTCATCAAAGGCGATCGTCTGCTGATGGAGCTGCGCCGCGCGCTCGGCCCCATGCGTGTCGAGACCTTGCCGACGCCTTTCGTCGCCGTCGCCACCGATCTCATCACCGGCCACGAGATCTGGCTGCAGAAGGGCGATCTCGCCGAGACGCTGCGCGCCTCCTTCTCGCTGCCGGGCCTGTTCCCGCCCATGGAGGTGGACGGGCGCTGGCTCGCCGATGGCGCGCTGGTCGATCCTCTGCCGGTCGCCGCCTGCCGCGCGCTCGGCGCGGAGCTGGTGATCGCGGTCAATCTCAACACGGACATCATCGGCAAATCGCGCGACGCCGCGCGCATCCCTTCGACCATGGGCTTCGATCCGATCACGCTGCTCGAGCAAAAGCAGAAGCCCTTCGTCGCCTCGCTCACCGAATCGCTGACGCGCGGCGTGTTCCGCCGCGACCCCGACCGGCCCAGCATTTTTGGCGTGATGACGACCTCGCTCAGCATCATGCAAGACCGCTTGACGCGCTCGCGCCTCGCCGGCGATCCGCCCGACGTGCACATCACGCCGCGCGTCGGCCATATCGGTCTGCTCGAATTCGATCGCACGGAGGAAGCCGTACACGAAGGCGAGGAAGCGGTGGAGAAACGACGCGAGGAGATTTCCGACGCGCTGCAGGTGATGGGGCTGATCTGAAGCGAATAGCGTGTAGCGAGGGAGCTCGTCGCTCTATTCGCTATTCGTTCCCTTCCCTATTCCCTTCTTCCGAAATCCGGCGCCGCCGTGTCCTGCCCCTGCTCTATGATGCTGCGACGGATGGCGCGCGTGCGCGTGAACAGCGCGAACAGCCCGTCGCCGTCGCCGGTGCGGATCAGGCGGCGCAGCGCCGTCAAATCCTCGTCGAAACGGCCGAGCATCTCCAGCACGGCGTCCTTGTTGTTCAAGAAAATATCGCGCCACATGGTCGGATCGGAGGCGGCGATGCGGGTGAAATCGCGAAAGCCCGACGCCGAGAATTTGATCACCTCCGACTGCGTGACCTCCTCGAGATCGGCGGCCGTGCCGACGATATTGTAGGCGATGAGATGCGGCAAATGGCTCGTCACCGCCAGCACCAGATCATGATGCGTCGCGCTCATCGTCTCGACATTGGCGCCGAGCCGCGTCCAGAAATCCGAGAGCTTTCTCACCGCCTCGCCGTCGAAACCGTCCTGCGGCGTGAGAATGCACCAGCGATTCTGAAACAGCGTCGCAAAGCCGGCGTCCGGCCCGGAATATTCCGTGCCGGCGATCGGATGCGCGGGAATGAAATGCGCGCTCGCAGGAACATGCGGCGCGACCTGCGCGACAATGGCGCCCTTCACCGAGCCGACGTCGGAGAGAATGGCGCCCGGCGCGAGATGCGGCGCGATCGCGCGCGCGACCTCGCCGCAGACGCCGACCGGCACGCAGAGAATAACGAGATCGGCGCCCGTGACGGCCTGCGCGAGATCGGCGGTCGTTTCATCGGCTATGCCGAGCTCGCGCACGCGCACGCACACTTGTTCCGAGGCGTCGCTCGCGGCGATGCGCGTCGCGGCGCCAGAGGCGCGAGCGCCGCGCGCGATCGACGAGCCGATGAGGCCGAGGCCGATCAGCGCGACCTTCTCGAAGATCGGCGCGCGCGCGTCAGCCATGCGCGGCCCGCGGCGCCGCGCGCCATGAGGCGGTGAATTCGCCGAGCGCCGCGACGACGAGGCGATTGGCCTCCTCCGAGCCGATGGTCAGCCGCAGAAATTGCGGCATTCCATAAGCGCCGATCGCGCGCAGCACGAGCCCGCGCGAAGTGAGGAAGCGATCGGCGTCCGCCGCCGTGCGCCCCGCCTCGCCCGGAAAGCGAATGGCGATGAAATTGGCGACGCTCGGCAGAACCTCGAGCCCCAGCGCCTCGATCTCCTGCGTCAGAAACGGCAGCCAGCGCGCATTATGCGCGATCGCCGCCTCGAGATGCGCTTTGTCCTGCACGGCCTCTATGCCCGCCTCGATCGCCGCAGCGCTGACATTGAACGGGCCACGCAGCCGGTTCAGCGCATCCATTATATGCGCGGAGCCATAGCCCCAGCCGAGACGCAGCCCCGCGAGGCCGTAGATTTTCGAGAAAGTGCGCGTCGTCACCACATTGTCGCGCGTCGAGGCGAGCTCGAGCGCCGCCGAATAATCTTCCGCGCGCACATATTCCGCATAGGCCGCGTCGATGACGAGCACGACATGCGCCGGCAGCGCATCGGCGAGCCGCAGGATTTCCGATTTCGGCAGATAGGTCCCGGTCGGATTGTTCGGATTGGCGACGAAGACGATTTTCGTGCGCTCCGTCACCCTCTCCAAAATCGCGTCGACGCTCGCTCTGTAATCCGTCTCCGGCGCGATGACGGGAACGCCGCCCGCCGCCAGAATGACGATGCGATACTCCAGGAATCCGTACTGCGTGTAGATCCCCTCGTCGCCCGGCTCGATGAAAGCGTGCGCGAGCAGAGCGAGAATATCGTCGGAGCCGGCGCCGCAGACGATACGCTCGGGATCGAGCCCATGCGCCGCGCCGATCGCCTGCCGCAGCCGCGTCGCCGAGCCGTCTGGATAGGCGGCGATCTTGGGCGCCAGCGCGCGCAGCGCCTCCACGGCCTTGGGAGACGGCCCGAGCGGCGTCTCATTGGCCGAGAGCTTGAAGACGCGCGCGGCGCCCGGGGCGGCGCTCTTGCCCGGCACATAAGCGTCGATCGCCAGCACGCTCGGCCGCACGACAGGTTTGGTCATCTCGTCAACTCCTCGGAGCAAAAACGCCGCTGCGGGCCGTGTCCAATTCGAAACGCGCCGCATGGCTGCCGACCGGCTCGGCGCTGGCGCGGCCGACGCCGGCGCGCGCCAGCTCTTCCGTAAATTGCGCAGCTCTCACATGGCCGGGCGCGGCGACGAGCAGCGACAGCTCCCCGCCATGCGGCGCGGTGGCGAGAATCTCGCCGGCGAGCGCGTCGATCGCCGCCGGCGCGGCCGCATGCCATTTCGGCAGCGTGAGCGCACAGAGGGCGATATCTTGCGAGGCGGCCTCGGCCAGCGGCTTGGCGACGATCAGCACCGGCAGGCCGGCCGGATGATTGGGCCGCTCGACGAAGGGCAGGCGCGCGATGATCTTGGGCGCATTCTCGCCGACGAGCCGCGCCCACCAAGCGCCCTCCTCCTGCGCGCCGGCGGAGCGCAGCATGCCGAGATCGCCCTTGGAGCCCGCCACCGCCGCGACCACGGCGCCGGCGCCGTGATGGGTGACATAAGGCACGGTGAAGCCGAAGTGGAAGCGCGCGCTGTCGCGCATGGCGGCGTCGCCGCCAGAATCATCGGCGTGGAGCGAATATTCCGCCTGCATATAGGTGAAGGTGGAGACGATGATGCGCCAAATGCCTTCGACCGTGTCCACCGGCAGCAGGCCGGTATGCCGCGAGACCAGCGCGCGCATCATCTTCGCCTCGCGGTCCGGGCGAAAGGCGGAGGCGCCGTTCGGCCCCTTCACCGCGATCAGCCGATCGATGATCTCGCCGCGCTGCATCAGCAGGCCATGCATCTCGCGATCGATGCGGTCGATCTCGTCGCGCAAATCCGCGAGCGTTTCGGTCTCGATCTTGGGCAAAGATTCGTCTCGCATCGGCGCGGGCTGGTGGCGGATAGGGCGGAGGGCTGTCTTAGGCCAGCGCGGCGCGAGAGGCAATGCGAGGGGGCCGGGCTCTCGGGGATCTGAGGTCACGTTAGCAGGCAGAGGTGATCCAGCTTCATGGCGTCGCGGCCATCCACCCCCGACGCTCAGGGAGTCGGAACATGAACAGAACAACACAACAGCAAATCCAACGAGCGCGCCCCTCGCCCGCGCTTGCCCAAACTCAGATTGGCGATAGGATGTGTACATGAAAACACAAAGCGAAGCGCGAGCGAGCGATACCTTCACCGTCCGCATCGACGCCCCGACCAAGGCGCGGCTGGAAAAGCTCGCCGAGAGCACCGGCCGCAGCCGCTCTTTTCTCGCAGCGGAAGCAATAGCTCAATTTCTCGACGCCAATGAATGGCAAGTCGAGGGAATCCGAGACGCAATCCGTGCGATCGACGCGGGCGAAGCGATAGCGCACGAGGACGTGCGGAAATGGGTCGAGTCATGGGACACGCCGGATGAAACGCCGGCTCCATGAAAATCGTCTGGTCGCGAAAAGCGCTCGGCGATTTGTCGGCGATCCGAGCCTATATCGCGCGCGATAATCCAGGCGCCGCCCGGCGGATGGTCCTGCATCTCGTCGTGACGCTCGAAACGACCCTTCCCGGCGCTCCCCATATCGGACGCCCCGGCCGTATTTTCGGCACGCGGGAATTCGTCGTCACAGGAACGCCCTACCTCGTTCCCTATCGCGTGCAGAACGAGACTATTCACATATTGCGTCTCTATCACGGAGCGCGCCGCTGGCCGGACGCTTTTTGACGGGAGCCCCTACTGCTGGGCCGTCTGCTCCTCCAGCGCGACCGGGACCTGCGCTTCCGTGTACATCATGATCGGCGCCGGCTGGGCTTGCGCCTCGGCCGCCGCGACATGCTTGCCGGCAGGAATATCGATCGCCGCCATCACGACCGGCTGCGGCTCGGCTTTCGCCACGGCGGACGCCGCCGGCTCGCTCGGCTCATCAGTGACCGAGCGCCCGCTCGCCATTTGGCCGAGCAGGCCCTTGCGCTTGGCCTCGAAATAAAAGCCCTTGGCGTAGAGCTGAATGGCTCGCTGCGCGTCGCCGCCGGCGACGCGGAAGGCGTTGGCGAGATAGGCGCCGGCGTAGGCGAGATTGGTCTCGGCGTCGAGCAGGCCCTTGGCCGGGCCGCTGTAGCCGACGCTGCGCGCCGTGTCGTAGCGGATTTGCATCAAGCCCCAATACGGCCCGTTCTTGGCGGCGGGATTGTAATTGCTCTCGCGGCGGACGGCGGTATGGATCAGCGATTCGGGAATGTCGTACGTGCGAGCGCAGCGGGAAATGCTGTCTTCCAGCTTCTCGCGCTGCGAGAGCCTCGCCTTCGGCGGCGGCGGCTCTTCGACCGCCTTGGCGACGAATTGACGTTCGGGAGAAGAGGAATTGCAGCCCGCGAGCGCAAAGCCCAAGGCGGCGGTCGCCGCGCAAATCGCCAGTCTCATTCGTCCTCCCGAGCCGATTTGGTTAGCGCTTCTTAACCCGAGATCGAGCTTTCGCCAAATCGGCCCGAATCCGTACGGATTTCAGCCCGCCCCTTCCAGCAGCCGGCGGGCCGCCGCGCGGGCCTCGTCGGTGATGGCGGCGCCCGAGAGCATGCGGGCGATCTCCTCGCGCCGCTCGGCCTCTTCCAGCTCGGCGACGCGCGTCGCCACGCGGTCTTTCGCCTTGCCTTTCACGGCGCCTTTGGCGATGCGCAAATGACGGCTGGCGCGCGCCGCCACTTGCGGCGCATGGGTGACGGTGAGCACTTGCGCGCGTTTCGCGAGCCGCGCCAGACGTTGCCCGATAGCGTCCGCCACCGCGCCGCCGACGCCGGTGTCGATCTCGTCGAAGACCAGCGTCGGCGCCGAGCCGCGATCGGCGAGCACGACTTTCAGCGCCAGCATGAAGCGCGCGAGCTCGCCGCCGGAGGCGACCTTCACCAGCGGGCCGGGCCGCGAGCCCGGATTGGTCTGCACCCAGAACTCCACACGATCATAGCCGTCCGGCCCGCCGGTCGCAGGATCGCTGACGATCTCGGTGCGAAAGCGCGCGCCTTCCAGCTTCAGCGGCTTCAGCTCGCCCTCCACGAGAGCGTCGAGCGTCTTGGCCGCCGCGCGCCGGGCCGCCGAGAGGCTCTCGGCGGCCTTCGCATAGGCGGCCTGCGCTTTGGCGACCGCCTCGCTCAGCGCCACTATGCGCGCCTCGCCGGCGTCCAGCGCGGCGAGATCGGCGGCGAAGCGCTCGGCGAGCGCCGGGAGCGCATCGACGCTGGTCTGATGCTTGCGCGCGGCGCCGCGCAGAGCGAACAGCCGCTCCTCTATGCGCTCCAATTCGCGCGGGTCGAAATCGGCGTCGCGGAGCGCCTGCTCCAGCGCCTGCTCGGCGAGGGAGAGCGCATCCAGCGCCTGGGCGAGCGCCTTGGCCGGCGGCTCGATCAGCTGCGGCGCCTGGGTCGCGCGCCGCTCGAGACGACGGGCGGCGGAGGCGATTTCGCCGGCGGGTGAATGATCGCCGGAAAAAGCCTCGAGCGCGTCACGCAGATCGCCGGCGACCTTCTCGGAGCGCTGCATGGTCTGGCGCCGCTCGGCGAGCGCGGCCTCCTCGCCGGGCTGCGGCGCCAGCGCCTCCAGCTCCTCATTGGCGTGGCGCAGATAATCGGCCTCGGCCCGCGCCTTGGCGACGCGCGCCTCCTCCTCGGCCAGCTCGCGGCGGGCGCGCTGCAGGGCGCCATGCAGCTCGCGCACCTCCACGGCTCTTTCGCCGAGCGCGCCATGGGCGTCGACGAGCGCCCGATGCGCGCTCGGATCGACGAGCGCGCGATCATCGTGCTGGCAATGGATCTCGACCAGCGAGGCGCCGATAGCGCGCAGCGCCTGGGCGCTGGCCGGCTGGTCATTGACGAAGGCGCGGGTGCGGCCGTCGCTGGTCTGCACCCGGCGCAAGACCAGCTCATCCTCGGCGTCGAGGCCGAACTCGCGCGCCGCGGCGAGCGCCGGATGGTCGCGCGGCAGATCGAAGGCCGCCGTCACCTGCCCCTGCTCCTCGCCAGCGCGCACGAGCGAAGCGTCGCCGCGTGCGCCCAAAGCCAGCAGGAAAGCGTCGAGAAGGATGGATTTGCCGGCGCCGGTCTCGCCGGTCAGCGTGGTCAGGCCGGACGCGAACTCGAGATCGAGCCTGTCGATGAGGACGATATCGCGAATAGACAAACGGACGAGCATGCGCGCGCTCTACTCTTCCGGCCCCCTCGGCTCGCCCCTGCGAACGCTCAGCTGGAGCCGAGCGTCTTGCCGATCTTGGAGAGCCAGGAGCCCTGATGTTCCTCGGGCGCGACGCCGCCCGTCGCGAGCAGCGAATGCGCGTCCTTGTACCAGGACGAATCGGGGAAATTATGCCCCAGAATGGCCGCCGCCGTCTGCGCCTCATTGACGACGCCCATGGCGAAATAGGCCTCCGTCAACCGATAGAGCGCCTCCTCGGCGTGGCGGGTCGTCTGATATTTGGCGAGAACATCGTGGAAGCGATTGACCGCCGCCGCATAATTCTTGCGTGTCAGATAGAAGCGGCCGACCAACATATCCTTGGCGGCGAGCTGATCGCGCGCCACCTGGATCTTGTATTTGACGTCGGTCACATATTCCGACTTGGGGAATTTCTCGACGAGCTGGGTGAAGATGGCCAGGGCCTTCTCCGCGCTCTCCTGGTCCTGCATCACCGCAGGGACTTGATTATAATAAGACATTCCCGCGAGATAATACATATAGGGCGTGTCGGGCGAGGTCGGATAGAGGCCGATGTAGCGCTGCGCCGAGGCGACCGCATCGTCATAGGCGGGCTTCTGATATTGCGCGAAAGTCTGCATCAGCAGGCCTTTGCGCGCCCATTGCGAGAAGGGATATTGCTTCTCGAGCTCGCCGAACTTCTTGGCGGCGTTCTCGTAATCATGGGCGTCCATGCGGGCGAGGCCCTGATTATAAATATCCTCGGCCGGAATGTCGGGCAGAATCTCGGTCTTGTATTTCTCGCCCGAGAAAAGGCCGAAGCCGCTCGTTATGCTGTCGAGGATATCGGCGCGTCCCGAGGCCGCCGGGAGAGCCGCGACGAGGACCGTCGCCAGCGCTGCGCGCGCGAGAGCTTTGGGGCGAAACGGGCTTGCGATCATGGATTCGGCCTCGCGGGGACGTTATTTAAGGTTCTCTAAACCAATTCGCCGAAGGGCGCCACTCGGTAAGGCGCTCATGCGAACGCCCTCCCCTGCTTCGAAGAGACGTGCCGGATCGGGCGAGATTATGGCGCGCGCCGCCCTTTGCGGCCGATGCTGTCGGACCGAGCGCGAAATGGCGCCGACGGAATAGGAACGTCAGGCCGACGTCGCCGCCGCACGCTCCCGCTGGCGCACGCGCTCCGGCGCCAGATCCCAGCGCGTCTTGAACAGCGTGTCGCAAATGCCCGGCGTGCCGAAGCCGTCGGAAAAGCTCACATTGCCGCGCGTGTGGTGAAAGCCGTGCGCCGTGCTGGAGGTGAGACGATCGAGCGCGGCGTTGAGCCGCTTGCGCCAGCCCTTCGCCGCGGGATCGCGGAAGGCGAGGCCGAAATCATAGCCCGAATGCTCATAAAGCCCGCCGAGCGCGCCGAGGCTGGTCATCCACAGATGAAAAGCAACGCTGGCGCCGCCGCCGCCGACGAGAACCAGCGGCAGAAGATAGGGCAGCACGATCTCGAAGAAGAAATCCGCGCCGGACTGATAGCAGGCGCTGATCGCCTTGCTGGCGCCGGTCTGATGATGCAGCGCATGGCCGAGCCGATTCATCATCGCCGGATGATGCAGCAGATGGCGATGCGCGACATATTGCACGATGTCGTGGCCGATCAGCATGCCGATCATGGTCAGGACGAGAGCGGTCCAGCTCAGATGCGGGGCGCCGACGAAGCCGAGGCCGAAATATTCCACCGCCAGCATGGAGGGCAGGAGTATCGCTGTCTGATTGAACAAGACGCGCGGCAGCAGCTGGCGATAGCTCATGCGATCGAGCTCGCGCACCTTGAAGCGCTTCAGCCGACCGGTCGAATCACACCATTCGAACGCGTAACCGATCCCGTGGAACGCGACCATCTGCGCGGCCCAGGCGAGAAAGGAGAGAGGAATATATCCGAATGGCTCGAGCGACATGGATAGGCGGACTCCGATCGGGAAATCCGTTCGTCGCGCCGGCCGCAATCCGCGCGGCGAACGGAGGAGATTTTTTCGTCCTATAGCCGAGTTCAGGGCATATTTCTAGTGAGGCTGGACGACGCGCGGCGCCGCATCCTTTGCGCTCGCCTTCCGAGGCCGACCATCATCAGCTCCGCTGAAGATTAACATTCATTAACCATTTCTATTTACCGTAACGCCATTCGAATCAACCGCCTTTTTCACGCTGCATCCCGCCACGCCTACCGAAAGTCGAAGACCGCGGCGAAGAGCAGGAAAACCGATTGGATCACGTGATGTCGTCTTTCGAGAGACGCGCCGTCGCCCTGCTCTTTCTGTCGGTCGCCGGCGCGACGGCGACAATTCATGCCGCCGAAGCGAGCATGGTGTGCAGTCCGGCGAGCGGAAGCGCAGCTTTCGGCTCCTTCTCTTCCGCTTGCGGATCGTTCAATAGCGCCACGGGGGCCTCCTCGACCGCTTTCGGCCAGGGCAACCTCGCTGAAGGGCCGAATTCCGCGGCCTATGGCGGAGACAACGTCGCCTCAAACGCCAACTCGACCGCCGTCGGCACTGCCAACATCGTCAGCGGCGGCGGCAGCAGCGCCTTTGGGCACGGCAACTCCATCGGCGCCGGCGGAGGAGCGACGGACTCGTCCACCTCGACCGCGATCGGCGTCGACAATCTCATCTTCCTCGGCGGCGCCGACACGTCTTCGAGCGCGACCGCTGTCGGCGCCCGGAATAGGGTCTATGCGGGAAACTCTACGGCGATCGGCGTGAACAATCAGATCGGCGGCGTGTTCGCGCAAGGGGAATACGCGAACAGCATAGCGATAGGCAATGATAATCGAGTCTTCGGAAACAGCTCCATTGCGATCGGCGACACCGCTTACGCCGGCCGTTTGCCGGGCGGGCCGCTTGTCGACAACGCCACTGCGATCGGGACGCACGCCACCGCCACCGGCAATAATTCGATCGCTCTCGGCGCCGGAACGACCGCCAGCGCGCTGAATTCGGCCGCCATCGGCTATAATGCGACGGCGAGCGGCGACAATTCGATCGCATTGGGCGCAAATGCTCGCGCCACGACCGCGAATTCGGTGGCGCTGGGCGCCAATTCGACCACCGACGCCGTGCATGCCGGCCCCTACTCCGTCTCCAGCGGCTCCATCGCCGGAACCACCGCGGCGGGGGTCGTCAGCGTCGGGAGCCCCGGCGCAGAGCGTCAGATACAGAATGTCGCGGCCGGCGTCGTCAGCCCGACCTCGACAGACGCGGTGAACGGCTCGCAGCTCTATGCAGTCGGCGCCAATGTCAACACGCTCGGCGCGACGACCGCCTCGGCCCTGGGCGGCGGCTCCGTCTATACGCCGGGCGGCGGCGTCAGCGCCCCGAGCTATCAGATACAGGGCAAGACCTACAATAATGTCGGCTCGGCGTTCGGCGCCGTGAACGCCAATCTGAACGCCCTGAACGACTCTGTCGGCGCGCTCGGCGCGGGGCTGACCAGCCTATCGAACCAGGTCCATGCGAATCAGCGCGAATATCGGCAGGGTATCGCCCTCGCCATCGCCATGCCGTCGACTCACTTCCCCA
The DNA here is from genome assembly GCF_000745215.1 of Methylosinus sp. PW1. NCBI lineage: Bacteria > Pseudomonadati > Pseudomonadota > Alphaproteobacteria > Hyphomicrobiales > Methylocystaceae > Methylosinus > Methylosinus sp. PW1. The sequence goes on from NZ_JQNK01000009.1 coordinate 356,446, forward strand.
GCGCGCCCGGCAAGACCACGGTCGCTGTCGCATCCGGCTTCTATAAAAATGCCGGAGCGGTCGGCGTTTCGGCCTTGCACCGGCTGGATATGACGCTGCCGATCGCGATCGGCGGATCACTCTCCGCCGGCTTCGACAACTCCTTCGCAGCGCGGGGGCAGATCGTGACCGAGTTCTGAAGACAGGCCTTTCCCGAAAGATCGGAGCATTGCCAATGGCGCATCGCCTCGGGAACATTCGGCGCCGCATAGCGAGGAGCATTGCCGCGACCGCCTTGGCCGCCGCGCTCGTTCCGCAAGCAGCCCAGGCGCAAAACGCCAGCGTTCCGCCGCCGGCGGCCAGACCCGCGCCGATCGACAAGAACGGCCTGCTGATCCTCATACGGAGCGCTTTGCAAAACCGGCGAACCCGTGATTCTCTGGGGCGTCCGAGGGATGTGAGTCACCGATGTCACGCCGCAACTTCAGCCAACCTTCGCTCGCCGACGCATTCGTGAAAGCCTATTCTCGTCCTGGTGGGTTTCTGGAAGATATCGCCAAGACGTTCGAGTGGAGCGCGTTCGACGTTATTTTGCGTCCGCTGCATTCTTCGAGCGACGGCGCGCCGGCCTATCCGCCACTGACCATGTTCAAGATCGTGCTGTTGCAGCAGTGGTATGGGCTGTCCGACCCCGCCGCCGAGGAGGCTGTGCGCGATCGCCTGTCGTTTCGGCGCTTTTGCGGGGTTCCGCTGGACGAGGAGACGCCGGACCATTCATCGATCTGGCGGTTTCGTCAGCGGCTCGCCAAGCTCGGCCTCGACGAGAAACTACTTGCCGAGGTCAATCGACAACTCGACGCGCGCGGGCTGATCGTGAAGCGCGGCACGCTGGTCGACGCCACTATCATCGCGGCCGCCGTGAAGCCGCCGCCCCACGACGAGGGGCAGGTCAATCCGCGCGACCCGGACGCGAGCTTCACCAAGAAGAACGGCGAGACCTACTTCGGCTACAAGGCGCATCTGGCGGTCGACGAAGAAAGCGGCATCGTGCGCCAAGCGGAGATGACGAGCGCCGATCTGCACGACAGCCAGCGCGGCGAGGCGATGATCCAGGGCGATGAAGAGGCCTATTACGGCGACAAGGCATATGATAGCGCAGCGCTACGCAAGGCGTTGAACGACAAGAAGATCGACGACAAGATCGCCTATAAGGCGAAGCGCGGAGCGCGACAGCCGGACTGGCAGAGATGGTTCAACAAGACGGCGTCGAGCGTTCGCGTCGGCGTCGAGCGCGCCAACGCGACGATGAAGAACTGGTATGGGATGGCGCGAGTACGCTACCGCAGCCTCGCGCGCAACAATTGTCATCTTCAGTTCGTCGTCATGGCGATGAACATGAAGCGGGCGCGGGTTCTCGAAGCGGCGGCATGACGCCGCGAGGGGAGAGGTGTGTCTCGAACCGGATAGGGATGCGAAAAATGACCGGCTGACGGCGCAGAGCATTGCGCCAGATGGCGCGCGGGCGCATCAAAGCCCGTCGATTGCGGCCGAAAAACCGTAAACGCCGAGACCTCGGCTATTCTGCGAAGCGCTCCATACGTTCGACGCTCTATGCGCTGGATCTGTCGAACAAGAGCGGGAACTATACGATATTGCGAGAAATATCGGCGCCTGGATTCGCCGCAGCCAATGACGCCGCGCGCTTGTCGGCGAGCTTCCGCAGCCAGCGCGAACGAAATCTCGACTATTCTGGAGTTCTCGTCTACGAGCCGGAGATGAAGACAGCGCCAGAGATCGACAAGAATGGCATGATGCGCTTTTCCGGCTACTTCCCCTCCGCGTCGAGCCAGATCGATTTCGAGATGATCTTTGCGCCCGTGAATGGACGATGGAAGCTCTTCGGCCTGGCCGCCGATATGGGCTCGGCCAGCCCGGCCGCCTCTGTCTCCCAGCTGCAGCCGGCCCCGGCTCCGGTCGCCAGCCCGGCTCCGGCCGCAGTCAAGAAGCCCTGAGCGGCGCCGACGAACGCGCCACCGCGACATAGACAAGCCCGCCTTCGCCGCGCTGGACGCCGAATCTCGCCTCGCGCTATCACCGCGCCGCTGAAACGCCGCGCACCCTCGAAGGAAGAGCCTCCGTGATCCCCTGGACCCTGCTCGATACGGCCCCCGTCCCCGGCGGCGCGGGCGAGCTGCGGCTCAAGCGGCGCGGCGCGGAATTCTCCATCATGCTCGGCAATAATGAGCTGATGAACAGCCGCCTCAGCGGCTCGGAGGAGGCGCTGGCCACGCTCGCCTGCGCGAAAATCGCGGGCCGGGCGCAGCCGCGCGCGCTCATCGGCGGGCTAGGCATGGGTTTCACCTTGCGCGCCGCGCTCGGCGCCCTCGGCCCGCAGGCGCGGATCACCGTCGCCGAGCTCGTGCCCGCCGTCGTGGCCTGGGCGCGTGGGCCGATGGCCGAGGTTTTCGGCGACAGCCTGGCCGATCCGCGCCTCGACATAGAGGTGGAGGACGTCGGCCAGACGATTCGCTCCGGCCGCGGCGCCTATGACGCCATTCTCCTCGATGTCGACAATGGTCCCGAGGGCCTGACGCGCGATTCCAATGGCGGGCTCTATGGCGAGGAGGGCCTGCGGGAGGCGCGCGCCGCGCTGCGTCCGGCCGGCGTGCTGGCCGTATGGTCCTGCGCGCCGGATCGGGCGTTTTCCGCCCGGCTGCGCAAAGCCGGCTTCCGCGTGGAAGAGGTGAAGGCGCGCGCCAATGGCGGAGGCGGCGGCGCGCGGCATGTGATCTGGCTCGCCACGCGCGTTGATTCGCCGCCCCGGCCGGGAGCCGATCGGTGACGCGCAAATCGGCGGAGGACGAGCGTTTTTTCTGGTGGGAAGGCGAGACGCTGGTGGTCAACATATTGGGACGGCCGGCCGCCAGTCGCGACGCCATCGGCAAGCCCAGAGGCCATCAGCTCGAGGTCAGCGTGACCACGGCGCCGCGCCGAGGCCGGGCGACCGATCACATGGTGCGCTTTCTCGCCGGCGAATTCGGCGTCGCTCCCTCGGCGATCGAAGTCGTGTTCGGACGCATGAACGTCAACAAGCAATTGCGGATCGCCGCGCCGCAGAAGCTTCCAGGCCCGTTCCGCCGAGCCTGAGCGAAAAGCGTGGAAATCCAGAGAGCCCATGACGGATGACGGCCAAGCCTGAACTGGACTAATACATAAATCCGATGTAATGACTTCTTGTTTCGTCTATTTCCGAGAAAGTCATGTATCGTCGGCTCATTGCGCGCGCTGTCGCTCTCACGCTCCTCGCCGCCGCAACGCTGCCCGTGGCGCCGGCGGCGGCCCGAGACGCGCTGCTCACCCGCTTGACGCAGCCCAACACGCCGACCGTATTTTATTTTCATTCCTTCCGGGTGAATTGCCAGGGCGTGCCGAATTATCGGCTCGCGCGGCGGGCGACGGTGGTGTCGCCTCAGCATCCCGAGCATGGGACGCTGACCATTGGCGAGGGGCAGGCGCCGGTGCGGCACTGCCAGGGCCAGCCCGGCTATGCGACGATCGTGACCTACACGCCCGAGCATAATTTCACAGGCTACGACAGCTTCGTCCTCAACGTCGCCTATCACCTCGAGAATCGGACCGTTCTTCAGCATGTCACGGCGCGGATTCAGGTGGGCGGTCCGGCCAATCCGCGCTGACTCTTCCCCAGTCGGCTTCCCTGCCCCTTTCCCTTCCGCAGATTCTCGTCTAACACACGGCCGACCGCCGGGCCGGGCCGACCGCCCCGCTCGATCTCGTCTCTAGGGAGGGCGCGCTGGACCTTGGAAAGGCTGCAGCGCGGCCTTTTTTTGTGCGCGCCGGCGCCCCGATAGACGACAAGACGCGCGCTCTCCCCCATTCTGGGGAGCGTCCCGCGACGAAAGGATGACAGACGGACCGACATGCCGAAGCGAACAGACATCTCGACCATTCTGATCATCGGCGCCGGCCCCATCGTCATCGGCCAGGCCTGCGAATTCGACTATTCCGGCACTCAGGCCTGCAAGGCCCTGCGCGCCGAGGGCTATCGAATCGTCCTCGTCAATTCCAATCCCGCGACGATCATGACCGATCCAGACATGGCGGATCGGACCTATGTCGAGCCGATAACGCCCGAGATCGTCGCCAAGATCATCGAGAAGGAGCGCTATCGGCTTCCCGGCGGCTTCGCGCTTCTGCCCACAATGGGCGGCCAGACGGCGTTGAATTGCGCGCTCTCGCTCGAGCGCATGGGCGTGCTGGAGAAATTCGACGTCGAGATGATCGGCGCCAACGCCCAGGCCATAGACAAGGCCGAGGATCGCGAATTGTTCCGCGAGGCGATGACCAAGATCGGCCTCTCGACGCCGCGCTCGCGCCTCGCCAACGCCACCGACGTCAAGACCTCCGACAAGGCCAAGCGCAACGCCGAGATCGCCGAGATCGAGGCCTCCGCCCTCTCCGACGAGGAGAAGCAGAAGGCGATCGCCGATATTCGCCGCCGCTGGGAGGCGGACGAGCCCGAGCGCAAGCGGCGTTACATTTCCAAGGGCCTGACCGAGGCGCTGGAGGCGCTGGAGGACATCGGCCTGCCGGCGATCATCCGTCCCTCCTTCACCCTCGCCGGCACGGGCGGCGGCATCGCTTATAACAAGGCGGAGTTCATCGACATCATCGAGCGGGGCCTGGACGCCTCGCCGACCACCGAGGTGCTCATCGAAGAGAGCGTCATCGGCTGGAAAGAATATGAGATGGAAGTCGTCCGCGACAAAGCGGACAATTGCATCATCGTCTGCTCGATCGAGAATATCGATCCCATGGGCGTGCATACGGGCGATTCCATCACCGTCGCCCCTGCCCTGACGCTGACCGACAAAGAATATCAGATCATGCGCGACGCCTCGCTCGCCGTGCTGCGCGAGATCGGCGTCGAGACCGGCGGCTCGAATGTGCAATTCGCGGTCGATCCGGCCACCGGGCGCATGATCGTCATCGAGATGAATCCGCGCGTGTCGCGTTCCTCGGCGCTGGCCTCCAAGGCGACGGGCTTCCCCATCGCCAAGGTCGCCGCCAAGCTCGCCGTCGGCTACACGCTGGACGAGATCGCCAATGACATAACGGGCGGCGCGACGCCGGCCTCCTTCGAGCCGACGATCGATTATGTCGTCACCAAAATTCCGCGCTTCGCTTTCGAGAAATTCCCCGGCGCCGAGCCCATTCTGACGACGGCGATGAAATCCGTCGGCGAGGCCATGGCGATCGGGCGCAATTTCGCCGAATCGCTGCAAAAGGCGCTGCGCTCGCTGGAGACCGGCCTCTCCGGCCTCGACGAGATCGAGATCGACGGCATGGGCCGCGGCGACGATATGAATGTGCTGCGCGCCGCGCTCGGCACGCCGACGCCGGATCGGCTGCTCGTCGTCGGCCAGGCGCTGCGACTCGGCATGGATCCGCAGGAGATTCACGAAGCCTGCAAGATCGACCCGTGGTTCATCGCGCGGATCGAGGAGATCGTCGCGCTGGAGGCGCGGGTGCGCGCCTTCGGCCTGCCCAAGGACGCCGACAATTTCCGCGCGCTGAAATTCGCCGGCTTCTCCGACGCGCGCCTCGCGACGCTCACTGGCGCCGGTGAGAAGGAAGTGCGCGCCGCGCGGCGAGCGCTCGACGTGCGGCCGGTCTATAAGCGCATCGATACTTGCGCGGCGGAGTTCGCCTCCCCCACCGCCTATATGTATTCGACCTATGAGACGCCTTTCCTCGGCGCGCCGGCCAATGAGGCGCGGCCGTCGGCGGAGCGCAAGGTGGTCATTCTCGGCGGCGGGCCGAACCGCATCGGCCAGGGCATAGAATTCGACTATTGCTGCTGCCACGCCTGCTTCGCGCTCGCCGACGCGGGCTATGAAACCATCATGATCAATTGCAATCCCGAGACTGTGTCGACGGATTACGACACCTCCGATCGTCTCTACTTCGAGCCGCTGACGGCCGAGGATGTGGAGGAGATTTTGGACGTCGAGCGCAGCAATGGGACATTGCATGGCGTCATCGTCCAATATGGCGGCCAGACGCCCTTGAAGCTCGCCCATGCGCTGAGTTCGGCGGGCCTGCCCATTCTCGGCACGCCGGTCGATTCGATCGACCTCGCCGAAGACCGCGACCGCTTCAAGCGCCTGCTCGACAAGCTCGGATTGAAGCAGCCGAAGAACGGCATCGCCTATTCGGTGGAGCAGTCGCGACTCGTCGCCGGCGAGCTCGGCCTGCCTCTGGTGGTGCGGCCCTCCTATGTGCTGGGCGGGCGCGCCATGGCGATCATCCGCGACCAGAACACGCTCGACGATTATCTGCTCGGCACGCTGCCGAGCCTCGTGCCGTCGGACGTCAAGGCGCGCTATCCCAATGACAAGACCGGGCAGATCAACACGGTTCTCGGCAAGAATCCGCTGCTCTTCGACCGCTATCTGACCGACGCCATTGAAGTGGATGTCGATTGCCTCGCCGATGGCGAGGAGGCGGCCATCGCCGGGGTGATGGAGCATATCGAGGAAGCGGGCATTCATTCCGGCGATTCGGCCTGCTCGCTGCCGCCGCGCTCGCTCTCGACGGAGATGGTGGCGGAGCTCGAGCGGCAGACGATCCAGCTCGCCAAGGCGCTCGGCGTCATCGGGCTGATGAACGTCCAATATGCGCTGAAGGACGGCGAAATCTTTGTGCTGGAGGTCAATCCGCGCGCCTCGCGCACGGTCCCCTTCGTCGCCAAGGTGGTCGGCGCCCCCATCGCCAAGATCGCGGCGCGCATCATGGCCGGGGAGAAGCTCTCGGCCTTCACCCTGCCCTCCCGCGCGCCGAATCACGTCGGCGTGAAGGAATCGGTCTTCCCCTTCGCGCGCTTCCCCGGCGTCGACACTGTGCTCGGGCCGGAGATGCGCTCGACCGGCGAGGTCATCGGCCTCGACCGCAGCTTCGAGGCGGCCTTCGCCAAGAGCCAGCTCGGCGGCGGCACCAAGGTGCCGCGGCAGGGAACCGTCTTCGTCTCGGTGCGCGACGCCGACAAGCCGCGCGTCATTCCCGCGGTTCAGCAGCTCGTCAGCCTCGGCTTCACCGTGGTGGCGACGGGCGGCACGGCGCGCTTTCTGCAGGAACAGGGCGTGCCGGCGCAAAAGCTCAACAAAGTGTCGGAAGGGCGTCCGCATATTGTGGACGCCATCAAGAACGGCTCGGTTCAGCTGGTGTTCAACACGACCGAAGGCGCTCAGGCGCTGGCGGATTCTCGTTCCTTGCGCCAAGCTGCGCTATTGCATAAAGTCCCCTATTATACGACTCTGGCCGGCGCGATCGCAGCGGTCCAGAGCATCAGGGCCTATGTATCGGGAGATCTCGAAGTCCGCGCCCTTCAGGACTATTTCGCGTCGAATGCGTGACCTCGCGCCGCGCGAATATAAGTGAAGGCCGCCGCATCCGCGGCTCGTTCATGTCGAGGAAGGCCGACCGTCCGCCGCAGCTTTCGCTGGTCCGGGGGCGCCGGGAATTTTATTGACCGGGTCTGGACGCATCCAGGAGCGAAAGAGCAAGAGACATGGTGGACAAGGTGCCCATGACCGCCGCCGGCTACGCGACTCTCGACGAGGAGCTGCGTCAGCGCCAGCAGATCGAACGTCCGCGCATCATCCAGGCGATCGCCGAAGCGCGCGCCCATGGCGATCTCTCGGAAAACGCCGAATATCATGCCGCGAAAGAGGCCCAGTCGCTGAACGAGGGCCGCATCGCCGAGCTCGAGGACAAGCTGTCGCGCGCCGAGGTCATCGACGTTTCCAAGCTCACTGGCAGCACGGTGAAATTCGGCGCGACGGTCACGGTCGTCGACGAGGACACCGAGGAGGAGAAGGCCTATCAGATCGTCGGCGAGCCCGAAGCCGATGTGAAGAACGGCCGCGTCTCCATCGCCTCCCCCATCGCCCGCGCGCTGATCGGCAAGAAGGCCGGCGACACGGTCGAGGTGAAGACGCCGGGCGGCGGCAAGAGCTATGAGATTTTGAAGGTCGCTTTCGTCTGAGCCGCATGGGCGGCGACGCGACCGAGCGGAATTTGAAAAAGCTCGCGCTCTCCTTCTCCCACTCGTGGGAGAAGATGGCCCTCGTGTCAGCGAGGGTCGGATGAGGGTCCTTCCGGGTAAGGTCGAATCTTCGACGACCGGCGCGGCTCCCATGCGCGGCGACTTTCGATATGACGACGAGCGGCACGGCCCCTCATCCGACCCGGCTTCGCCGGGCCACCTTCTCCCGCAAGCGGGAGAAGGGATAGCGCGAACAGCCTGGGTTCTCTCCGACGGCCGCGCCGGCCACGAGGTCCAGAGCCTCGGCATAGCCGAAGCCCTCGGCCTCTCCCCCCGCCTCATTCGCCTCGCCCCCCGTGGCCTCATCGCCGCGCTCGCGCCTTTCGGCCCGATCGATCCGCGCGAAGCGAAGCTGCTCGCACCGCCCTATCCGGATCTCGTCATCGCCTGCGGGCGTCGGACGATTCCCTATCTGCGCCATGTGAAGCGCGCCTCCGGCGGCGCGGTCTTCACCGTCTATGTGAATCGCCCGGCCAGCAGGCTCGGGACGGCCGACGTCATCGTCGCGCCGCGCCATGACGATCTGCGCGGCGCCAATGTCATCGCCCCGCTCGCCCCGGCGAATCGGCTGACGCCACAGCGCCTCGCCGAAGCGCGCGCGACTCTCGATCCGCGGATCGCGGCGCTGCCGGAGCCGAGAGTTGGGCTGCTGATCGGCGGGGATAGTCGGCATTTTCGGTTTTCGGAGCGAGATGCGGCCAGGCTTCTCGCCGACGTCGTCGCCATGCTGGACCAGGGCTGGAGCGTCGCTGCGACCGTCTCGCGGCGGACGCCGGCGGGGCTGGTCGAAGCGTTGCGCAAGCGGCTCGGGGACCCTCATCCGACCCTCGCTGACGCGAGGGCCACCTTCTCCCGCGCGCGGGAGAAGGAAGCGCGCGCCTTTCTTTGGATGGGGGATGGCGACAACCCTTATCTCTCCATTCTCGCCGGCTCGCAGGCGCTGCTGGTGACGGCCGATAGCGTCAATATGGTCGCCGAGGCGGCCGCGACCGGCGCGCCGGTCCATGTCTTCGAGCCGGAGGGCGGCGCCGCCAAGATCGCCGCCTTTCTCGATGCGCTGGAACAGCGCGGCGCATTGCGCCGCTGGCGCGGCCGGCTCGAGCATTGGCGCTATGAGCCGCTGAACGAGACGCCAGCCATCGCCGAAGAGATCGCCCGCCGCTACGCCGCCTTCCATGGGTCGGCCCCCGTATTGCTTCATGGCCCGCGCGCTTCGTAATAGATTCGCGAGTCGCCCGAAGATCAGGAGCGGTTGCGGCGCAACGCATAATGGCTAGATTGCGCCCATCCGAACGCGCCGCGCCGTCCGCGCGGAGACTTTCGCAAAGAGCCTCTTCATGTCCGCAGACGATAAAGGCCGCCTGCACGCCCGCGTCATCGTGCTGGGGTCCGGCCCCGCCGGCTATACGGCGGCGATCTACACGGCGCGCGCCATGCTCGAGCCCGTGGTCATCGCCGGCTTCGATCAGGGCGGCCAGCTCATGATCACCACAGATGTGGAGAATTACCCCGGCTTCGCCGAACCGATCCAAGGCCCCTGGCTGATGGATCAGATGCGCGCCCAGGCCGAGCATGTCGGCGCCAAGCTCGTCTCCGACCATATCGTCGAGGCGCGGCTGGATAAGCGGCCCTTCGAGCTGCTCGGCGATTCGGGAACGCTCTACACGGCGGACGCGCTCATCATCGCGACGGGCGCCAAGGCCAAATGGCTCGGCCTTCCGAGCGAGGAGGCCTTCAAAGGCTATGGCGTCTCCGCCTGCGCCACTTGCGACGGCTTCTTCTTCCGCGGCAAGAAGGTGCTCGTCGTCGGCGGCGGCAATACGGCCGTCGAGGAGGCGCTCTATCTCTCGCAGATCGCGGCGGAGGTGACGGTGGTGCATCGCCGCGATAGCTTCCGCGCCGAGCGCGTGCTGCAGGAGCGGCTCGCCGCGCGGCCCAATGTCAAAATCCTCTTCGATCACGCCATCGACGAGATTTTGGGCGGCAGCGCGCCGCCTTCGGTCACGCAGACGCGGGTGAAGAACGTCAAGACCGGCGCGACGCAGACGCTGGATGTGGACGGGGTCTTCATCGCCATCGGCCATCAGCCGGCCTCGGAGCTGTTCGTCGGCCAGCTGGAGCTGAAGCCCTCCGGCTATATCGCCGTGCAGCCGGGCACGACCAACACCAATATTCCGGGCGTGTTCGCGGCCGGCGACGTGGCCGACGAGACCTATCGCCAGGCGGTGACGGCCGCCGGCCTCGGCTGCATGGCGGCGCTGGACGTCGAGCGCTATCTGCTCGAGACCCCGGCGCCGGCGAGCGACGCGCTCGCCTCCGAGGAGCCTTTGTAACGGCAGCCCGCGCCCCTACCCTCCCCTTCAGGGGGAGGGTCGCGCCGTAGGCGCGGGGTGGGGTCCACGCGATAGAGATTTCGGGAGTTCACCCCACCCCGGCTTGCTGCGCAGGCCGGCCCTCCCTTTCAAAGGGAGCAGGACGGCCCACTATGCGCGACGAGGACAAGCTTCGACGATTTCGCCTCGGGACCGCCCGCCGACTACGCGAGAATACGACCAGCGCGGAGCAGAGGCTCTGGCGCGCGCTTGATCGCGTGCCGCTGCTGCGGACCCATTTTCGGCGGCAAGCTCCGATTGGGCCTTACGTCGTCGATTTCGCCTGCTTGCGCGAGAAGCTATTGATCGAGGTCGACGGCCCGTCACATGCGGAGCCCGGGGCGTCGCTGCGAGACTCCGAGCGGACGCTCTGGCTCGAACGGGAGGGTTATCGCGTTCTCCGTTTCTGGAACCAGGAAGTTTACGAGAATATCGACGGCGTTCTCGACACGATCCATGCGGCGCTGTACGGCTCTCTCGGCGCGCCGCCGAATGACGAACGCTGAGACCCCCGATGTTCACGACCGCCAAATCGCAGGCCCCGCGCCCCCACCCTCCCCTTCAGGGGGAGGGTCGCGCCGTAGGCGCGGGGTGGGGTCCGCGCAACAAAGACTCGGGCTCACCCCACCCCGGCCTGCTGCGCAGGCCGACCCTCCCCCTGAAGGGGAGGGTGGAAGAACGCCTCGTTTCCGCACGCACGAGAAACAGATAAATCGATGCCCGACCTTCTCCTCGAACTCTTCAGCGAAGAAATCCCCGCCCGCATGCAGCGTCAGGCGGCCGATGATCTGCAGCGGCTGGTCTGCAGCGCGCTCGCCGAAAAGGGGCTGACCTATGAGGGCGCGGCCGCTCATGCGACGCCGCGACGGCTGGCGCTGCATATCGCCGGCCTGCCCGGCCGCCAGCCCGATACGCGCGAGGAGAAGAAGGGTCCGCGCGTCGGCGCGCCCGAGGCCGCCATTCAGGGCTTTCTGAAGAGCGCCGGCCTCGCGTCGATCGACGAGGCGAAGGTCGAGAAGGACGCCAAAAAAGGCGAGTTCTATGTCGCCGTCATCGAGCGCGCCGGGCGCGAGACGATAGAGGTGCTGGCGGATCTGCTGCCGGGCATTGTGAAGAGCTTCCCCTGGCCGAAATCCATGCGCTGGGGCAAGGCGTCGACGCGGCTCGATTCGCTGCGCTGGGTGCGCCCGCTGCAATCCATCCTCGCCACTTTCGGGACCGAGATGGAGACGCCGGATGTGGTGCGCTTCTCTGTCGATGGAATCGAGAGCGGCGATGTCTCCCACGGCCATCGCTTCCTGGCGCCGGCCCCCTTCGCCGTGAAGCGCTTCGACGATTACGTCCCCGCGCTCGAGAAGGCGAAAGTCGTGCTCGACGCCGCGCGCCGGCGCGATATCGTCCTGCATGACGCGCGCAATCTCGCCATGGCGCTGGGGCTGGAGCTCATCGAGGACGCCGCGCTGCTCGAGGAGGTCGCCGGCCTCGTCGAATGGCCGGTGACGCTGATGGGCGCTTTCGACGAGAGCTTTCTCTCCATTCCGCCCGAGGTCATTCGCGCGACCATTCGCGTCAATCAGAAATGCTTCGTGCTGAAACGCCATGACGGCGGGCTCGCCAATCGCTTCATCCTCGTCTCGAACATTGAGGCGAGCGACGGTGGCGAGACGATCGTCGGCGGCAATCAGCGCGTCATCGCCGCGCGCCTGTCGGACGCGAAATTTTTCTATGAGACCGATCTGAAGACGCCGCTCGGCGAGCGCCTGCCCAAGCTCGACACTATCGTCTTCCATGAAAAGCTCGGCACGCAGGGCGAGCGCGTGAAGCGCATAGAGGCGCTGGCGCGCGAGCTTGCCCCCATCGTCGGCGCCGATGCGGACAAGGCCGCGCGGGCGGCGACGCTCGCCAAGGCCGATCTCGTCACCGAAATGGTCGGCGAGTTCCCCGAGCTGCAAGGACTCATGGGCCGCTATTATGCGGCGGCGCAGGGCGAAGACGCCGAGGTCGCAGCGGCGCTCGAGGAGCATTACAAGCCGCAGGGGCCGGCGGACCGTATTCCGACGAGCCCGGTGTCCATCGCCGTGGCGCTCGCCGACAAGCTCGACACGCTGGTCGGCTTTTGGGCGATCGACGAGAAGCCGACCGGGAGCAAGGACCCTTATGCGCTGCGGAGAGCGGCGCTGGGCGTCATCCGCCTCGCGCTCGAGAATGAGCTGCGGCTGCCGCTGCGCGAAGCATTCGCCGCCGCGCAATGGCCGGTGTGGCTCGCGGCGCGCACGCCGCTGCGCGAGCTGGTGACGAGCGAGGTCAATCGCGTCGCCTCGGACCTGTCGCCGAGCGGCTCCGCAAGCCTGACCGCAGATGCGGAGGCGCATCTGCGCCGCGACATTGAGAAGCAGTTGCACGCCGTCGGCAGAGAGGCGGGCGCCGAGGCGCCCTCGCCCGCCGCCGAGATTTTCTTGCGCGAGACGCTGCCGCCCCTGCTGGCCGCCAATGCGGCCGATCTCCTCGCCTTTTTCATCGACCGCCTGAAGGTCTACCTTCGCGATCGCGGCGCACGATATGACCTCATCGATGCGGCGCTCGGGGCCTCGGCCTCGGCGCAGTCTCGAGAAGGGAGCGCGCAAATGCCGGACGATCTGCTCACCATCACGCGCAAGGTGGAGGCTCTGGGCAAATTCCTCGACACCGACGACGGCAAGAACCTGCTCGCCGGCTTTCGCCGCGCCGCCAATATTCTCAAGATCGAGGAGAAGAAGGACGGCGCCGGCGCCTATGACGAGCCGCACCATCCCAATCTGCGCATGGAGCTGCCCGAGCATAAGCTCGCCGCCGCCATCAAGCGCGCGCGGGAAGAGACCGCCGAGCGGCTGGACAAGGAGAATTTCGAGAGCGCCATGCAGGCGCTGTCGAAGCTGCGCGAGCCCGTCGACGACTTCTTCGAGGCGGTGACGGTGAATTGCGACGATCCGAAAGTGCGCCTCAACCGCCTGCGCCTGCTCGCCGAGCTGCGCGAGGCCATGCTGCAGGTGGCGGATTTCTCGAAAGTGGCGTGAGGCCCCCTCCCCAGCCCTCCCCCGCTGCGCGGGAGAGGGGGCAGATTCGGCGCTTCATCGGGGTTTCGCGTAGCGTTTGCCGTCTCCCTCCCCCGCAATTGCGGGGGAGGGTGAGGGAGGGGGCGCGCTGCTTACGCCCCGTTCCCCGTAAACGTCCGCGGCGCGGGCGAGAGCACCTTGGCGGCGGCGCCGGAAATCTCCAGCACGGAGAGGCCGCGCTCGTTCATGCCGTCGGCCTTGAAGCGGAACACGCCATCGGCGCCGTTGAAGCCCGACGGATTGACCAGCACATTGTCCGAATAGCGCTGCGAGCCCTGGCTGCGCGACAGAGCGATGGCCAGCGACACGGCGTCATAAGCGAGCGTCGCTATGCGGGCCGGATCGGTGTTGAACTTGGCGCGGTAGCGCTGCGCCAGGGAGTTGAAGCCGGCGTTCTCCGGCGCGACGAACCAGGCGCCCTGCAGCGCCGGAAGCTTCAGCACGCGGGCGTCGTTCCAGAGGCCGGTGCCGAGCACCTGAATGCGCTTGGTGTCGATATGCGCCGCCTGCAATTCCTGCGAGACGGCGGCCATGGCCTCGGCCTGCTCGGGGATGAACAGAGCGTCGATCTGCTCGGCCGCCTGGGCGATACGCTGCACCGAAGGCTGCACGGCGCCGGGCTTGTAGCGCTCGATCGTCAGCACGCGCATTCCGTGATTGGCGGCGCTCTGCTGGAATTGCGCCAGCGCCACAGTGCCATAGTCATTCTCCGGCACCAGCGCGGCGATCGATTTCTTGCCGCGCTGCGCGGCGAAATCGACGATGCGCTCGACATAGCCCTCGACCAGGAAGGACAGGAGATAGACGCCCTTGCCGGCGACGGAGGAATCGGTCGAGAAGGCGATGATCGGCTTGCCTGCGCCGCGGGCGACGCGCGCCGCCTCCTTGACGCCGCTGGCGAAGACGGGGCCGATGACGATCTCCGCGCCCTCGTTTATGGCGTTTTGCGCGGCCTGGGCGGCGCCGGCGGGCGTCGAATGATCGTCCTTGACCAGAATGGTCACATCATTGGCGCCGCTGTCGGCATAGGCGAGCTTGGCGGCGTTCAGCAGCGAGGCGCCCACCTGGCTCGGCCCGGAGGCCATGGAGAGCGGCACGATCAGCGCGATGCGCGTCGCGCCGCTGCCGATCAGCTCGCCCTCATTGAGCTGGCCGACCTCCACCTTGCCGAGCGGCGCCGAGAGCCGCAGATCGGGAGCGCCGGGAACGCCCGGCCCCGCCGTGGGATTGCAGGCGCAGAGAAAGGACGCCGCAGCCAAGGCGCAGACGAGGCGCGCCGACGCCGCAGCGCCGCCCCGCCGAAACCTGTTCCGCCTACCCATGACCAATGGAAGCCTCCCGCTCGAACGGCCCGATGAAATCGCCGTCTTATACGCGATTGCGGAAAGCGCGCGGCAACCCCTAAATTGAAATAAAATGGAATTTTGCGGGGAAATTGCGGCCTTGAACGCGCTTTCCATGTTCTGTAAAAAGAACATGCGGACGATTCATCGAACGCATCGGCAGAGAGGCGGGCCATGAGCGAGGGAAAAGTGACGACGCCGGCGGCTTATACCGCTTTCGGCCTGAGGGCGGAGGCGGAGAAGATCGCGCCCGGGCTGCATCTCGTCGCGACGCCGATCGGCAATCTGAAGGATATTTCCTTCCGCGCCTTGTCGACGCTGGCGGCGGCCGACGCCGTCGTGGCGGAGGACACGCGCGTCACCAAGACTTTGCTCGCCCATTATGGGATTTCGACGCCGCTCGTCGCCTATCACGAGCACAACGCCCATGTGATGCGGCCGCATCTCATCGCGCGGCTGGAGGCCGGAGCGGCGCTCGCGCTGGTCTCCGACGCCGGCACGCCGCTGGTCTCCGACCCGGGCTTCAAGCTCGTGGCCGAGTCGCTGGAGAAGGGAATCAAGGTCACATCGGTCCCCGGCCCTTCCGCCGTGCTGGCGGCGCTGGTCGTCGCCGGCTTGCCGACGGATCGCTTCTTCTTCGAGGGATTTTTGCCGCATAAGGGCGGACCGCGGCGGGCGCGGCTCGCCGAGCTGGCGCGCATTCCCGGCACTCTCGTGTTCTTCGAATCGCCCAAGCGCGTCGCCGAGACGCTGGAGGACGCCGCCGCCGTGCTCGGCCCGCGCGACGCGGCAATCGCCCGCGAGCTGACCAAGCTCTATGAATCGGTGCGGCGCGGCAAGCTCGACGCGCTCGCCGCCGCTCTGCGCGAGGAGGAGCCGCCGCGCGGCGAGATCGTCGTGCTGATCGCCCCGCCCGGCGCGGGCGCCGAGGCGACGAGCGAGGCGGAGCTCGACGCCAAGCTCGAGGAGGCGCTCGCCGCCCATTCGCTGAAAGACGCCGCCAGCGTCGTCTCCGCCTCCACCGGACGGCCGCGCCGCGAGGTCTATGCGCGAGCGATCAAGCTCGCCGCCGAGCGCGAGAGCGAGACGCGCGAGTGAGCGAGACGGAAGAAAGGCGCGCGCGCCATCGCGGCGGCCTGCGCGCCGAGACGATCGCGGCGCTTTTCCTGAGAGCCAAATTCTACGCCATCCTCGACCGCCGCTATCGCATTCGCGGCGGCGAGATCGACATTGTGGCGCGTCGCGGTCGGACCATCGCTTTCGTGGAAGTGAAAGCGCGCGCCAATCTCGAAGAAGCGATGATCTCCATCACCGAGGAGAAGCGCCGGCGCATCTCCCGCGCGGCGTCGAAATGGCTGGCGTCCAATCCCTGGGCCGCCGACCATGTGCTGCGCGGCGACGCGGTCTATATCGCGCCGAAGCGCCTGCCGCTGCATGTGGAAGCGGCGTTCGAGCTGGATTTGGGATGAAGTAAAGAGGCGAGAAGCTGAAGCCGCGGCCCTTCCTTCTCCCGCTTGCGGGAGAAGGTGTCGCGCGAATGCGCGACGGATGAGGGTCCGTGGGACGCAAGGCGCCCTCATCCGACCCTCGCTGACGCGAGGGCCACCTTGTCCCACAAGTGGGAGAAGGAAGGGCGCGAACTTTTTTTGTCTCGAGTGGACTGTCTCAGCTCGCGAGGCTCTGCGCCAGCTCTTCCGTATGCGCCTGGGTGCGGCGGGCCATATGGTCGATCTCGCGGGCGAGCGTCACGATCGACTCGGCGCCGGCGCCGGTCATGGCCATGGCGCTCGCCACTTGCGAGACATGCTGCGACATGGCCGAGGCGCTGTCGGCCGCCGAGCGCACGCTGCGGGTGATGTCCTTGGTGGCGGCGTCCTGCTCGTGGACGGCGGAGGTGATGATCGCCGAAATATGCTCCACCTCGGCGATCTTGTTCTTGATCTTGTCGATGGAGGAGACGGAGAGATTGGTCGCCGCCTGAATCTCGGAAATCTGATCGGCGATCTCCTGCGTCGCCTTGCCGGTCTGGGTGGCGAGGCTCTTGACCTCCTGCGCCACCACGGCGAAGCCGCGGCCCGCCTCGCCGGCGCGCGCCGCCTCTATGGTGGCGTTGAGCGCGAGAAGATTGGTCTGCGCGGCGATGCGCGAGATGAGGCTGACGACGTCACCGACGCGATTGGCGGCGGCGGAGAGGCGCAGCATCTCGGCGCTGGAGCCATTGGTCTCCTGCACGGCCTGGCGCACCACTGTGGTCGACTCCACCGCCTGACGGCTGATCTCGCCGATCGCCTCCAGCAATTGCTCCGAGGCGGTGGCGACGGAGGCGACGTCGGCGGCCGCCTGCAACGAGGCGGTGCGGGCGAAATCCGTATCCTCGCGGGCGCGACGTTCCTGCACGATCATCTCCTCCGATGCGCCGGCCATTTTCTTCGTCAGCTCGCCGAGCGCCGCGGTCGTCGCCGAAAGCTCGTGGGAATAATGCTCGACCTGATCGCGAATCACAGCCTCGCGGCGCAGCCGCTCCTCGCGATCGTCGCGGGCGCGGATCTCGGCCGCCATCTCATTATTGGCCCGCACCGCGTCGCGCAGCACGATCAAAGCCTTGGAGATCGCGCCGATCTCGTCGCCGCGCTCGGCGCCCTGCACCACAATGGTGGTGTCGCCGGCGGCGAGATCGGCCATTTGGCGGGCGATGGTCTTGATCGGCGAGGCGATGGTGCGGTGAATGGTGGGAATGGAGACGCCGACCACCAGAAAAGCGGCCGCCAGCGTGCCGAGCAGCAGCTCGAGCGATAGCGTCGCCGCCGCCTGATTGGCCGTCACCGCCAGCTGCGACGCCCGCGCCGCATTGGCCGGATCGGCCGCGGCCCCGGTCAGATCGCGGACATTGGCGACCGAGACATAGGCGGTCGCGCCCATGAGCAGCAGCAGAGCCAGAAAAAGGAACTGCCTGAGCGCGAGGCCAGCGCCGATCGAGGTGAACCGCATTGGGGGCTGTATCCAGTTTGTTCCGGTCTTGACAGTTGTCCGTCGTTTTAGACCGATCTCCTTCAAGCGGAGTTAACGTCTATGTGGTCGGGACGCCCGAAATCGAGGAAGCGCTTTCGCCCCGGGACGAAAAGCGTTACTTCCTCCCTCGCGACCCATGGCGGCCGGCGCGGTGCGCCACGAAAGAGACATCGAGAGCATGATCGACGTCGCGGTCCAGATGGACCCCCTGGACAAAATCAATTTCGCCGGAGATTCCACCTTCGCGCTGATGCTCGAGGCGCAAAGGCGCGGCCATCGCCTGTGGCACTACACGCCGGACAAGCTGTCGCTCGGCGCGGGACGGCTGAGCGCTCCGGCGCGGGAGATCGCCGTCTATGACGATTCCGCGCGCTATTACGAGCTGGGCGAGGAGCGCACGCTCGATCTCGCCAGCGTCGATGTCGTGCTGCTGCGGCAGGACCCGCCCTTCGACCTCGCCTATATCACCTCGACGCATTTTCTGGAGAAGATCCAGTCGCGCACGCTCGTCGTCAATGATCCGTCCGCCGTGCGCAACGCGCCGGAAAAAGTCTTCGTCATGGAATTCGCCGATCTGATGCCGCCGACGCTGCTGACGCGCGACCGGGCGGCAATCGAGGCGTTCCGCGCCGAGCATGGCGAGATCGTCATGAAGCCTCTCTACGGCCATGGCGGCGCCAGCGTGTTCAAGGTAGAGCCGATCGATCCCAATTTCGGCTCGCTGTTCGATCTCTTTTCCTCCATCTTCCGCGAGCCTTGGGTCGTGCAGCGCTTTCTGCCGGCCGTCAGCAAGGGCGACAAACGCATATTGCTGGTGGACGGCGAGCCGCTCGGCGCGGTGAATCGCGTTCCGGCGGAGAACGACATTCGCTCCAATATGGTGCGCGGCGGCGCGGCGGCCTCGACGGCGCTGACCGAGCGCGAGCGCGAAATCTGCGCGCGGCTCGGCCCGGCGCTGCGCGAGCGCGGCCTGCTGTTCGTCGGCATAGACGTCATCGACGGCAATCTGACCGAGATCAACGTCACCTCCCCCACCGGCCTGCGGGCGCTCGCCCGGCTCGGCGGACCCGACCTCGCCGCGCCCATCTTCGACGCGATCGAGGCCAAGCTCGCGAAGCTGCGCGCGAATGGCTGACGCGCGCAAAGCCGCGCTGCGCGCGCGGGAGGAGCCATTGCAGGAGGAGCCTTTGAAGCCCGTGCGGCCGCAGCCGCCGAGCGCGCAGGGCCTGCGCGCGACGCTCGGCGAAAAGATCGCCGCCGTGAGCAGAACCGCCAAGCCCGGCGAGCCGCCCCGCGCGGCCGTGGTCGAGATATTGCGCAATGTGCTGGCCGACAGCCATGAGATCGCGCGCGCCTATCTCGAATCCGGCGGCAAGGGCCTCGTCTGCGCGCGCTATCTCTCCGATCTCGAGGATGAGATCATCGGCGCGATCTATGATTATGTCGTGCGCTTCGTCTATGTCGCCGATAATCCGACCTTCGGCGAGCGGCTGACCATCGTCGCCGTCGGCGGCTATGGGCGCGGCACTCTGGCGCCCGGCTCCGATATCGATCTTCTGTTCCTGCTTCCCTATAAGCAGACGCCCTGGGGCGAGAGCGTCGTCGAGGCGATCCTCTATGTGCTCTGGGATCTGCGCCAGAAGGTCGGGCATTCGAGCCGCTCGGTCGCCGAATGCCTGCGCCAGGCGCGCGCCGACATCACCATACGCACCACAATATTGGAGGCGCGCTTCATCCTCGGCAGCTCGGAGCTCTTTCACGAGCTGCTCGAGAGCTTCGATCGCGAGATCATGCGCGTCGACGCGCGCGAGTTCGTCGCCGCCAAGCTCACCGAGCGCGATCAGCGCGTCTCGCGCGCGGGCTCCTCGCGCTATCTCGTCGAGCCCAATGTCAAGGAGAGCAAGGGCGGCCTGCGCGATCTGCACACGCTGTTCTGGATCGCCAAATATGTCTATCGCGTGCGCGAGCCGGAGGAGCTCGTCGCCGCGGGCCTCTTCACGCGCAGCGAGCTGACGCTGTTCCAGCGCTGCGAGGAATTTCTGTGGCGCGTGCGCTGCCAGCTGCATTTTTCCACTGGCCGCGCCGAGGAGCGCCTCTCCTTCGATCTGCAGCCCATGCTCGCCGCGAAATTCGGCTATCACGACCGCGCCGGCCTCTCGCGCACCGAGCGTTTCATGAAGCATTACTTCCTGGTCGCCAAGGACGTCGGCGATCTCACCGCCATAGTCTGCGCGGCGCTGGAGGCGCGCGAGGCCAAGCCGCCGGCCATGCTGGACCGCGTGCTCGGCCGGCTGCGGCGCCGCTCGCGCAAAATGCCGTCGAATGATTTCATCGTCGAGCACGACCGCGTCAATGTCGCGGCCGAGGATGTGTTCCGCCGCGATCCGGTGAATATCATCCGCCTGTTCTGGACCGCGGACCGCTACGGCCTCGCGATCCATCCCGACGCCGTGCGCGTCGTCACGCGCTCGCTGCGGCTGATCGACTCCGATCTGCGCGCGAGCAAGGAGGCGAACCGGCTGTTCCTCGAGATTCTGCTGTCGCACAACACGACGGAGACCGTGCTGCGGCGCATGAACGAGACCGGCGTGCTCGGGCGCTTCATTCCCGAATTCGGCCGCATCGTCGCGATGATGCAGTTCAACATGTATCATCACTATACGGTCGACGAGCACCTCTTGCGCGCGGTCGGCGCGCTGGCGGCGCTGGAATCGGGCCGCGGGCCGAAACAGGCCGCGCTCGCCAATGACATTCTGCCGACCATCTCCAATCGCAAGACGCTCTATCTCGGCCTGCTGCTGCACGATATCGCCAAGGGCCGCAAGGAGGACCATTCGGTGGCCGGCGCGACCATCGCGCATTCGCTGTGTCCGCGGCTCGGCTTCGATCCCGGCGATACGGATACGGTCGCCTGGCTGGTGCAGCATCATCTCCTGATGTCCAGCATAGCGCAGAGCCGCGATCTCTCCGACCGTCGCACGATCGAGAATTTCGCCGCCATCGTGCAGACGATGGAGCGGCTGAAAATGCTGCTCGTGCTGACCATGTGCGACATTCACGCCGTCGGCCCCGGCGTGCTCGACGCCTGGAAGGCGCAGCTGCTCAATGTGCTCTATTGGGAGACGGAAGTGGTGCTCGGCGGCGGCCATTCGGCGGCCGATCGCAAGAGCCGCGTCGCCCATGCGAAAGAGGAGCTGCGCGCCGCGCTCGCGGAATGGAGCGAGGCCGAATTCCAGGCCTATGCGCAGCGGCATTACTCCGCCTATTGGCTGAAGGCCGATCTCTCCCGCAAGGTGCGCCATGCGCGCCTGCTCCGCGATTTGAAAGACGCCAAGGCGCCGCTCGTCACCACTGTCGATCTCGACACCAAGAGCGGCGCGGTGGAGCTCACCGTCGTCGCGCAGGATCATCGGCGTCTGCTGTCGATCATCGCCGGCGCCTGCGCCGCCAGCGGCGCCAACATCGTCGACGCACATATTTTCACCACGGCGGACGGGCTCGCGCTCGACACCATCTTCTTCTCGCGCGCTTTTCCGCTGGACGACGACGAATTGCGCCGCGCGCGCCGCGTCGCCGATTACATAGAGAAAGCGCTGCGCGGCGAGATCGCCATTTCCGAGGCGGTGGCCGCGCGCAGCGCGCAGCGCGGCTCTACCACGGCCTTCGACATTGCGCCGGGCGTCGTCATCGACAATAGCTTCGCCAATATGGCGACCGTCATCGAGGTCTCCGGCCTCGACCGCGTCGGCCTGCTCTTCGATCTGACCAACGCCATCTCCAATCTCAATCTCAACATCGGCTCCGCTCATATCGTGACCTTCGGCGAGCGGGCCGTGGACGCCTTCTATGTGACCGATCTGACCGGCGGGAAAATCGTCTCGCCCTCGCGTCAGGCGGCGATAAAGCGCCAATTGCTGGATGTCTTCGCGCTTCGCGTGCGAAAGGCCTCCGGCGGGGGCGCGGGCGCCGCCCCGACTTGATTTTGCGCGCTCCCGCACTGATATCGGGGACGTTTCATCGCCAATGGAAGAGATCATGAGCGACGATAAGAAAAAAGACACGCAGGAAGAGGCTCGCGCCCGTCAGGCCGAGGACGCCGAGGCCTCCGCTCTGGCGCAGCCGGGCGCCGAATCCGACATCGCCGAGCCCGAGCCCTTCACCGAGCTCGCCAATCTCCACGCCGAGGTCGCCAGCTTGAAGGACAAGCTGCTGCGCACGCTCGCCGATATGGAGAATCTGCGGCGGCGGGCCGATAAGGAGATCGCCGACGCCAAGACCTATGGCGTCACCAATTTCGCCCGCGAGATGCTGACCTTCGCCGATAATCTGCGCCGCGCGGTCGACAGCGTGCCGGCAAAGGCGCGCGAGGGCCTCGAGCAGAGCCTGTCCACTTTCATCGAAGGCGTCGAGCTGACCGAGCGCGATTTCGTCTCTCGCCTCGCCCGCTTCGGCGTCAAGAAGATCGAGGCGCAGGGCCAGCGTTTCGACCCAAATCAGCACGAGGCGCTGTTCGAGATCCCGGACGAGAGCGTGCCGCATGGCACGGTCGCGCAAGTGGTCGAGCCCGGCTATACGATCGGCGAGCGCGTGCTACGCCCCGCCAAAGTCGGAATCTCGCGGGGCGGGCCGAAGGCCTGACCCACGCTTTTTCTGGAGGACCGGGAGCGCGCGACGTGGATGACGCCGCGCGTCAGAGCCAATCATTGCGGCGAAAGCGCCAATAGAGCGTCGCGCAGATCGCCACCGTCGCCACGAGGATGAGGAAATAGCCGTAGCGCCATTCGAGCTCCGGCATATTCTTGAAATTCATCCCGTAAATGCCGGCGATCGCTGTCGGCACCGCCAATATCGCGCCCCAGGCGGCGAGCCGCCGCGTGATGTGGGTCTGCTGCATCTGGCCGTTCATCAGGCTCGCCTCGAAGGCGAAGGCCAGCACCTCGCGCAAAGTGGCGATCTGCTCGCGCACGCGCAGAATATGGTCGGTCACATCACGAAAATGCGGACGCATGGCGGCGTCGATCGCCATCACCTCGGTATGCTCCAGGCGTTGGCAGACGTCGACCAGAGGCGCGACGGCGTTGCCGAGCCGCAAGAGATCGCGGCGCAGCGCATAAAGCCGATCGACATGCGCCTTGTCCGGCGATTGCGCGAGAATATGATCCTCTATCTCTTCGACTTCCGCATTGATCGTCGCCAGCACGGGAAAGTAATTGTCCACGATGAAATCGAGAATGGCGTAGACGATATAATCCTCGCCCTCCGAGAGCCCATGCGGCGCCGCCTCGCAACGCTCGCGCACATGCGCGTAAGAGCTGGAGGCGCCGTGGCGGATCGACAGCACATAGCCCTTGCCGACGAAGAGATGCGTCTCGCCGAAAGCGATGCGGCCATTCTCCATCTGCGCGGTGCGCGCGACGATGAAGAGACCGTCGCCATATTGCTCGAGCTTGGGATATTGATGCGCCTTGCCGGCGTCCTCTATCGCCAGAGGATGCAGATCGAACTGCCGCTGCACGCGCGCCAGCAGCGCGAAAGACGGCTCATAGAGGCCGATCCAAACGACATGGCCGGGACGCGCGGCGAAAGCGCCGGCCTCGTCGATCGCAATGTCCTGAAGCCGGCGGCCGTCGGAGTAGACGGCGGCGGCGACCACGCCCGGCTCACGTCCGTCGCTCGGCGCAGCGCTCGATACACTCATGCTCGGGGCCTCATCGGAGGATCGATCGGCGACGATCTAAGCGCCGCCGTCGATGAAGGCAATCGTCCCTCTTCCGCCGATCGAGCCCCGCGCTTCACATCAGCGCGCGAAAGTCCTCGACAGTGATCGGCGCGACGACATTCTGCGCATCGTCCAGAATTTCGTAGAGAAGGCCCTTCCCATAGATGGTGAAGAAAACGATCACGTCCTGATCGCCGCCGCCCTCGCGATGCGGGTCCTCCGTCGGCGGGCTGACCTTGTAGCTGCCCACCGGCCGCGCCTCCTTTAGCTCGTCATTGGCGTGATAGAGGCGATGCTCGCCTTGAATCACGAAGGTCTTGTTCAGAGTCTTGTGACGATGCAGCAGGATTTTCTCATTGGCGGCGAATTTGTACAAGACATGAACGATGCCGGCCTCGTCATCGATATTCAGCACGGAGAGCCAGAGGTGATCGATCCCTTCGAGTCTCTTCCAATCGATGTTCTCGTCGTTAAAAATGAATTTCGTCATTGCGCTTCCTCCCGGTCCGAGACGACCGGAACAGCCTGGCGAAAGAGGCCGCGCCGCGCCATGGACGCCATCCCTCCGGGCGCCGGGCGAATTGCCCGAGAAGGCGGCGCGCTCTAGCCCACGCTCGCGCCTTACGAAAGTTTCATGCAGCCGCCACTGTGGCGTAAGCTCGCGAACACCATCTTCATCGTCGACAGGCGGACGCCCCGCCGCGCCACCGGCCGCAGCTCCCGAGTGAGAGCACGCCGATGGCAGATCGATGGAGAAGGTTTGATGACCTTGCCTATGCTGTTTCGTCGAGCTCTCGCCACCAGCCGCACGGCGCGTTGGCGTCGTCCGGAAGGACGCCCGTTCCGCCTCGCCCTGATGTCCGGCGCCGCGGCCCTCGCGCTCGGCGCGACACTGCTCTCCCCGGCGCAGACCCTCGCCTGGGGCCAGGCCCCCGCGACGCAGACGCAGAGCTCCAGCCAGAGCGCGGCCCCGGCCGTCGGCCCGCAATCTTTCGCCGATGTCGTCGAGCGGGTGAAGCCCGCCGTGGTCGCGATCAAGACCAAGGCGCTGGAGGCCGGCGGCGGCCCCGAGGAGGGCTTTCCCGGCGCGCCGCCCGAGCTTTCGCCGGACGATCCGCTCTATCGCTTCTTCCGCCGCTTCGGCGAGCCTCCGGGAGGCGGACGCGGCCGGCAGAAGCATATGACGCAGGCGCAAGGCTCCGGCTTCGTCATCACCAATGACGGCTATGTCGTCACCAACAACCATGTCGTCGAGAATGCGACGCAGGTGGAGGTGACGTTCGACGACGGCCGCACGCTGCCCGCCAAGATCATCGGAACCGACAAGCGCACCGATCTCGCGCTGCTGAAGATCAGCGACGGCAATAATCTGCCGCATGTGGACTGGGCGAGCTCCAGCCCGCGCGTCGGCGATTGGGTGATCGCGGTCGGCAATCCCTTCGGCCTCGGCGGCACGGTGACGGCGGGCATCGTCTCGGCGCGCGGCCGCGACATCGGCGCCGGCCCCTATGATGATTTCCTCCAGATCGACGCGCCGGTGAACCGCGGCAATTCGGGCGGCCCCTCCTTCGACGAGCGGGGGCAGGTCGTCGGCGTCAACACCGCGATCTACTCGCCCTCCGGCGGCTCGGTCGGCATCGGCTTCGCCATCCCCTCCGAGGTGGCCAAGGACGTCATTGCCGCGCTCAAGGACAAGGGACAGGTGGCGCGCGGCTGGATCGGCGTCTCCATCCAGCCGATCACGCCGGAGATCGCCGAGAGCCTGGGGCTCAAGACGAGCAAAGGCGCGCTGATCGCGCAGCCGCAGCGCGGCGGACCGGCCGAGGCGGCCGGGCTGAAGGCCGGCGACGTGGTGACGGCCGTGGACGGCCAGAAGGTGGACGGTCCGCGCGACCTCGCCCGTCGCATCGCGACGCTCGGCCCCGGCAAGAGCGCGGAGCTGACCTATCTGCGCAATGGCGCGGAAAAGAACGTGAAGCTGAAGCTCGGCAAGCTGCCCAGCGAGAAGGAGACTGCCGCCGCCGAATCCAATGACGACGGCGTCGAGCCCGGCGCGGCGCTGGCCGCCTATGGCATAGAGGTCGCCCCGGCGGCCGAGGTGCGCGGCGGCCGCGGCGGCGAGGGCCTCATCATCGTCGGCATAGACCCCAATGGCGCCGCCGCCCAGAAAGGCCTGCGCCAGGGCGATGTGATCGTCGAGGCCAATGGCCAGACGCTCAAAGGGCGCGGCGATCTGCAGGCCGCCATCGACTCGGCCAAGAAGGAGGGCCGCAAATCCGTCCTGCTGCGCGTGAAATCCCCGGAGGGCGCCCGCTTCGTCGCCCTCTCGGTCAATCCGGCGTCGTGACGGCGCTCTAGAGCTTCTTGCGCGATCGGCCCGTTTTGCCCGCCCCCCGTGTAGCGGGCCAGCGCAAAGGAGGCGGCGGGAGGCGTTTCGTCTCCTCTCCCGCCGCGTCAGCCGCGGCAGGTCGGCGCGTATCGCCGGCCTGCCGTTTTTATTCGAGGCGCGCTATATGAGAGAGATGCGAATATTGGTCGTCGAGGACGATTCGGAAGCCGGGGCCTATCTCGTGAAGGCGTTTCGCGAGCAAGGCCATGTCGCCGACCATGCGGCGGACGGCCTCTCCGGCTATGCGGCCGCGGCGGAAGGTCATTACGACGTGCTCGTCATCGACCGCATGCTGCCCAAGCTGGACGGGCTCTCGCTGATCTCGGGCCTGCGCGAGCAGAAGATCGACACCCCCGCCCTCATCCTCTCCGCGCTCGGCCAGGTGGACGATCGCGTGCGCGGCCTGCGCGCCGGCGGCGACGATTACGTGTCCAAGCCCTACGCCTTCTCCGAGCTGCTCGCCCGCGTCGAGGCGCTGGCGCGCCGCCGCGGCGGGCCGAAGCCGGAGGAGACCGTCTATCGCGTCGGCGACCTCGAGCTCGATCGGCTGGCCCATAAGGTGGTGTCCGCCGGACAGGAGATCGTGCTGCAGCCGCGCGAGTTCCGCCTGCTGGAATATCTCATGAAGCACGCCGGCCAGGTGGTGACGCGCACCATGCTGCTCGAGAATGTCTGGGATTATCACTTCGATCCGCAGACCAATGTCATCGACGTCCACATCTCCAGACTGCGCTCCAAGATCGACAAGGGCCGCGAGACGCCGCTTTTGCACACGATCCGCGGCGCCGGATATATGATCCGTGAAGGCGCTCGTTAGACTCTTCCGCACGACGGCCTTCAAGCTGTCGCTCGCCTATCTGGTGCTCTTCGGCATCGGCGCCGCATTGGTGCTGACCCGCGTGCAGATCAATGTCGAGGACCTTTTCGACGAGCAGACCGCGCAGACGATCGACGCCGATATCCGCGGCCTCGCCGAGCAATATTCGGAAGGCGGCATTCGCCAGCTCGTCGAGGTGATCGAGCGCCGCGTGCGCACGCCCGGAGCCTCGCTCTATCTGGTGACGACCTTCTCCGGCGAGCTCGTCGTCGGCAATATCGCCGCTTTGCCGCCGGACCTGCCGGACGGCACCGAGCTGGTGGAGGCGCGCTATCAGCGGCGCGGCGAGACCTCCGCCCATCATCGCGCCATGATGCGGCTGTTCCAGCTCCCGGGCGGCTTTCGCCTGCTCGTCGGCCATGATCTGCAAGACAGGAAGCTGCTGCGCGGCATATTGCGCCGGGCGCTCGTCGCCTCGCTGTTCTGGCTCATCGCCATCGGCACGCTCGGGGGCCTAATCGTCGCACGGCGCATTCTGGCGCGGCTCGACAAGCTCTCCGCGTCGGCCCGCCGCATCATGTCCGGCGATCTCGAGCAGCGCCTGCCGCTGATGGGCGCGGACGATGAGCTGGACCGTCTCGCCGGCAATCTCAACGCCATGCTGGACCGCATCGGACAGCTGATGACTGGGCTGCGCGAGGTCTCCGACAATATCGCGCATGATCTCAAGACGCCGCTGACGCGCCTGCGCAATCGCGCCGACGCCGCGCTGCGCGCCGATCTCGGCGCCGACCAATATCGCGACGCGCTGACCGACATGATCGAGGAATCCGACGCGCTCATCCGCATCTTCGACGCGCTGCTGATGATCGCCCGCGCGGAGGCCGGCTATTGCAGCGATTTCTCCAGCGATTTCGACGCTGGCCGCGTCGCCGCCGACATTGCCGAAATGTACGAGCCCGTCGCCGAGGAGCATGGCGCGCGCATAGAGCTCGCCGCCGCCGAGGGCCTGACGCTGCGCGGCAATCGCGAGCTGCTCGGGCAGGCGCTGGTCAATCTCGTCGACAATGCGCTGAAATATGGCGCGACCGAGCCGGGCGCCGTCGTCGGCGTCGCGGCGCGAGGGACGAGCGACGGCATAGAGATCGCGGTCTCCGACCGCGGCCCCGGCATAGCGGAGAAGGATCGCGACCGGGTGATCGGCCGTTTCGTGCGGCTCGAGAATTCGCGCTCGCGGCCGGGCTCCGGCCTCGGTCTCTCGCTCGCCGCCGCCGTGGCGCGCCTGCATGGCGGGACCTTGCGCATAGAGGACAATGCGCCGGGCCTGCGCGTCGTGCTGGCGATGCCGCGCGCGGCCCAGGCCAAGACCCATGCGCCGAGCGCTGCGCCCTCCCCCGCCGTTCCGCTGGCGCCGCCCGCGGAATGACATGATTTTCGGCTGATCGTTTCGCGCGGGTTTCGCCGCCTTCCTTCTCCCCGCGAGCGGGGAGAAGGTGAGGATGAGGGGCTCGGGGCGTTTTCCGTTTCTGGCCCACGCCCCGAGCCCCTCACCCCGACCCTCTCCCCGCAAGCGGGGCGAGGGAGAGCGTTAGTCGAGCTCGAATCTGTCCTTGTAATCCTTGCGCAGCGCGGGGTCCTGATCCTCCTTGCGCAAATGGCAATTGCCGATGACGAGCGTTTCGATCTCCGTGCCCATGAAGCAGGCGAAGGCGTCCTCCGGCTTGCAGACGATTGGCTCGCCGCGCACATTGAAGCTCGTATTGACCAGCACGGGACAGGATGTCAGCGCATGGAAGGCCGAGATCAGCGCGTGATAGCGCGGATTGGTCTCGCGATGCACCGTCTGCACGCGCGCGGAGCCATCGACATGCGTCACCGCAGGAATGACGCTGCGCGGACGATTCAGCCGTTCTATGCCGAACAGCGCCTCATCCTCCGCGCTGGTCGCGAGCCTGTGCTTCGTCGCGACATCGGCGACGAGCAGCATGTAGGGCGAATCCTCATCGAGATCGAACCAATCGGCGACATGCTCGCGTAAAACCGAAGGCGCGAAGGGCCGGAAGGATTCGCGATATTTCACCTTGAGATTGAGCGTCCTCTGCATTTGCGGCGAGCGCGGATCGGCGAGAATGGAGCGCCCGCCGAGCGCGCGCGGGCCGAACTCCATGCGCCCCTGAAACCAGCCCACCGCTCTGCCGTCGGCGAGATCGCGCGCCGTCGCTGCGATGGTCTCCTCATCCGAGAGCGTCGTGAAGCGCGCGCCGCAATCGGCGAGGCGGCGCTCTATATCGCTCTGCGAATAGGACGGCCCGAGATAGGCGCCCTGCATTGCGTCGCCTTCGCCGCACGCGGCGCGCGGACGTCCGTTGAATTCATGATAGGCGAGCAGCGCGGCGCCGAGCGCGCCGCCGGCGTCTCCGGCCGCGGGCTGAATCCAGATGCGCTCGAAGCTCTTGTCGCGCAGCACTTTGCCATTGGCGACGCAATTGAGCGCGACGCCGCCGGCGAGGCAGAGATTGCGCGCGCCCGTCTCCGCCGCCAGCGCGCGCGTCAGGCGCAGCACGATCTCCTCCGTCACCGCCTGGATCGACGCGGCTATATCCATATGACGCTGCGTCAGCTGCTCTTCCGGCGCGCGCGGCGGACCGCCGAATAGGCGATGCAGCTTCTCGCTCGACATGCGCAGCCCTGTGCAATAATCGAAATAGGATTGATCGAGACGGAATGTGCCGTCCTGTTTCAGATCAACGATATGATCGAGAATGAGGCTCGCATATTTCGGCTCGCCATAGGGCGCGAGGCCCATCAGCTTATATTCGCCGCTATTGACCTTGAAGCCCGTGTAATAGGTGAAGGCCGAATAGAGCAGGCCGAGCGAATGCGGAAAGCGCAATTCGCGCTGCATGGCGAGCTTTGCGCCCGCGCCGAAGGCGACCGATGTGGTCGCCCATTCGCCGACGCCGTCCATCGTCAGCACGACAGCCTCGTCGAATGGCGATGGATAGAAGGCGCTCGCCGCATGGCTGAGATGATGCTCTGCGAAGAGCAGACGCGCGCGCCAATCGACATTGGGCGCGTGATGCTTCAGCTTCTGCGCGAGCAGAGATTTTTGAAACAGCTTGTCGCGCAGCCACACCGGCAGAGCGGTCGCAAAGGACTGAAACCCGCGCGGCGCGAAGGACATATAGGTCTCTAGCAGGCGCTCGAACTTCACGAAAGGCTTGTCGTAGAAGGCGACGTGATCGATGTCCTTTGCCTCGACGCCGGCGGCGGCGAGGCAATAATCGATGGCGTTGGCGGGGAAGCGCGCATCATGCTTGACGCGAGAGAAGCGCTCTTCCTGCGCGGCGGCGACGATGCGTCCATCCTCGATCAACGCTGCTGCGCTGTCGTGATAGAAGGCGGAAACGCCCAGAATTCGCACGAGCGATCAGAACAGCGTGTAGATGAAAGGAGCGACCGCCGTTCCCTGCAGCAGCATCAGCCCGCCGAGCAGCATCATCACGCCGAGCACCGGCGCCATCCAATATTTCTTGCGTCTCGCGACGAAATCCCACAGCTCGACAACCATATCCATCGCATTCGTCTCCTGTCAGAAATTGCTTTTCCAGTCAGAATTGCTTGCGCATGTCGGAGGCGCCGTCCGCATCGCCGCGCAGTGTCCAATAGCTCTCCGCCGCAGGGTCGAAACGCAGCGCGAGCGGATCATGCCCGCGCAGACGAAAGAGAATTGCGATCGGCGTCACCACGCCGAAAAACAGCACGGCCATGACGATCGGATTGACGATTTTGTGAAGCGTCGATCCGAAGGCGAGCCACAGATCGTTGAGCGCTGCGAGCCGCTTGGGCGCGATGATGGCGAGCGCCGCGAAAACCGCAGCGACCGCGAGCGCCCACAGATGCGGAGAGCCGTTTCGCCACATCGGCGCCAGCGCCAAAATGGTCAGCGCGGCGGCGATCACCAGGCCGAAGGAGCGATCGGAACCACGCTCGACCGGCCGATCCGAAGTGAGGGCTTCATGCGTCATCTTATGGCGCTATCCCCTGAAAAAAACCGTAGAAACGCGTCGTCACCGAAACCTCGCGAGGCTTAGGCGATGAAAAGTGGAGCGTCAATTACGGGGTATCCCCATCCGCGTCCGCAGATCGATGTAGAAGATTGAGCGGCAAGACGTTTCGACAATCCACGACTTTGCGCCCCGGCCTCGCGGCGCGGGCGAGCCTGTGGATGACCTTCGAGCAAAGGCCCGGCGCCTTGCGAAATAGGCGGCCGCAACGCGCTTTCGGCTTGCGCGCGACAAAAAAAAGGACCTTAATTCATGGGTTGTCGGAAAGGGGCCTGCAATGACCTCATCCCTTTATATTGTCAATCCCGCTGCAGATTTTCCAACCTACTTCGGCGCAGAGATTCTCGTCGCGTCCGGCCGGCCGTCCGGCGTGATGATGGCCGATCTCTCATCGACCACCGTCGCCGCGATGGCGCCGCGCGACTTCGCGATCGAGATCAGCGACGAGGGCGTCGCGCCCGTGAATTTCGATCATGAGGCGGATTGGATTTGCATCACCGGCAAGGTGAGCCAGCGTCGTCGCATGATCGCCATCGCCGACGAATTTCGTCGCCGTGGCAAGAAGGTCATCATCGGCGGGCCATACGCCAGCCTCAGCCCCGATCATCTCGCCGCGCATTGCGACGTGCTGGTGAGCGGCGAGATCGAGGAGATTTCGGAAGAATTCTTCGCCGATCTGCGCCGCGGGCGACCGCGTGATCGCTACATCGGCGACAAGCCTTCGCTGGCGACGAGCCCGATCCCGCGTTGGGATCTCTATCCCAATCATCGCGCCATGCTCGGCGCCGTGCAGACCTCGCGCGGCTGTCCGTTCGAATGCGAATTCTGCGACGTCATCCAATATCTCGGCCGCAAGCAGCGCCACAAGCCGATCGCCAATGTGATCGCCGAGCTCGACGCTCTATGGGCGCATGGCTTTCGCGCGACATTCTTGGCGGACGATAATTTCACCGCCTATCGCGCCCATTGCAAGGAGCTGCTGGAGGCAATGGCGCATTGGCGGCGCAATGGCCATGAGATGGATTTCGTCACGCAAATCTCCATCGACGCGACGCGCGACGCGGAGCTGATGGACATGCTGGTCGAGGCCGGCGTGCATCAAGTGTTCATCGGCATAGAGACGCCCAATCTCGACAGCCTGCGCGAGACCGGCAAAAAGCAGAATTTGAAGATCGACATTCCGAGCGAGGTGCAGAAGCTCATCGACCGCGGCATTTCGGTGATGGGCGGCATGATCGTCGGCTTCGATCACGATGGGCCGAATGTGTTTTCGCAACAATATGAGTTCGCCATGTCGACGCCGATCCCCATCTTCAGCCTCGGCGCGCTGATGGCCTCGGAGGCGACGCCGCTCTTCGATCGCATCACCGCCGAGGGACGCCTGCTGCAAGGCACTGTGGAGACGCAGGCGGTGCCCTGGGGCTCCAATATTCGCCCCGTGACGATGAGCATGGAGGAGCTGAATTCCGGCCTGCACAATCTCTGCAATGCGCTCTATTCGCCCGCAGCCTTCGGCGAGCGCATGTTGAATTTCATTCACAGCTTCGGCCGCGCGCGCGATTTGAGCGCCGCCAGGCTGCCGGAGTTCGAGAACTTCCGCGAGGTGGAGCGGCAGGCGATGGAGATCGCCGCCGAGGTGCGCCGTCTCGGCGACGCCGAAGGGCGCATGTGGAACAAAGTGTGGGGCGCGGCGCTGCGCAAGCCGGCGACGGCGAAGATCGTCGGCCGCATCATGTTCCAATATGCGCAGGCGCGGCACATGTTCGACCGCGGCAATTATTGGGAGCCGCAGCTGGCCTATGCGCCGCCGCGGCGGGAAATGGCGGAGGCCGCAGCGGAGTGACGGCGGAGGCCGGCGTTGTCATCAGTCGCGCGGCATTGCCGCCTTCCTTCTCCCCGCGAGCGGAGAGAGGGAGATCGCGCCGAACCATTCAGCCGAAATCGTATAGCGCACGAGCCTGATGGCTCGCCTCCTCAATGCAGCGACGTCCGCGCGCCTTGCGTCGAAATCGCACGCGTCGTCGGCCGCACCGGAATACGCAGCATCGCGATCGTGCCGATCCCCTCATGCGAGCGGATGCGCAGCGCGCCGCCATGCAGCGCCATCAGCGAGCGCGCGATGGCGAGGCCGAGGCCGGAGCCTTTCATGCCATTCTCGATGACGGCGATCGGCTGCTCGAAGGGGCGGCCGAGCTTGGGAATGGCGGCCTTCTCGATGCCGCAGCCATCGTCCTCGACGAAAATGGCGACAGAGCGCGCGAGTCGGCGCGCGCGCACGCGCACCGCGCCGCCGGCCGTGGTGAATTTCAGGCTGTTGGAAACCAGCACGCCGATCGACTTCACGATCGCGTCGTGATCGCCATAGCAGCGCAGCCCGTCGCGAGCGTCGACGCTGATCTCGACGCGCTTCGTCTCGGCGCTGTGGTGGAAGCGCTCCACCGTCGCGCGCACGGCGCCGGAGACGTCGACCTCGCGCTGGTCGAGACGCACGCGGCCGGCCTCGAGCCGCGACATGTCGAGAATATCGGTCAGCACATCGAGCAGATAGCGGCCGCCCTGATGGATATGGTTGCAATATTCGACATATTTGGTCGAGCCGAGCTCGCCGAACACTTGCGCCTGCATCATCTCCGAAAAGCCGATGATGGCGTTGAGCGGCGTGCGCAGCTCGTGGCTCATATTGGCGAGGAATTCGGACTTGGCCTGATAGGCGGCCTCGGCCTCGCCCTTCTGCAGATGATATTGCTCGGCGAGAGTGGCGAGCTGCTGCGCCTGCGCCTCCAGCGTCTGCCGCGATTTCAAGAGGTCTGCGACGCTCGCCGTCAGCCGACGCTCGGAATCGATGAGCTTCTCCTGATTGCGCTTCAGCGCAGTGATGTCGGCGCCGACCGAAACATAGCCGCCGTCCTTGGTGCGGCGCTCGCTGATCTGCAGCCAGCGGCCATCCGCCAGCCGCGCCTCATAGGTGCGCTCGCTCGCCGTGACGGCCGCATCGGAGACGATCTGCGTCTCGGCGAGCGCGGCGGAAGCGCTCGCCATGATGCGCGCATAGCTCGCGCCCGGCGCCGCGGCCTCGGCGGCGAGGCCGTGCAGCGCCAAAAATTTCGAATTGCAGGCGACGAGCCGATTATGCGCGTCCCACAGCACGAAGGCTTCCGAGATCGTCTCTATGGCGTCGCGCAGCCGCATGTCGGCCGTCGCAGCGCCTTCCACCAGCGCGCGCTGCTCGGAAATATCGACGGCGACGCCGACGAGGCGCTTGCCGCCTTCTTGATCGTCGATCAATTCGGCGCAGGCGCGCAGCCACAGAAACTCGCCGCGCGCATTGCGGATGCGGAACTCGTGATCCATGCCGCGCGAGCCGGAGGCGACGATCGTCTCGACGATGGCGACGAGATCGCCGTCCTGCGGATGCAGCCGCGTCTTCAATTCGCCGAAGGAGAGCGAGCGCTGCTCCGGATCGAGGCCGAGCAGGCCGAACATGGAATCGGACCAATGGATGCGCCCGCGCGCAATGTCCCAATCCCACAGGCCGCAGCGGCCGGAGCCGAGCGCCGCGTCGACGCGCCGGCGCAGATCGATCTGCGCCCGCTCGGCGAGCGCTGCGCGGCGCGCCTCCCGGCGAAAGGCGAAGAGGCCGACCGCAGTGGCGGAAGCCGCAGCGGCGGACAGCGCCGCATAGAGGGCGACGAGGCTGCGCCATTCGGCCAGCGCCGCGTCATAGGGGAGGATCGCCGCCACCTGCCCGCCGCCCTGGCCTCCGCTCTGCCCTGGCGCTGACGAAAGATTGCGCACAGTGGCGAGCGCCTTGCGCCCATCGGCGAGGATGACGCGCATGACGCCGGCCTTCTCGCCGAATTCGGTCAGCAGCTGCTCGGCGCCGAGCAGGCCGGCGAGCGCGCCGGAGGCCACGAGCGGCGCCGTCGCGGCGACGATCTGGCCGGCCCCATCGGCGACGGCGACGCGGCGTCCGCGCGTCGCGGCATAGTCCGGCAGCGTCGCCGCGCCGGCGCGCAGCGTCGTCTCCACGTCGCGCGACACGGCGCGCGCGAAAATCTCGAGCTCCTGCGCCGCCTCGGCCAGAGTGCGCTCATGCGCGGCCTCGGCCAGAAGGAGCAGC
Organism: Methylosinus sp. PW1; assembly: GCF_000745215.1. Lineage (NCBI taxonomy): Bacteria > Pseudomonadati > Pseudomonadota > Alphaproteobacteria > Hyphomicrobiales > Methylocystaceae > Methylosinus > Methylosinus sp. PW1. The sequence continues at coordinate 391,478 of NZ_JQNK01000009.1, forward strand.
AGAGCGCCGAATGCTATGGCGCAGGTGCCGAGCGCGAGCGCCAGCTGGCGCGCGCTCGGCGTCTTTGCAATCAGCCGGCCGATGCTCGAGGAGGCCGCGGCGCTCCATGACGTATCGGCGCAAGTCGTCGTATTGGCCGCGCGCCCACGCGCCATTTTCGCTCATCCCCGCAGTTTGTCTAAGAGGGGGAAAAACGCGCCGCATCCCGCCCCGAATCAGCCCCATTCGAATCCGGCGGCGGCCTTTTGTCCAGACCTTAAAAGGACGTAAAGCCCCTCAGGCGAGCGCGCGCGTCGCTATGTCCGAAACATCGGCCGAGAGATCGGGCGTCGAAAGAATGCGACGCAGCGTCGATTCGGCGAGCTTGCGACGGCGCTCCTCCAGCGATCGCCAGGAGCGCAGCGCCGAGAGCAGCCGCGCGGCGAGCTGCGGATTTTTCGGATCGAGCTCCAGCACCACGCGCTCGAGCAGCGCATAGCCGGAACCGTCCAGCGCATGGAAGCGCGTCGGATTGCCATTGGCGAAGGAGCCGACCACCGCGCGCACGCGATTGGGGTTGGCGAGCGAGAAATCCGCATGCTCCATCAGCCGGGCGATGCGGGCGGTGGTCTCCGCCTCGGGAATTGTCGCTTGCAGCGAGAACCATTTGTCGAGTACGAGATGGTCTTTCTTGTAGCGCTCATAGAAGGCCGCGAAAGCCTCCTCCCGCGCCGCGCCCGGCACATGCGACAGCGTCGCCAGCGCCGAGATGCGATCGGTCATATTGGTCGCCTCGGCGAATTGCCGCTCGGCCAGCAGACCGCCCGAGGCCGGATCGCCCGCCGCCAGAAGATCGAGCGCGACATTGCGCATGGCGCGTCGGCCGGCGCTGTCGGCGTCCGGCGAGAAGCCCTCCTGCGCGGCGAAGCGGGCATGCGCCTCGGCGAGCGCCGCGCCCAAATGGCGGCCGAGATCGCGCTTCAGCCCGGAGCGCGCCGCGAAGATCACATCGGGGTCGACGTCCTTGCCGATCTCGCGCGCGATGTCGATCTCGGAGGGCAGAGCCAGCGCCTGCGCGACGAGGCTGGGATCGCCCTCTCCCGCCTCGACGAGCCGCTTCAGAGAATCGAAAAAGGCGCGATCGTCCGACGCCGCGCCGCCGCGCGCGGCCTCTATGCGCGAGAAGATGGAGCGCAGCGCGAGGCTCTGCGCCGCCTGCCAGCGATTGAAGGAATCGCTGTCATGGGCGAGCAGGCGCTCGAGGTCTTCCGCCGATTGCGGTGGCGTGAGGCGCACGGGCGCGGAGAAGCCGCGCAGCAGCGACACCACCGGGCGCGACGGCACATTCTCGAACACGATTCGGCGCGAAGGCGTCGAAAGCTCGACGACGCTACGGGCGCATTCTTCCGCGCTGGCGCCGTTCTCGCCGGGCGCGGCGGACAGCGTCAGCTCGTCGCCATTCTCGCCGATGAGGCCGAGCGCCAGCGGAATGACGAAGGGCTTTTTATCGCTCTGCCCGGGCGTCGGCGGCGTCGATTGATCGAGGCTGAGCGTCAGCGTCTTGGCGCTCGCGTCATAGTCGCTCGCCACAGTCACGAGCGGCGTGCCGGCCTGCTCGTACCAGAGCGAAAATTGCGTCAGATCGCGGCCCGAAGCCTCGGCGAAGCAGGAGAGGAAATCCTCGACCGTCGCCGCCGTTCCGTCGAAACGCGCGAAATAGAGGTCCATGCCGCGACGGAAATCGGCCTCGCCGATCAGCGTCTTCAGCATGCGGACGATCTCCGCGCCCTTCTCATAGACGGTGGCCGTGTAGAAATTGTTGATCTCGTGATAGAGGTTCGGCCGCACCGGATGGGCGAGCGGGCCGGCGTCCTCGGGAAATTGCTGCAGCCGCAGGCCACGCACGTCGGAGATGCGCTTCACCGCGCGCGAGCGCTGATCGGCCGAGAATTCCTGATCGCGATAGACGGTCAGACCTTCCTTCAGGCACAGCTGGAACCAGTCGCGGCAGGTGATGCGATTGCCGGTCCAATTGTGGAAATATTCATGGGCGATGACCGATTCTATGCCCGCATAGTCGGAGTCGGTCGCGGTCTCGGGCGAGGCCAGAACATATTTGTCGTTGAATATGTTGAGGCCCTTGTTCTCCATCGCGCCCATGTTGAAGTCGGAGACGGCGACGATGTTGAACACATCGAGATCATATTCGCGCCCGAATGCCTGCTCGTCCCAGCGCATGGAGCGCACCAGCGAGTCCATTGCATAGGAGGCGAAGGGCTCCTTGCCGCGCTCGACATAGATGGCGAGCGCGACGACGCGGCCGGAGCCGGTGCGATAGCTCTCTGAGATATGGCCGAGATCGCCGCCGACGAGGGCGAAGAGATAGCAGGGCTTGGGAAACGGATCGCGCCAGACCGCGAAATGTCTCCCGCCTTCGAGATCGCCGGAGGCGACCGGATTGCCATTGCCGAGCAGGACGGGAGCTTCGCTCTTCTCGGCCTCTATCCGCGTCGTATAGACGCTGAGAACATCCGGACGATCCAGAAAATAGGTGATGCGGCGGAAGCCCTCCGCCTCGCATTGCGTGCAATAGGCGGAGCCGGAGCGATAGAGCCCGCTCAATTGCGTGTTGGCGGAGGGATCGACCTCCGTTTCCAGCTCCAGCGTGAAGAGCCCCTCGGGCGGGGCGCGCAGCACGAAGGAATCGGGCGTCGCCTCATAGGCCTCGGGCGCGAGCGGCGCGCCATCCAGCGCCGCGCGCCGCAAGACCAGCCCGTCGCCGTCGAGCGCGAGCGGCGCGCCCGCCTGGCCGGCGGGGTTGCGCCTGATCGCGAGGCGCGCGACGACGCGCGTCTTGCTTCGATGCAGGGAAATATCGAGATCGACCGCGTCGATCAGAAACGCGGGCGGGCGATAATCGGCGAGACGAACGGCCTGGGGGGGTGGGTTGCGCATGGGACCTCGATGCCCGTCACACCTACACGCGGCCGCGCGGCTTCGCAACGGAAACGGGACCGCCGCAGCCGATTCACGTCACGCATTGCCGCGGCGGCCGGCCTCGAACAGGAACCATATCCGCCTTTCGGCCTCGTCTATGTAATTCTCCAGCAGGCTCGCCGTGGCGACGTCGCCGCGCTCGTCGCAGATGGAATGCGCCTCGCGCATGCGCGCCGCCAGCGCGCCATTGTCGTCGCGCAGCTCCGCCAGCATGTCCTGCGGATCGACATAATCGGCGTCATTGTCGAGGATGCGCTGCAGCCGCGCGATATGGCCGATCGAGCGCAAGCTGGTGCCGCCGACCTTGCGCACGCGCTCGGCGATCTCGTCCGTCGTCGCGAAAATCTGCGCGCCCTGCTCGTCGAGCAGCAGATGATAGTCGCGAAAATGTGGGCCGGAGACGTGCCAGTGGAAATTCTTCGTCTTGAGATAAAGGGCGAAAACATCCGCCAGCACGGCGTTGAGCGCGCCGGTAAGGTCGCGCGTCGCCTCGGGCGAGAAGCCGGTCGGCGTCTCGAGCGCGGCCTTTTGGCGGGAACGAATTTCACGGTTTGTCATGCGTCGCTACTCCTCGGGCGGAGGGCTGGATCGCTATGACAAGATATGCCGGCGCCTGCGGCTTCCCATGGCTGGACGCGGATTTTTTGCAGAGCGCGGATTCTTTTGCGGCTTGCGCGCGCGCCTCAGCCGGCCGAGACGCCGGGAAGCTCGCGCGCGGGCTCGGCCGCAGCCGGCTCGGCCGCGGAGCGGCGCGTCGGCAGGCGGTGGATAGTCGCCGATTCATGCTCGTCGTCGCGGTCCATCCGCGACAGATCCTGACGCACCATCAGAACGAAGAGCGCGAAGGCGATGGCCGACATCGTTCCGATCGTCACGTCGAGGACGGAGAAGCGCCACAGCCGCGCCTCCACAACCTGCGGGCCGAGCCAGCAGGCGAAGAGGCTCCAGGCCGCGACCAGAATGCGGAACTCGGTCGCGCCCATGCCGCCATAGGACAGTCGATGCACGCCGGCCGTCGCCACGCGCAGATAAGTGTAGGAGCTCATCAGCAGATAGAGCGAGAGCACGAACAGCGCCGAGGGAAGCGTGAAATAGGGCGAGACGCCGAGGCCGACCACGATCAGGCTCTGCGCGATCAGATCGCTCGAATGATCGAGCAGGAAGCCGTAGCGCGGACGCTCGATCCCGCGGTAGCGGGCCAGAGTGCCGTCGAGCGAATCGCCGAACCAGTTCAGGAACAGGCCCGCCACCACCAGTGTGAGGAAACCGGCCGACCAATGGCTGAGCGCGAAGCCCGCCGCCGTCATCGCCGCGCCGACCAGCCCGGCCGCCGTCAGATGATCCGGCGTGGTCCAGGCGGGGAGTCGCGGGGCCAGCGCCTGCAGCACGCGCCGCTCGCCGATCGCCAAAAGGCTCGTGTTCAATCGGTTCGCCAAGAAACCCCCTCGAAAACCAAGCCCACCGTCGCGACCGCGAAACTCTCGCCGGGATCACGACTCTTTTTTGCACTGCAATATCGGCGCCCGGGAGATTGCCCCGCGCCCACCCCCTCCGTCAACCGTTATTGCCACCCTTACGGTTGAATTCGGAGAGGACAAGTCCGGCTGCGTCACTTCACCGCAGCGCCGACCGCCGCGCCCTGAATCGCCGGCTGCGTCAGCATGGAGACGAGCTGGAACGCCTTGGCGATCTCGGTCACAGGCGCATTGGACACATACAATATATCCTTGTCCCGCATCGCGAATCGCCGCGCCGTGAACAGCGACGCCGGATTGCGCATGTCGAGATGATAGGCGACCGGAATCAGCCGTTGCGAAGCCAGCAGCGGCGAAACGGTCGGGTAATCGGCGATCACCGCCGTCGGCTCGTAACGCAGCACGAACAAGCCGCTCGGATCGGCGCGCTGATCGGAGAGGCCGCCGGCCTTGCCGATCGCCTCCTCCAGAGTGATTCCCCGCGCGTCGAAAGGCACGACGGCGTTGGCCCCGGTCGCGCCGGCGACCGTGAAGGTCTGCGGCGTCCGCTCCACCGTCAGCACATCGCCCGGACGCACGAAAATATTCTCGCGCGGATTGGCGAGCAGCGCCTGGATCGGCGCGCGCGCGGTGCGGTCGCCGCGCGTCAGGCTGACGAAGGTCTCGTGTACCGGCGAGCGAAAGCCGCCGGCCTGGGCGATGACGTCCATCACGCGGTCGCCGCGCAGCGTCAGCGGCACGCGCGCGCCCTGCGTCACCTCGCCCGTCACCGTCGCCGTATTGCTGATGTTGCGCGACACATTGACCAGCGCCTGCGGCTCGATCGCCTTGCCGCGCAGCCGATCGATGATGACCGCCTCCACCTCCTGCTGGGTGCGGCCGGCGACCTGTATCCGCCCGGCGTAGGGAACCGTCACCGAGCCGTCGCGCCCCACCGTCTGATCGGGAATCGCCGCCGAGCGCGAGCCCGGACTGGTTCGATCCGTCGCCGGCGAGGAGAAGAGGCCGCCCGCGGCCGCCTCCCATAGAGTGATCTGCAGCGTGTCGCCGACCCCGATCGGCTGCGAGGCCGGCGGACGATAATCGCCGAAGGAGCCGCGCAGGCCCGGCGCGCCATGCTTGGCCAACGCCGCCACCACCTGGCCGTCGATCTCGACGAGGGCGAAAGCCGTCTCCGGCTGCGATTCGCTCGGCACGCCGGCGGTCATCACCGCATCGCCCGAAGGGCCGCTGCCCGGAAGCAGGCTGCAGCCCGAAAGCAGGGCCGCCGAAACCGACACAAGCCCGAAAATACGAAGCGTCTTCAAAACCACGCCGCCCCCGACCAATGCTCCGAGCCGCTCCCGAAGCTTCGCCGCGCGCCCAAATGACCCCGTCTCTTTGGCGAACACAAGGCCCGACGCGCCGCGCCGGCTCTTTATCGCCCGGCTGTGGCAAGTTCGCTACAGCCTATGGTTAACAAAATGCAGGCGCCTCGAGATCGGCTCTCGCGGAAGGAGTTCGGATTTCCGGCGCGAATTCCGACCGATCGGAGGACTTTGCTCGTGAGGGAGCGCTCAAGCGGCCGCGACGGCGGCGTCCGTAAAAATATCGTTGTAGATATCGATGGTGCGCCGAAATCCCTCGGCGATGCCGATGCGCGGACGCCATCCCAGCGTCTCCAGCCGCGTCGTGTCCGGAGCGGAACGCTGAACCACGCTCGGCAGATAGCCGGTGAGCGGAACGCTCGAGCGCAGCGACAGGCCGCGCTCGGGATAGAGGCCGACCAAAGTCTCGGCGAGCCCGCGGACGGAAGCGACCGCCTCGCCATTGCCGACATTATAGGCATGGCCGGCCTCGCCATTCAGCAGCACGGCGAAGAAGGCGCGCGCGGCGTCGGCGAGATAGCAGAAGGCGCGCTCGGCCGATCCGTCGCTATTGAGGACGATGTCCCGCCCCGTCACAATGTCGCGCACGAAATCCGCGAAGACGCGGCCGTCGTCGAGCCGCATGCCCGGCCCATAAGTATGGAAGGGCCGCACGATGACCGCCTGCGTCCCATATTGCACGCAATGGGCGACGCAGAGCGTCTCCCCCATGCGCTTCGACTCGGCGTAGCAGGCGCGCTGCGTCGCCGGATCGAGCCGGCCGAAGACCGTCTCCTCCACCGGCTGGGCCTGCGGCGGCAGCGCGCCATAGACCTCGGAGCTGGAGAAATAGAGGAAGCGGGAGGCGTTCTTGCGCCGCGCCAGATCGAGCAGGCGCGAGGTCCCGATCACATTGGGCGCCGCCGTGCCGACCGGATCGACTCCATAATAGCGCGGGCTCGCCTGGCTGGCGGCGTGGACGATCATATCGACCGCGCCGGGCGGATCGAAGGGCTCCACCACATCGCCTTCGACGATCGTCAGAGCGCGATTGTCGAGATGCGCGCGAAAGCGGCGCTCGGCCTTTTCCCGCGAACGGACCAGCGCCAGCACATTCGGGACGATGTCGGGGCGGCTCTCGGCGAGAGCGAGAAGAGTGTCGACCATCATCGCCGGCAGAAAGCCATTGGCCCCGGTCACGAGAATGGTGCGCCCGGCGAGCCGCTCCCAGGGCAGATCGGCGGTGAGAATATCGGCGATATCCGCGCGATAGAGCGGATGATTCAGCAAAAGCGCGCCATCGGGAGCCGCATTCATGCGCGCGCTCCGATCTTGCGGGCGTCGCGGCCGGCGATGAGCGCGCGCGCCTGCGCGGCGATGGCGGCGGGATCGAGCCCGGCGCGCCGGCGCAGCGTCTCCGTGTCGCCGACGAGGCTCGGAAAGGCCTGCGGCGCGGTGAGATCGACGAAGGCCTCGCCCATCCCGCGCGCGAGAAGCGTCTCCATGACGCCGATTGAAAGCGGATTGCCGCGATAGCCCTCGAAGACCGACACGACCGGCGCGCCGGTCAGCAGCGCGGCGAATGCCTCCGTCGGGAAAGGCTGAACGATCGGAACGCTGACGACAGCGGCCTCGATCCCCTCCCGCGCCAAAGCCTCCGCGGCGGCGAGACATTGCGTCACCGAGCCGCCGCTCGCCGCCAAAGTAACATCGGCGCCGCGGCGCGCCGCGAAAGCCGCCGTCTGCGGCGAGAAGATCGGCGCGCCATAAGAGGCGCCGCTCTCGCGAGCGATGCGGAAATAGGCGGGGCGCGGATCGTCGAGCAGCGCCGCGTAACAGCGATCGAGCTCGGCGGCGTTGCCCGGATTGGCGACGATGAGATCGGGCAGCGCCGCCATGATCGTGGCGTCCTCGAGCGCGTGATGCGACGGACCGAGCGTGCCGTAGGAGAAGCCGGCGCCGACGCCGATCAGCCGCACGGCGCGGCGTTGATAGCAGATGTCGTTGCGAATCTGCTCGAGGCAGCGCGCCGTCATAAAGGGCGCGATGGAATAGGCGAAAGGCCGAAAGCCGCTGGCGGCCAGCGAAGCGGCGACCGACACCATATTGGCCTCGGCGACGCCCATATTGACGAAGCGCTCGCCGAGCGCCTGCTCGAGCGGCTCAACGAAGGAGAAGCCGAGATCGCCGGTCAGAAACACGATTCTGGGATCGACGCTGGCGTCCGCCTCGATGAGCTCGATGATCCGCTTGCGCATCAGGCGAGCTCCAGATCGGCGGCGAGCGCCGGCTTGTAATGCGAGGCGACGGTGTTCTCTATGCGGGCGACGCCCTTGCCCTTCACCGTATGGGCGAGGATGACGCGCGGACGTCCGCGCCCGGGCCGCTCGAGCGCCGCGACCAGCGCCGCCCAATCATGGCCGTCGAGCTCGATCGTCTCGAATCCGAAGCTGCGCCATTTGGCGCCGAAGGGCTCGAGGTCCATCACCTCTTTCGTCGGCGCCAGCGATTGAATGTGGTTGTAATCGACGATGGCGGTGAGCGAGGAGAGCTTGCGCGCTCCGGCGAAGAGCGCCGCCTCCCAGGTGGAGCCCTCGTCGCATTCGCCGTCGGAGAGAATGCAGAAGACGCGATGATCGCCGCCGCGCAGACGATGGCCGAGCGAAAAGCCCGCCGCCAGCGATAGGCCATGGCCGAGCGAGCCGCTGGTGGCGTCGATCGCCGGGACCGCCTCGGTGAGGCCGACATGGCCCCAGAGCGGCGTGCCATTCTGCAGATAGGCGTCGAGCAGGCTCGGCGCGACGAGTCCATATTGCTCTAGCGCGGCGTAATAGGCCATGGCCGCATGGCCCTTGGAGAGAATGACGCGATCGCGGTCCGCCGCGCTGGCGGTCGCCGGACGCAAATCGGAGACGGCGAGCACGGCGTCGAGAATCTCGACGACGCCGAGCGAGGAGCCGAGATGAGCCGAATTGGCGCTATAAGACATGGAAATGACGCGCCGCCGCGCCGCGGCGCAACGCGCAGCCGCCGCTACGTCGTCATGCGATAGGGGCGAATGTTTCCGGCCCCGCGCCGAGCCTGCTCTCGCCATCGGTCATGTCCTCGCCATTTTCGCGGCCACTATGCCTTTCGAAAGGTTAACGCTTGGCTTAAGGCCGGCGACTCTCGCTCGGACTTGCGCGCCGACGACGATATGCGACAATGATAAAATCGTCCGAAGCGCAATTGATCTGGCGGAGGCAACCGCGGAGTGCGTCGCACATGAAGACCGCCGATCATAAAGCCGGGCATTATCAGAGCTTTCTGGCTCCGGCCGAACAAAGGCTCGTGCGCGCGATCGTGATCGAGCTGCCGGAATCCGTGACGCCTCTGCAGCTGACCCGCATCGGATTGTTCGGCGCCTGCGTCGCCGCCATGGCGCTCGTCGGCTGCCGCTGGTCGGCGCTGTGGATGCCCTTGATTCCGCTCGGTGTCTTCCTCAACTGGTTCGGCGCGGCGCTGGACGGCCGGCTGGCGCAGCATCGCAAGACCGCCGATCCGCAGCTCGGCCTCGTCGAGCACACATTCGATCTCTTCTCGCAAATATTGCTGATCGTCGCCTTCGGCGCCTCGCCCTTCTTGTCGATCGAGTCGGCCTTCGTCGTGCTGATCTGCTATCTGCTCTTCTCGGCCTATACTTATATTCGCGCGATCGTCCGCCACGTTCAGCAAATGGCCTATATCGGCCTCGGCGCGACCGAGTTTCGCCTGCTGATGGCGCTCTGGCCCTTCGCCGCCCACGCCATGGGAATAGACGAGACCAATGACGTCGGCGTGTCCCGGCTCGACGCCGCCATCATGATTTTGGCGGGCCTTGCCATTTGCGGGCTCGCGATCAAGGCGCTCTCCGACGCGCGCCGTGTCGCGATGGACGAGAGCGGCCGGGGCGTCTGAGCCCAGCCGCCCGCCGCACGCCCTCCATTTTCCTCGAAAAATGCAGGCTCTGGCGCGAAAGTCGTCGCGCGCCGGCGTGAACGTCGCTATGGACGCCTGCCCAAGAGCGAGGAAAATAGTTCCCGAGATAATTGTGATTCGCGGCCTGCCGGCGAAACGTCGGCCGATTTGGCGCGACGATGTGAATAGAGATGTCTCGGCCGCCGAGACGGGAGAGACAGACCAAGATGAAACTCGATTCGAGAAGCTGGGCTTTGGTCGCGGGCAGCGCGCTCGTCGCGGCTGCAGGCATGTTCGCTCTGAGCCGGGCCGGCTTTTTCTCGGCGCCGGACCCCTCCTCGCTCTGGTCTTGGTCGCTCGACAATTGGGAGACGACGGCGGACGGCGCCTCCGGCGAGCGCTTTCGCATCGCCCATGAGCCGCTCGCCTTGGCGCGCAATCTGGCGCTGATCTCCGTCTCCTTCATCGGCGTCGTGCTGGGAACGCCGCGCGTGGTGGAGATCGTCACGCGCTCGGGGCGCGCCGGCGCCGCGGCGGCAGGAGCGCCGGAGGATTTCGCCAAGACGCGGCGGCTGATCGACAGCGAGCTCGGAACGATTCTCACTCTGGTGCGCTCGCATCTCGACAGCAACAAGACCTATTCCGCCGCCCTTGTGAAAGGCCATAAGGAGCTCACCGCGACGACGAGCCCGGATCAGATCCGCGCCGCCATCGTGCTGCTGATCGCCGAAAATCAGAAGATGCTGCGCGAGACCGAGGAGCATCAGCGCCGGCTCGAGGACTCGCAGCGGCAGATCAGCGAATTGCGCGCCGAGCTGGCCGAGACGCAGGAGCTCAATGTCCGAGATTCGCTGACGCAAGTTTTCACGCGCCGCCATTTCGACGAGACGCTGGCGCGCGAGGCGAAGATCGCGGCTTCGTCCGACAGCGCCTTGAGCCTCATCATGGCCGATATCGATCATTTCAAGAAGATCAACGACGGCCACGGCCATCTCATCGGCGACGAGGTGCTGAAAAACTTCGCCAGGACGATGACCAAGCATGTCGAGGAGAAGGACACGGTCGCGCGCTATGGCGGCGAGGAATTCGCGATCATCATGCCCGCCGTCTCCTATGCCGAGGCGAAAATGGCGGCCGAGCGCATTCGCGCCGAATTCGAGACCAAGAAATGGGCGATCAAGGGCGGCGCGCCGATCGGCCGCATCACCGCCTCCTTCGGCGTCGCCCAGCTGGCGCCCAATGAGAGCGCCGAGAATCTGATCCAGCGCGCCGACGCCAAGCTCTATGTCTCCAAATCGCGCGGCCGCAACATCGTCACCGTCGACTCCGACCTCTCGCCCCGTTGAATATTTCGACCAGACTGGTAGATTTATCCTGCGAGGCGCGCGAGGCGCTTTTTTCCCACCGAAGGCGACGAGCATGGAGACGAGCCGTTCCGGCGCTCCGGCCGACAGCGCGGCGACGATCGCCGAGCTTTTCTATCTGAAGCCGACCGGAACCAAGCCGGTCTCCTACACATTCGAGCCGCCGCCGGGCGCCGGCTGGCAGAGCGGCGAATATTTGCCGCAGCAGACCAGCATCTCCGATGCGCGTCGCCACGCTGCCGACGCCGCCATAGATCGCGAAGGATTCCAGCTCCTCGCGGCGCCGACGATGGTCGAGGATTTCTGGAGCGAGGCGCAATTGCGCGCGATCTATTATCCCGAGACCGAGGCGCTGCTGAAGGAGGCGCTCGGCGCGCGCGAGGTCCATATCTTCGACCATACGCTGCGCAAGCGGATGCGCCCCGGCCCGCTGAGCTTTCGGCGCTCCGTCGACGGCGCGCCGCGCGAGCCCGTGGGCCGCGTCCATGTCGATCAGACGCTCCAATCCGCGCCCAAGCGCCTGCGCGAGATCATGGGGGATGCCGCGGAGCGCTTCTCGCGCCCGCGCTTCGCCATCATCAATGTGTGGCGACCCTTGTTCGGCCCGGTGGAGGACGCGCCGCTCGCCGTCTGCGACGCCCGCAGCGTCGCGCCCGGCGATCTCGTCGCCTGCGATCTCGTCTTCCGCGACCGGCGCGGCGAGACCTACGCCCTCGCCTATTCGCCGCAGCAGCGCTGGTTCTATTATCCGCGCATGCGCCGCGGCGAGGTTCTGCTGCTCAAATGCTATGATTCCCGCGCCGATGTGGCGCGCTTTTCGCCTCACACCGCCTTCGACGATCCGGCGACGCCGCAGAACGCCCGCCCCCGCGAGAGCATAGAGCTGCGCTGCTTCGTCGCTTTCGACGAATGACCCTCGCCGCGCATGCGGCCGAGCCTCGAGGACGAAAAATGAACGATATTCCCTATCGCGCCGCGCTCATCATCGGCGCCGGCCCCGGCGTCGGCGCCTCGCTGGCGCGGCGCTTTTCCGCCGCCGGGCTGAAGGTCGGCGTCGTCGCCCGCGACGCGCAGCGGCTCGCCCCCCTTGCGGCGGCGACCGGCGCCGAGGGCTTCGCCGCCGACGCCACTGATCCGGCCTCGGTCGCGGCGCTGTTCGAGGCGGCGGAGGCGAAGCTCGGAGAGATCGACGTCGTCGTCTACAACGCCGGCGCGCGCATCCGCGGCGCGCTCGCCGAGCTCGATCCAGAGGCGGTGCGGCGCGCCTTCGACGTCAACGCCTTCGGCGGGTTTCTGGTCGCGCGCGAGGCGGCCAAGCGCTTCGAGAAGCTCGGACGCGGCGCGCTCTTCTTCACCGGCGCGACCTCGAGCCTGAAGGCCTATGCAATCTCCGCCCCCTTCGCCATGGGCAAGTTCGCGCTGCGGGCGCTGGCGCAGAGCGCGGCGCGCGAATTGGGGCCGAAGGGCGTGCATGTCGCCCATATCGTCATAGACGGCGTGATTCGAGACGCCGGCCGCGTCGATCCCGCCGATGCGACGCTCGAGCCGGACGCCATCGCCGACGCCTATGTCGATCTCCTGCGCCAAAAGCGCAGCGCCTGGTCCTTCGAGGTCGAGCTTCGGCCATGGTGCGAGAAATTTTGACAAAAGCTGAATCTGCGGCGCGACAAAATGTCGCAAAGTGGACCAGGGCGTGTTAACGTGAGCCGTCGACCCAGGGCGAGCGCCCGCGAGGAGCGGCCGCTCGTCCCCATAACGACGAATAAAATGGGGAAAGCGCTCATGAACACGATTACGGCTATCCTATCGATCGTCGCGACCTGCGCCGCCGTCACTGCCGCGATCACCGCTTTCGCGAATATGTGACCCGAGCAGTCGTTCGGAGGGCCTGCGAGCGTTCGTTTCTTGCGCAGCCCCGCCTCACTCAGGTCTCGCCGACGCACATGCGCCGGCGAGGCGCACGATCGGTTCAGGGAATCTCTTCTACATCCGCGAGCCAGGCGGCGGCGCTGGAATCGCTCGGCGCGCGCCAGTCGCCGCGCGGCGACAGCGAGCCGCCGGAGCTGACCTTCGGCCCATTGGGCAGAGCCGAGCGCTTGAACTGGCTCGTCGCGAAGAAACGGCGCACGAAGACGCCGAGCCAATGCTTGATCTCCTCGACGTCATAGGCGTGGCGTTCGTTAGCCGGAACATCGACGGGCCAGCGGCCGGCTGCGGCGTCACTCCAAGCGTGAAAGGCGAGGAACGCCGTCTTGGACGGCGCGAAGCCGTAGCGCGTCGTGTAGAAGAGATTGAAATCCTGCAGCGCATAAGGGCCGACGATATCCTCCGTGCGCTGCACGCTCGCGCCCGGCACCAGCTCCGGCGAAATCTCCGTGTCGAGAATGTCGCGCAGCACGGCGACCGTCTCGGCGCCGAAATGGGCGTCGCGCGCGCACCAGCGAATGAGATGCTGGATCAATGTCTTCGGCACTGAGGCGTTGACATTGTAATGCGACATTTGATCGCCGACGCCATAAGTGCACCAGCCGAGCGCGATCTCCGAGAGGTCGCCCGTGCCCAGCACCAGCGCGTCGTGCCGATTGGCGAGGCGGAACAGGAGAGAGGTCCGCGCGCCGGCCTGCACATTCTCGTATGTCGTGTCATATAGCGGCTCGCCGCGCGCGGCGGGATGGCCGATGTCCTCGAGCATCTGCCGGCAGGCGGCCGTCACATCGATCTCCTGGGCCGAGACGCCGAGCGCGCGCATCAGCCGCCAGGCGTTGGCCTTGGTGCGGTCGGTGGTGGCGAAGGCCGGCAGCGTGAAGGCGAGAATATTCTCGCGCGGCAGGCCCAGCGCATCGAAGGCGGTGACGGCGACGAGCAGCGCATGCGTGGAATCGAGCCCGCCCGAAACGCCGATGACGAGGCGCTGAAAATTCGCCGCCGCGAGCCGCTGGCGCAGGCCGTGCGACTGAATGTTGAAGGCCTCGAAGCAGAGCTCGGCGAGGCGCGCTTCGTCGTCCGGCGCGAAGGGAAAGCGCGCGACCTCGCGCAGCAAGCCGAGATTCTTGTCGCGCGGCGCATGCAGCTCGAAGGCGATGCGGCGAAAGCTGGTGGCGCCAGCCTCTATGTCCGCGCAATCGCCGAAAGTGACTTGGCGCATGCGCTCTGCCGCGAGCCTGCCTAAGTCGATGTCGGCGAGAATGAGCTGCGGCTCATCGGCGAAGCGCTTCGCCTTGGCGAGCAACGCGCCATTCTCATAGATCATCGCCTCGCCGTCCCAGGCGAGATCGGTGGTCGATTCGCCCTGCCCCGCGGCCGAATAGAGATAGGCGGAAAGGCAGCGCGCCGAATGGGCCGAGCAGAGCGTCGCGCGATAATCGGATTTGCCGACAATGGCGTTGCTGGCCGAGAGGTTGAGCAGCACGGTCGCGCCGGCGAGCGCCGCCCGCGTCGAGGGCGGGATCGGAACCCAGACGTCCTCGCAAATTTCCGTATGGATCACGAGGCCGGGAAAATCGCTCGCCTCCAGCAGAATGTCGGAGCCGAAAGGCGCGGTCTGGCCGGCGATCTCCATCTCCTCGCCGGCGATGAAGGCGCCGGAGGCGAAATGGCGCTTCTCGTAGAACTCGCGATAATTGGGCAGATAGATTTTCGGCGTGACGGCGAGAATCTCGCCGCGCCGCAGAATCACCGCGCAATTATAGAGGCGCCCGCGCCAGCGCAACGGCGCGCCCACCGCGATCAGCGGCTGCAATGCGCGGCTCGCCTCCAGCAATCGCCCGATCGCCGCTTCCACGGCGTCCAGCAGCGCGGTCTGATGCAGGAGGTCGTCGATGGCGTAGGAGCTGAGCCCGAGCTCGGGGAAAAGAACCAGCGACGCGCCTTTGGCGTCCGCCTCGCGGGCCATGTCGATCGTGCGTGCGACATTGAAAGCGGGATCGGCGACGCGCGTGCGCGGGCCGGCCACGGCGACGCGAACGAAGCCATGCGAATGGAGCGAGAAGAAAGGATGCGTCATGCGCGCGATTATAGGGCCGCGGCGGCCATGGCGTGAAGGCGCGGCGGCGCGCCTAATTCACGGAGATTGGTTTCGGCGAGATTATTTCGTCCAAGCGTCCAGCGCATCGGCGAAGACGCGCTCGCCGCCGGGGCCTTTCTCCAGCGAGATCGTCGCCGCGCGGCCATCCTCGAGCTGCAACGGCAGATCGAGGACCATGGGGGAGCGCAGCAGCACGACATTGCGCGCCTCGCGATTGCCGCGCAGCAGGCCGATGAGAAAGGCGTTGTCGGTAATCGGCACGGGAACGCCGGCGACCTGCTCGCCCGACTGCGCCTCCGGCCGGCGCATCTGGATCGGGCCGATCGCCTTTATGCGCTTCAGCTCATTGCCCGGCCCGAGATTGAAAGACAGATTCACCGTATGCGAGGCCGAGAGCGTCGGATCGAGATTCTTCTGAATGACGATCGTCGTCTTCAGCTTGGCGGTCGGGAAATCGATCTCGCCGCGGATCGCCGGCGAGACCGGCTCGCCCGGCCCGGCCGGCATGCTGTCCAGCCGCCAAACGACGGTTCCGGGGTAGGTCTTGACCTTGGCGGCCTCTTCCGGCGCGGCGACCCAGAGCTCGGCCTTTTGCGCGACGGCGACCGGCTGGCTGCGCTGCTCCGAAGGCGCGCGCGACGGCGGAGGCGACGCGTCGCTCTCGCCGCCGATGCGATCGGCCAGCTTGCCGCCCTCGCCGCTCTCAACGGCGGAAGGTTCCGGCTGCAGCTTGGCGAGATCCTCCGGCCGCTCGCGGAATTGCAGCGCCAGAACGGCGACCAGCGCCACCACGGCGGCGAGCACGCCGCCGATGACGATGACGCGGCGCGAGACGCTGGTGGGCTCCGGTAGAGGCGGTAGCGGCGCGGGAGGCCGCTGCGGCTGCGTCGGCGCCTCTTCCACCGGCTTCTCGGCCGGCGCTTTCTCGGCGGGGACAGGCTTTTCCGGTTTCGGCTCGGCGTCTATGGGCTCCGCCACGACGGGCTCTACGCTTTTGACCGGCTCTTTCTTCTCCGGCTCGGGAGCGCGCTTCTCCTTGGGCGCCAGCGCGGCGACGGGCTCTCGCCCGGTCTGCTCGCGGACGACCTCGAGCTCGAGGCGCGCGATGGCCTCGTCCAAAGCGCGGCCTTCGGCCTCTATGTCCTCCTCGGCGACGGGAGGCTGAATGCTGCGAAGCTGGTTGAACAGCGCCTTGCGAGCCCGTTCATAGACCGCCTGCCGCGTCTGAGGCGCAGATTGCGGCAGAGCGGCGACCGCGCGAGCGAGCAGCGAATAATAGTCGGCCATGGGGCTTCTAAGACCACCTCGGGCGATTCCCGTCAATCCTCGAAAGGATTACGCACGAGAATCGTGTCATCGCGCTCTGGGCTGGTGGAGAGGAGCGCGACCGGAGCGCCGATCAATTCCTCGATGCGGCGCACATATTTGATCGCCTGGGCCGGGAGATCGGCCCAGGAGCGGGCGCCGCCCGTCGTTCCCCGCCATCCCTCGATCGTCTCATAGACGGGCTCGACCCGCGCCTGCGCCGATTGCGAGGCCGGCAGGCGATCGATGCGGACGCCGTCCAAAAGATAATGGGTGCACACCTCGATCGTTTCGAGACCGTCGAGAATGTCGAGCTTGGTCAGGGCGATCCCGTCGATGCCGGAGGTCTTCACGGCCTGGCGCGTCAGCACGGCGTCGAACCAGCCGCAGCGCCGCCGACGACCGGTGTTGGTGCCGAACTCATGGCCGCGGTCGCCGATCAGCGTGCCGATCTCGTCATGGAGCTCGGTCGGGAAAGGCCCGCCGCCGACGCGCGTCGTATAGGCTTTGGCGATGCCGAGCACATAGCCGATCGCCCCCGGTCCGAGGCCGGAGCCGCTGGCCGCCGAGGCGGAGACCGTGTTGGAGGAGGTCACATAAGGATAGGTGCCGTGGTCGACATCGAGCAGCACGCCCTGCGCGCCTTCGAACAAAATGCGCTTGCCGGCGCGGCGGAGATCCTCGAGCAGCTCCCACACCGCATCCATGTAAGGCAGAACCTTGGGCGCGACGGAGAGCAGCTCGTCGCGCACGCTCGCCGGCTCGATCTCGGCCAAGCCGAGTCCACGCCGCAACGGATTGTGATGCGCGAGCAGGCGAGTGATTTTTTCGTCCAGCGTATCGGGCTCGGCGAGGTCCATCAGGCGGACCGAGCGGCGGCCGACCTTGTCCTCATAGGCGGGGCCGATGCCACGCTTGGTGGTGCCGATCCTCACGCCATTGCCGGACGCCTCCTCACGATAGGCGTCGAGCTCGCGATGCAGCGAGAGGATGAGCGGGGCGTTCTCGGCGATCTTGAAATTGTCCGGGCCGATCTCGACGCCCTGCTCGCGCAGACGCTCGATCTCGCCGACGAGAAAATGCGGATCGACGACGACGCCATTGCCGATGACCGAGAGCTTGCCCGGCCGCACTATGCCCGAGGGCAGCAGCGCGAGCTTATAGGTCACGCCATTGATGACGAGCGTATGGCCCGCGTTGTGGCCGCCCTGGAAGCGCACCACCACATCTGCCTCGAGCGAGAGCCAGTCGACGATCTTGCCCTTGCCTTCGTCGCCCCATTGGGCGCCGACCACGACTACATTCGCCATGGCGCTTCAGTCTGCTTTCTCGCGTGAGCCCAAGAAAAAGCCCCGGCGGGTAACGCCGGGGCTCGTTACGGCAGTCCTTTAGCGCAAAGCGAGGGGCGGGTCAAAGGCGGCCGCCTCGCGGCCGCGATCGATTTGCGCCCGGCCTCAAAAAAAAAGCCCCGGCGCGGGACACCGGGGCAAGGGGAGGCTCGAGGGGGACGGGAGCGAAGGATCGGCTGTCAGAAGACGAAGGCGAAATACAAGTCGCTTGTCTTCTGCGAGCATAATCGCGCCTCTCGCATTGCCTCGACATTGTCGCCGCATGAAATTTTCGTAACCAGAGCGCGCGCTCACGGGAAACATCTGCCGAAGGCCGCGAGCAGCCGCGGATCGCCGCGCAGCCTGATCTTGAACGTGGCGAGCGCCCATAAGAGGCTCCTCTCCTTGCGCAGAAAACGCAGCCAGGTCAGCGTATCGGCGCGGACGCTGAGATCGGCCTCACCGATCAGCCCCTCCCCGACCTCGAGCCGGCCATTCGCGATCGTCACAGTGAGGTCCTTACGCTCCGCGCCGCTGAAGGCGAAGTGATAGACCGCCGAGAGGCCGGCCGCGCGCTTCTTCTGAAACCGCAGCGACAGGCCGCGCGCGAAGCTCGCTATGGAGGCGGCGCGCATGCCATTGGCGACGCGATTCACCCGCTTGTGCGGAAAGCGGCGCTTCACATAATCCTCGGCGTCCGAATGCGGCGTCACATAGATCGTCTCCTCCTTCTTCTTCAGCGGATCGACGATGCTCTGAAGAAAACCGCTTCGATCGCCGCGATAGGCGCCGATGACGTCCTCGCCCGCCGGACAGACGGCGAGACAATAGGCGGCCTTGTAATTCGGCCCATAGGCGAGGCTCTGCCACATGGAGACGCTCTCCGCGTCCTCGACCTTCTCGCGATAGCCGGCGGCGCTTTTCGCATCGGCGATCGTCTCCACCCAATCCATGAAGCCGCCCATGAACTCGCGATAATTATGCGTGTAGCAGGCGGCGAAATCGAAGCCGCCGTCCGGCGCTATCGCGCCCGTCGGACAGACGGCGACGCAGAGCTTGCAGGAGAGGCAGGGATTATAATCGAGCGGGCGCGAATAGCTGTCGAGCGCGACATCGACGACCATCGTCCCGAGCAGAATGAAATTGCCGAATTTCGGATGAATGACATTGCGATGCACGCCCATCTTGCCGAGCCCGGCGGCGACGGCGACGGGCTTATGCGAGATCACCCACATTTTATTGGGCCAGCGCGCCGCCTCCATCGGAAAGGCCATGGCGGGATAGGCCGCCCGCAGGCCCATATCCTCGAGCATTCGCGTCAGCCGATGCGACACCGCATCGGTCTCGTCGCCGACGCGGTGAAACTCGACATTGGCGAGCGAGCGCGCCGGGCTGCGGATGTTTTCGCGATTCATCCTCATCACAAAAGAGACGAGCGTTCGCGCATAGGGAAAGGCGGCGAGAATCTCCGCGCGCTCGAAAGCGATCGCCGGATCGTCGATGGAGACGAAGCCGACATCATCCGCGCCGGCGGAAAGCGCCATCTCGCGCAAGCGTCGCGCCTCGAATGGCTCTCGCGCCAGCGGCGGCGAAGCGATCTCATGAGCCTGCATAGACATGTGCATATGCCCCTTTTTGCGCGTGAGCCATGCGATGCGCGCGCCTCACGAAAACTGGACCGCGAGCCTTCAGGCGCGCTCTATTTCACAAAGTTACGCATCAATCGTCCTGAACGGCGGCGGCGAGCGCGCGCAATTCCCCGACGAGATGCGCCAGTCTCTCGGCGCCGAATTTCTCTTCCGTCTTGGTCTGCGCCGCGCGCCAAAGCGGCAGCGCGATGGCGAGCGTGGCGCGGCCCTGCTTGGTCAGCGTCACCTCGCGCGTGCGGCGATCCTCGCCCGCCTTCACGCGCAAGAGCCCGCGCTTTTCCATCACCGCCAGATTGCGCGCGAGCGCGCTGCGATCCAGCACGAAAACCTCCGCGAGCTTGCTGACCGTCCAACCTTCCGCCAGCGAGCAGGCGACGAGCAGCGAATATTGCGTCGGCTCGAGATCGAGCCCGGAAAAACTCTCCGCATAGAGCTTGCCGACGGCGCGCGCCGCGCGTCGCACATTGGCGACAGCGCAGCTTTGCGCGCAGGCTCTCACTTCGGCCGGATCAGGCTCATTCATAGGAAAGATGTATATGCCCCTATCTGCCGGGCAGTCAACCGCGAGCGTCTGCGCCATAGATGAGCGAAAGCTCAGAACGGCAATGGCGCGCGGTCCGGCTCGACCCACGCTCGCGGTGCGGCGACGCTGAACAGCGCGTCTCGACTCCAATAGGACAGGAGCCAGTCTGAATGACCGAGCGGCGAGGCCATGAGGGATAGAAGCACCGCATGAAGCGGCGCGTCGGGGGAGTGAGCGCGCAAATGTTCGGCTGCAGCCCGCATCGAAGCGAGCGTGATGGTGTGGTGATAGCCGCCGGAATCCGTGTTGGCCGTGCTCGTCGCCTCATTGTAGCGCGTTATGATTTCGCGGATTTCCAGGGGCGTCGCGAGGTCGGGCCGGTTCCGCAAAAGCCATAGCGCCGTCGCGAAA
Source organism: Methylosinus sp. PW1 (assembly GCF_000745215.1). Classification (NCBI taxonomy): domain Bacteria; kingdom Pseudomonadati; phylum Pseudomonadota; class Alphaproteobacteria; order Hyphomicrobiales; family Methylocystaceae; genus Methylosinus; species Methylosinus sp. PW1. Next base: position 411,815 of record NZ_JQNK01000009.1, read on the forward strand.
TGCGCCGCATGTGTCCATTCCACCTTCGGCAGGCTTCGATCGATCACTTTCGAAGCGAGCCGCTCGATCGCATCGTCCTCGGACAAAACCATCGCATCTGGTCCTCTATGAGGAGCCGCCCATCCATCATCGCGAGCGTCGCGATAAAATCATGTCACCACCGTCAGCTTGCGCGCGGCGCGCGTCACGCCCGTATAGAGCCAGCGCGCGCGATGCTCGCGAAAGGCGAAGGACTCGTCGAACAGCGCGACATCGTCCCATTGCGAGCCCTGCGACTTGTGCACGGTGAGGCAATAGCCGAAATCGAACTCGTCCGTATCCTTGCGCTGCGCATAAGGAATGTCGGCGTCGCCGCCTTCGAAGAATTGCGGCAGCACGCCGACGCGCTGGAATTTCCCCGCCGTCTCCTCTGGCTCGACGAGCAGACGCACTTTGCCGCGCCGCAGAGCGCCGGCGCTCTTCACCTTGAACAGCGCGCCATTGAGCAGGCCCTTCTTGCGATTATTGCGCAGGCAGACCAGCTTCTCGCCCGATTGCGGCAGCGAGCCCGTGAAGCCGCGCAATTGCCGCAGGCGATTATTATAGGCGCGGCGCGTGCGATTGAGCCCGACGAGCACCTGATCGGCGTTGGTGACGAGCGCAGGATCGAGCGCGTCGCGCCGCACCACTTGCGTCTCGCCATAGACGCCATAATCGAGCCGTCCGCCCTCGCGAATAATCATGGAGAGACGCACGATCGGATTGTCCGCCGCCTGTCGATGCACTTCCGTCAACATCACATCGGGCTCGGCCTCGGTGAAATAGCCGCCCCCCTTCACCGGCGGCAATTGCGCCGGATCGCCCAGCACCAGCACTTTCTTACCGAAGGAGAGAAGATCGCGGCCGAGTTCCTCATCGACCATGGAGCATTCGTCGATGATGATGAGCTTGGCTTTCGCCGCGTCGCTGTCCTCGTTCAGCTCGAAAGCCGGCTCCTCCGTCTCCGTATCGGTGGCGCGGTAGATGAGGCTATGAATGGTGCGCGCGTCCTTGCACCCCTTGGAGCGCATCACCAACGCCGCCTTGCCGGTGAAGGCGCCGAAGGCGACATCGCCATCGACGCTCTCGGCGATATATTGCGCCAGCGTCGATTTGCCCGTGCCGGCATAGCCGAACAGACGAAACAGCTGCGCCTTTCCGTCCTTCAGCCATGCGGCGACGGCCGAGAGCGCGCACTCTTGTTCGTTGGTCCAGACGGGCATGGGGTTCTTGACGATTCGCGGATGATCGGGCCGACAGGATGACGAAAGCCGCGGGCCGCCGCAAGTGTCGTGAACAGCCCCGCGCGCAGAATGCGGCGCCCGCGAGCCCCTTGACAAGCCGGCCCACGGAAAATCAAATCGTTCAGGTTCGACAAAAATAGATTGAGGCCATCAATGCGAAGTCTATGGTGCGGGATCGCTATCCTTTTTGTGACCCCTCTGCACGCAGACCCCGTCGATTTCGACACGTTCTTCGACAACGCGGCGAGATGCCGTCAATCACAAGCTTTCGTGACTCTCCATAGAAATATCGGAGATCGCTACGGCAATGACGCAGAATCCAAGAACACGCAAGTGAACCAGTCGGTTCGTGTAACAATTCCCCTCGAAATAAGAGCTGGAGTCGGCAAGGCGCGATCCGTCAATAGAGGCGAATATACCCAGGTCGTCGTTCCGCTGGACGGACTTTGGCACGGCCTCAAATTGCGAGAACTGGAATTCGCAGTCGGAAATCAAAACGGCGTACAGCAATGGCGAATTCGATTCTCGGAACCGCGTTCCGCTGTGCTTCGTGTTTTCGGAACCGAAGTTTCGGCGGCCGACCGCGCTCTAAAGGCGGACCCGGAGAGCGCTCCTTTTGGTCATTCCGCCAAAATTCCCAAGGGATCCAACGGCGAAATTGTTTGCGATTTTTCAACCTGACCAATAAGGGAGACGAACGAGAGATAGCCTTTCTAGCCTTTCCCTTCACCAACTTCGCTATTTGTTCAGCTTCCCCTTCACCACTTTCGTGCCCGCCTTGCCCGCCATCGACCGCGGCGCGGGACGCGACAGCGGCCGCGCTTCGCCGCCGCCGAAATTATGCGGCCCCATATCGGCGTCGGTCGGCTTGCGGGCGCGCGTGCCGGAGAGCGCGGGCGCCTCCCCTCCCCGCCCGCGCGGGCGCATCAGCGGATTGGCCTCGGCGAGAAGCTCGGCGCGTTGCAGGCGGGAAATCTCGTCGCGCAGCCTTGCCGCCTCCTCGAAGGCGAGATCGGCGGCGGCCGCCTTCATGCGCTTCTCGAGATCGGCGAGCGTCGCCTGCATATTGTGGCCCGGCGCCAGCTCGGAGAGGCCGGCGTCCACGGTCACATGATCCTGCTCGGCGAGCGAGCCGAGAATATCGGCGATATCACGCTTGATGCTCGCCGGCGTGATGCCGTGCTCGGCGTTATAGGCCTGCTGCTTGGCGCGGCGGCGATCGGTCTCGTTCATGGCGCGCTGCATGGAGCCGGTGATGTGATCTGCATAGAGGATCACGCGTCCGTCGACATTGCGCGCAGCGCGGCCGATCGTCTGCACCAGCGATGTCTCGGAACGCAGAAAGCCTTCCTTATCAGCGTCGAGAATGCCGACGAAGCCGCATTCGGGAATGTCCAAACCCTCGCGCAGAAGATTGATGCCGACGAGCACGTCGAAGGCGCCGAGTCTGAGATCGCGAATGATCTCTATACGCTCGATCGTGTCTATGTCCGAATGCATGTAGCGCACGCGCACGCCATTCTCGTGCAAATATTCGGTGAGGTCTTCGGCCATGCGCTTCGTCAGCACGGTGACGAGCGAACGATAGCCCGCGTCGCTCACCGCCTTCACCTCGCCGAGCAGATCATCGACCTGCGAGCGCGCGGGACGTATCTCCACCGGCGGATCGATGAGGCCGGTCGGGCGAATGACCTGCTCGACGAAGACGCCGCCCGTGCGCTCCATCTCCCAATTGCCCGGCGTCGCCGAGACGGCGACCGACTGCGGCCGCATCGCGTCCCACTCTTCGAAACGCAGCGGGCGATTGTCCATGCAGGATGGCAAGCGAAAGCCATATTCGGCGAGCGTCGCCTTGCGGCGAAAGTCGCCCTTGTACATGGCGCCGATCTGCGGAATGCTCACATGGCTCTCGTCGGCGAAGACGATGGCGTTATCGGGCAGATATTCGAACAGAGTCGGCGGCGGCTCGCCGGGCTTGCGGCCGGTGAGATAGCGCGAGTAATTCTCGATGCCGGCGCAAGAGCCGGTCGCCTCCATCATCTCGAGATCGAAGCGCGTGCGCTGCTCCAATCGCTGCGCCTCGACGAGACGACCAGCATTGTTCAGCTCGCCGAGCCGTCCGCGCAATTCGTCCTTGATCGCCTTGATCGATTGCAGCAGCGTCGGGCGCGGAGTCACATAATGCGAATTGGCGTAGACCTTCACGAATTCCAGGTCTTGCGTCTTCTTGCCGGTCAGCGGATCGAACTCGCAGATCGACTCCACCTCATCGCCGAAAAAGGAGATACGCCAGCCGCGGTCCTCATAATGCGCCGGGAAAATATCGACCGTATCGCCGCGCACGCGAAACGTGCCGCGCGTGAAATCGGAGCCGATGCGGCGATATTGCAGAGCGACGAGATCGGTGACGAGCTGGCGCTGCTCCAATTTCTCGCCCAGGCTGACGCCGAAGGTCATCGCCGTATAGGTTTCGACAGAGCCTATGCCATAGATGCAGGAGACCGAAGCGACGATGATGACGTCGTCGCGCTCCAGAAGCGAGCGCGTGGCGGCGTGGCGCATGCGGTCGATCTGCTCATTCACCGAGGATTCTTTCTCGATGTAGGTGTCGGTGCGCGGCACATAGGCCTCGGGCTGATAATAATCGTAATAGGACACGAAATATTCGACAGCGTTATTGGGAAAAAAGCTCTTGAACTCGCCATAGAGCTGGGCGGCGAGCGTCTTGTTCGGCGCCAGCACCAGCGCCGGCCGTTGCGTGCGCGCGATCACCTGCGCCATCGTGTAGGTCTTGCCGGAGCCGGTGACGCCGAGCAGCACCTGATCGCGCTCATTCGCCTCTATGCCGGCGACCAGCTCCTCGATCGCCTGCGGCTGGTCGCCGCGCGGCTCGTAATCGGAGACGAGATCGAATTTGACGCCGCCCTCGCTCTTCTGCGGCCGCTCCGGCCGATGCGGCGTCCAGGGCTTCTTCTCGCGCAGATTGGGATCGCCGAGCTTCAGCAGCTGCTCGAGGCTCTCCATCGTCGCCGAAACGCCGCCCGCCCCGCCGAGATCGAGCCTGTCGACAAGCTCACCATCGACCGCGCCGGCGTCATAGGCCGCCTGCGGCGCCTCCTCGAAGCCAGCCTGTCGCTCGGCGAGGCCCGGATTGAGCAACGCCTGCAGATGCGGCGCGATCGGCGACACCTCGGGCTTGGCGGCCTTGGCGCGCGTCGGCTTCGCGGGGTTTTTGGGCTTTTTCGGAGGAGAGGCCATGGCCGCGAATATGGCCCCGGAATCGCGCTTTTGGAAGCGAAAAGCGATCCGCCTCGCCGGTCACGCCGGCTCCTCGGCCTCCGCCCATTCTTGTGCTCCCGCGCGCGGCGAGCCTTCCTCATCCGCCTGCCGCTGGCGACGCCACATAGCGGCGTAGGCGCCGTTCTTCTCCAGCAATTGCTGATGCGCGCCGCGCTCCACGATTCGGCCGCGATCGAGGAACAGAATTTCATCCGCATCAACGACGGTGGAAAGGCGATGCGCGATGACCAGCGTCGTGCGGCCGCGCGAGACGCGCGCCAGCGCCTCTTGAATCTCATGCTCGGTGAAGCTGTCGAGCGCCGACGTCGCCTCGTCGAGAATGAGCAGCGGCGGGCCTTTCAAAATCGTGCGCGCAATGGCGACGCGCTGCTTCTCGCCGCCCGAGAGCTTCAGCCCGCGCTCGCCGACCTGCGCCTCATAGCCGTCGGGAAGCGAGCGGATGAAGCTGTCGATCTGCGCGAGACGCGCCGCCTCGCGCACCTCCTCCATGCTCGCGTCCCAGCGACCATAGCGTATGTTGTAGGCGATGCTGTCGTTGAACAGCACCGTATCCTGCGGCACCATGCCGATCACCTCGCGCAGCGAGCGCTGGGTGACGGCGGAAATATCCTGCCCGTCTATGGTGATGCGCCCCGCCTGCGGCTCGTAGAAGCGGAACATGAGCCGCGAGATCGTCGATTTTCCCGCGCCCGAGGGGCCGACGATGGCGATGGTCGCGCCGGGTGCCGCGGTAAAGCTCACGCCCTGCAATATCGGCCGCTTGCTGTCATAGGCGAAGACGACGTCATCGAAAACGATGCGCCCTTCCCGCACCTCGAGGTCCTGCGCGCCGGGGCGATCGGCGATCTCCGGCTGCTGCGACAGAATGGCGAACATTTTTTCTATGTCGACGATCGCCTGCCGCGTCTCGCGATAGAGCGTGCCCATGAAATTGAGCGGCTGATAGAGCTGGATCATCATGGCGTTGACCAGCACGAAATCGCCGACGCTGTTGCGCCCGCTGCGCACGCCCTGCACGCAGAGGACCATCATGACCGCTAAGCCGATCGTGTAGATCACCGCCTGTCCGGCGTTGAGAAGCGCGAGCGATATGTAGGAGCGTATGCTGGCGTTCTCATAGATCGCCATGGATTTGTCATAGCGCTCCGCCTCGCGCCGCTCGGCGACGAAATATTTCACCGTCTCATAGTTCAGCAGGCTGTCGATCGCCTTCACATTGGCGTCGACGTCGCTCTCGTTCATCGAGCGTCGGATGGCGATGCGCCAATTGGTGGCGATGAGCGTGTAGCCGAGAAAAGCGGCGATCGTCGCCATGGCGACCAGCGCATAATCCCAATCGAATTGCACGGCGAGCACGCCGACGACGAGCGCGAACTCGACGATTGTGGGAACCGCCGTCGACATCACGAGCCGCGTGAGCGTCTCTATGCCGTCGCGGCCGCGCTCCAGCACGCGCGTCAGGCCGCCGGTCTTGCGGCCGATGTGAAAGCGCAGCGACAATTGATGCATATGCACGAAGACGTGATTGGCGAGACGCCGCACAGCGTGCATGGCGACGGCCGCGAAAAGCGCGTCGCGCGCCTGCGTCAGCAGCGCATAGAGCGCGCGCAGCACGCCATAGAGAATGGTGAAGCCGACGGCGCCGCCGAGGATCGTCGGAACGGCGGCGTCCGAAGCGAGGCCGTCCGCCGCCCATTTGAAGGCGAAAGGAACAGCCATGTTCACCAATTTTCCGACGAGCAGCAGAGCGAGCGCGATCAGCACGCGCCGCTCGAGGTCGCGGCGGCCTTTCGGCCATATATAGGGCCAGAGGTTGCGAATGGTCGCGACGATGGAATCGCGCCGAAGCGGCTGTTCCTGCGCCTCGACCGCCCCATGTAATGAAACTTGCGCCGAAACCTGTTCTTCTTCGCTATCGACCTGTCGCATCACCCTCTTCCGATCCTTCGCACAGAGGCGCCGCTATGACATCTGGCTTTCATATAAGGGGTTTGAAGTGCGAACGCACGAGCGCCGCGCTCACGCCGGCGACATCCACCGGCCTTGACGCGGCCACACCGGCGGGCCATCAAGCAAAAATGAACGACATTCGAAAAATCGAACGTGTCTGCGTCTATTGCGGCTCCTCCACCGGCGATGATCCGATCTACGCCCATGCTGCGGAAACGCTGGGCGCGGCGCTGGCGCGCGAAGGTATGGAGCTCGTCTTCGGCGGCGGCTCCTGCGGCCTGATGGGCTCCGTCGCGCGCGCCACTCTGGCGCAGGGCGGCAAGGTCACTGGAATTATTCCGAGCTTTCTCGACGAGCGCGAGATCGCGCTCTCCTCCGTCACCGAGCTGGAGGTCGTGCCGGACATGCATACGCGCAAGCGTCTGATGTTCGAAAAGTCCGACGCTTTCGTGGCGCTGCCCGGCGGCATAGGCACGCTCGAGGAGCTGACCGAGCAATTGACCTGGATTCAGCTCGGCCGCCACAGCAAGCCGCTCGTCATCGCCGACATAGGCGGCTTTTGGAAGCCGCTTCTCTCGCTCTTCGCGCATATGCACAACGCCGGCTTCATCCGCCCTGGCTATGAGGTGCGCTATATGGTCGCCGAACGCATAGAGGATGTGATCCCCATGCTGCGCGCGACGCGCGTCGCCAAGAGTGAAGGCGAAGAGACGGCAATAGAAAAGCATTTTTGATCGTAGCGCGCTCCCTTCTCCCATGAAATGGGAGAAGGACGAACGGCTAGACCGCGCCAGACCGCACGAGCTTATAGACGATGGCGTCGACCAGCGCCTCAAAAGAGGCGTCGACGACATTGGGCGAGACGCCGACGGTGGACCATATCTCTCCCTTGGCGTCCGCGCATTCGACCAGCACGCGCGTCACCGCATCGGTGCCGCCCTGGAACACGCGCACACGATAATCGACGAGCTTCACATCCTCGATGAAGGATTGATATTTGCCGAGATCCTTGCGCAGCGCGACATCGAGCGCATTGATCGGGCCATTGCCCTCGGCGGCGGAAATGGTCGAGCGCCCGTCGATGCGCAGCTTGACGATCGCCTCGGCGCCCGCCTCCTCCGCGCCGAGATTGGCGCCGAAGCGGCGATCCACGGCGACGCTGTAGCGCTCGATGTCGAAATAATGCGGAAGCTCGCCGAGCACGCGCTTGGCGAGCAGATAGAAAGAGGCGTCGGCGCCTTCATAGGCGTAGCCTTGCGCCTCCTTCTCCTTCACCTCGTCGAGCAGACGCGTGAGGCGCGGATCGTCCTTCGCGAGCGAAATTCCCAATCGCTCCAGCTCGGCGACGATATTGGATTTTCCCGCCTGATCCGACACCAGCACGCGGCGCTGATTGCCGACGCTCTCCGGCGGCACATGCTCATAAGTGCGCGGATCGGTCAGCACGGCGGAGGCGTGAATGCCGGCCTTGGTGGCGAAGGCGCTGGCGCCGACGTAAGGCGCGTGACGATTGGGCGCACGATTGAGCAATTCGTCGAGCGCATGGCTGGTGCGCGTCAAATGCGTCAGGTTTTCGCGCGTCACGCCGATCTCGAAGCGATCCGAGAATTCACTCTTCAGCAGAAGATTTCCGATGATCGTCGTCAGATTGGCGTTGCCGCAGCGTTCGCCGAGCCCGTTGAGCGCGCCTTGAATCTGCCGCGCGCCGCCGCGCACAGCGGCCAGCGAGACGGCGACCGCCTGCCCCGTATCGTCATGCGCATGAATGCCGAGTTTCGCGCCCGGAATGACGCGCGCGACCTCCGCCACTATGCGCTCCACCTCATTGGGCTGCGAGCCGCCATTGGTGTCGCAGAGCACGATCCATCTCGCGCCGGCCTCATGCGCAGCATTGGCGCAGGCCAGCGCATAATCGCGATTGTCCTTATAACCGTCGAAGAAATGCTCGCAATCGACGAGAACTTCCTTGCCGCGCGCGACGGCGGCGGCGACTGATTGGCGAATGCCGTCGAGATTATCCTCGAGTGTCGAGCGCAGCGCGACGCGCACTTGATAATCCCAGGCCTTGGCGACGAAAGTCACGCAATCGCAATCGGCGTCCAGCAGAGCGGCGACGCCGGGATCGTTGGACGCAGAGCGGCCCTGCCGGCGCGTCATGCCGAAGGCGGCGAAATGCGCCTTCAAGGGCGGGCGTTTCGCAAAAAACTCGGTGTCCAGCGGATTGGCGCCGGGATAGCCGCCCTCGATGTAATCGAGGCCGAGCTCGTCGAGCATTGCGGCGATCTGGCGCTTGTCGGCGAGCGAGAAATCGACGCCGGTCGTCTGCGCGCCATCGCGCAGCGTCGTGTCGAAGAGCGTCAGCCTCTCCCGTGTCATTGCGTTGCAGCCTTGCTCTCGAGTTGCTTCTTCATCGTGGTGTTGCCGAGCCATTCGCCGCGCAGCTCGCGCATGTTGCGCTGATGGGCGACATAGCCGCGCGCGGCGAAGAAATCGCGCGCCGCGTCGGAAGCGTCGACGCTGATCTCGCGCGTTCCACGCGCGGCGGCGAGCTTTTCCATGGCGTCGGCGAGCGCCGAGCCGACGCCGCGCCGCGCCGCGCGCGGATGCACATAGAGCATGTCGAAGAGACTATTGTCGCGCAGCGCGGCGAAGCCGGCGAGCTCGCCGTCGAGCGAGGCGACAATGGTCAGCGCGCCAGCGAGCTTCTTCGCAAAAGCCTCTTCGTCATCGGCGGCGGCGGCCCAGGCGGCGAGCTGATCCTCGCCGTAATCTTCGGCGGCGAGCGTCTCTATGCTCGCGCGAAACAATTGCGCGAGGCGCGGCGCATCGTTCGGCAGAAAGGGACGAAGCCCGGGAGTGGAAGCGGCGCGCGCCATGGCTAGATCAGCTCGAAAGCCGCGAGCACATGCCATGCGGCGATGGCTGCGAGCGCGAGGATGATGAGCTTGAACACGAGATAGGACGCCCAATGCCCCGGAAAGGGCAGAAATCTGCGCCAGTCGTTCTTAAGCATGGGCGTGGTCTCCTCTCGCGATCTCCGCGCGCGTCTCCTTCTCCCACTTGTGGGAGAAGGTGGCCCTCGCGTCAGCGAGGGTCGGATGAGGGTCCGTGACGCGTTTCGATGATTCCATGCGCAGCGAGCCCTCATCCGACCCGACTTCGTCGGGCCACCTTCTCCCCCAGAGCGGGAGAAGGAGTCGCGCGTCTTGCTTGTTGGATAATGTTCGGGCGCAGTGAAGCTTCATCGCTTCACCTCCCATGTCGTCGTGCCGTCCTTATTGTCCTTCAGCGCGACGCCCATGGCCGCGAGCTCGTCGCGTATGCGGTCTGACTCGGCCCAGTTCTTGGCAGCGCGGGCGGCAAGGCGCGCGTCGATCAATTGGAGTTGCACGATACTGAGTTGTTGGTCGCTGCGCGCAACTAGATCGATCCCCAGAAACTTACCACAGGCCACCAATTCACCGGCGGCGTTCGAAGCCTCTTCGTCAGAAACCGGCGAAGGATAAGGCCCTCCGGGTTCTACACCGACCAACGGCGAAACACGGTTCGCGCGAGCCGCGTAGCTTGACATCAAACTAAAAGCCAAGTGCGCGTTTAAGTCCTCGCATAAAGCGTTCACAAACTCTACTGGCGCCCGCTGCTCGACGTAATCAGCCCGTCGGACAGTGTTCCTCCAGCGGTTTAAGGTCGCCTCCGCCTCCTCGAGCGCCTTCACGGTAAAATCGATCGGCTGGCGATAATGCGTGCGCAGCATGGCGAGGCGCAGCACCTCGCCCGGCCATTTCCGCCCGCCGAAATTCTCGGTGTGCAGCAGCTCGTTGATCGTCACGAAATTCCCCAGGCTCTTGGACATTTTCTCGCCCTCGACCTGCAGGAATCCATTGTGCATCCAGTAATTCGCCATCGTCTCATGGCCGAAGGCGCAGCGCGTCTGGGCGATCTCGTTCTCGTGATGCGGGAAGACGAGATCGATGCCGCCGCCGTGAATGTCGAAGACCTCGCCCAAATGTTTCCACGACATTGCCGAGCATTCGAGATGCCAGCCGGGCCGACCGCGTCCCCAGGGAGACTCCCAGCCGGGCTCGCTCTCCTTCGACGGCTTCCACAGCACGAAATCCATGTCGCCGCGCTTATAGGGCGCGACATCGACGCGGGCGCCGGCGATCATCTCGTCGAGCGGGCGACGCGACAAGCGGCCATACTCCGGCATGGACGGCACATCGAACAGCACATGGCCGTCCGCCGCATAGGCGTGGCCGGCGGCGATCATCTTCTCGATGAGGGCGATCATCTCGGCGATATGTTCTGTCGCGCGCGGCTGCACGCTGGGCTCGAGGCAGCCGAGCGCCTTCACATCCTCCTGGAAGATTTTATTGGTGCCCTCGGTCAGCTCGCGGATGGCGATTCCGCGCTCGGCGGCGCGCGCGTTGATCTTGTCGTCGACGTCGGTGATGTTGCGGACGTAGGTGACATGATCGGCGCCATAGAGATGGCGCAGCAGGCGAAACAGCACGTCGAAGACGATGATCGGCCGCGCATTGCCGATATGGGCGTAGTCATAGACGGTGGGGCCGCAGACATACATGCGCACATTCGCCGGATCGAGAGGACGAAACTCCTCCTTGGCGCGCGTCAGCGTATTGTAGAGCTTCAGAACGGGAGCGTCGGACGACATGAATTTCCCCTCGGCCTGCCGGCCCGGGGCGTCATTGCGTGTCATGAAGAGAGACGTGACGGCTCCGGCCAGCGATTGGGCTAGCTGATAATGATCCGACAATGGATGCAGGAGTGGAGCGTGCTCGTCATGGGCGCTAACATGCGCGCTCCCCGGCCGTCCGTCAAGTCGCAGACCGCGCCCTTCGCCGGAGCGCATGAGGCTTTCCTTGATCCCTTCGCCGGAATAAGTCACAACAACGCGCGCTGCGGCCCTGCGTCGCGGCGCGGGCTTCTTTTTCCGGAACAGGGTCAAATGGCGGAAATCTTGCGCGTCGGCGTCGCGGGCTTGGGCACGGTGGGCGCATCGGTCGTGCGGCTGCTGCAGAGGCAGGCGCAGGCGCTGGCGGCGCGCACGGGGCGCGAGATCGTCGTCACGGCGGTTTCCGCCCGCGACAAGGGCAAGGACCGCGGCGTCGATCTCGCCGGCGCGACCTTCTATGACGATCCGATCGCCCTCGCCGCCGCGGACGGCATAGATCTTTTCGTCGAGCTGATCGGCGGGTCCGAAGGGCCAGCGCGCGTCAGCGTCGAGACCGCGCTCGCCAAAGGCAAATCCGTCGTCACCGCCAATAAGGCGCTGCTCTCCGCCCATGGCTCGGCGCTGGCCGAGCTGGCCGAGAGCCGCCATGTCGCGCTCGCCTTCGAGGCTTCGGTGGCCGGCGGCATTCCCATCGTCAAGACGCTGCGCGAAGGCCTCGCCGGCAATTCGATCGAGCGCGTCTATGGCATTCTCAACGGCACCTGCAATTATATCCTCTCGCGCATGGAGGCGGAGCGCCTCTCCTTCGAGGAATGTCTGAAGGAGGCGCAGCGCTTGGGCTATGCCGAGGCGGACCCGACCTTCGACATTGGCGGTTTCGACACGGCGCATAAGCTGTCGATTCTCGCCTCGCTCGCCTTCGGCGCGAAGATCGCGCCCGAGGCGGTGGAGATAGAGGGCATAGAGCGCGTCACCCTCGCCGATATAGACGCGGCCGGCGAGCTCGGATTCCGCATCAAGCTGCTCGGCGTCGCCCAGCGCACGGCGCAAGGCATAGAGCAGCGCGTGCACCCCACAATGGTGCGCAAGACCACCGCCATCGCGCAGGTGATGGGCGTCACCAACGCCGTCACCATCGACGCCGACGCTGTGCATGAGCTGACTTTGGTCGGCCCCGGCGCCGGCGGCGACGCCACCGCCTCCGCCGTCGTCGCCGATATCGCCGACATCGCCAAGGGCGTGCGCTCCGCGCCCTTCGGCCTGCCGAGCGCTTCGCTGCGCAAGCTCGAGCGCGCTCCGGCGGCGCTGCATGAGGGCGGCTATTACATTCGCCTCGCCGTGCCGGATGTGCCCGGCGCCTTCGCCGCCATCGCCACCGCAATGGCGGAGCGCAAAATCTCGCTCGAGAGCATCATGCAGCATGGCGCGCGCGCGGCGCGGCGCAGCGGCGCGGCTCAGGACGGCGCCCAAGTCGGGGTGATTCTCATCACCCATGCGACGACCGAGCGCCTGGTGCGCGAGGCGCTCGACGCCATCTACGCCGACGGCGTCATCGCCGAGCCGGCGCAGGTCATCCGCATCGAGCGCGAATAGCGCATCGCCGGAGAAAAACGCATGGCGCGCCCCGCATCGGCCGCAGAAAAATCCCTCGATCGCAATCTGACCCTCGAGCTCGCCCGCGTCACCGAGCGGGCGGCGGTAGCGGCGGCGCGCTGGCGCGGGCGCGGCGATGAGATGGCCGCCGATCAAGCCGCCGTCGACGCCATGCGCAGCGAATTGGGCCGGCTGGCGATTCGCGGCCGCGTCGTCATCGGCGAGGGCGAGCGCGATTCCGCGCCCATGCTGTTCATCGGCGAGGAAGTGGGCGCCGGCGGCGGCCCGCGCGTCGATCTCGCCGTGGCGCCGCTCGAGGGCTCTACGCTCTGCGCCAAGGATATGGCGGGCGCGATCTCCATCGTCGCCATCGCCGCGGCCGGCTCGCTGCTCTATGCGCCGGATGTCTATATGGACAAGATCGCCATCGGCCCCGGCTATCCGCCGGGCGTCGTCGATCTCGACAATGAGCCCGGCGCCAATATCGCCGCTTTGGCCGCCGCCAAGGGCGTCGCGGCGCAAGATGTCACCATCTGCATATTGGACCGGCCCCGCCATGCCGAGCTGATCGCGCGCTGCCGCGCGGCGGGCGCATGCGTGCGGCTCATCAGCGACGGCGATGTGGCGGGCATCATCTTCACCGCCCAGCCGGCGGAGACCGGCGTCGATATGTATCTCGGCGCCGGCGGCGCGCCGGAGGGCGTGCTGGCGGCCGGCGTGCTGCGCTGCGTCGGCGGCCAGATGCAGGGCCGCCTCGTGCTCGACAGCCCGGCCAAGACGGCGCGCGCGGCGGAAATGGGCGTGCGCGATCCGCGCAAGAAATATGAGCTGGAGGAGCTTGCCTCCGGAGATGTGGTGGTCTGCGCGACCGGCGTCACCGACGGGCCGCTGCTGTTCGGCGTCGTCTTCGGCAAGGATGCGATCGAGACGGAGACGCTCGTCTATCGCTCCTCCACCGGCACGGTGCGGCGCATCAGCGCCCAGCATCGCGTGAGCGGGAAATTCGAGCTAGACTAAAAATCCTTCGCCCGCGACGCTTTCTTTTCCAGTCCGAGGAATTGACGATTTCCGCGCCCATCTCCGATCGCACCGGCGAGCTTCTGCGCCACCTCGCCGCGAGGCCGGGCCACGATGAAGTGAAGGCCGATTTCCGCGAGCTTCTCGTCGAGGAGTTCGGCGTCGAGCGCAGCGCGCTCGAATTCGAGCGGCGCGTCCCCGAGGTGCGCGGACGCCTGGACGCCCTCATCGGCCGCACCGTCTTCGAGGCGAAATCGGACCTCGCGCGCGAGTGGCCGGATGTGGAACGGCGCATGCCGGACTATCTCGCCGACCGCGAGCGCGAGGAAAGGCAGAAATTCGTCGGCCTCGCCTCCGACGGCCAGAAATGGGCGGCCTTCGAGCTGGCCGAAGGGGCGCTGACCCTCATCAAGGAAACGCTCCTCGACTTGGAGCGGCCCGAGGCCTTTCTCGCCTGGCTCGATGGCGTCGTCGCGCTGAAAAGCTCCCTGCCGCCGGACCCCATCACCATCCGCGCGGAGCTCGGCCAGGACTCGCTGGCCTTCCGCCGCGCCCATGCCGAGCTGGCGGCGCTCTGGACCGCGCTGGAGAGCGACCCCGCCGTCGCCCTCAAGCGGCAATTATGGGCGGAGCTGCTCAAGCTCGTCTATGGCCGCGAGGCCGAGAACGAGGCGCTGTTCTTCCAGCACAGCTTTCTCGTCATCGTCGCCAAATCGATCGCGCTCGCCGTGCTGGGGCTGCGCGAGGACGATCCCGCCCGGCTGCTCTCGGGCGAGGCCTTCGGCGCCGCCGGCATTCAAGGCGCGGTGGAGAGCGATTTCTTCGACTGGGTGGTCGCCGATGCGCGCGGACAGGCGCTTGTGCGCCGCATCATGGCGCATGTCCGGCGCTTCCGCCTGCATGAGGTCGAGAGCGACGTCCTCAAAATCCTCTATGAATCGCTCATCGACCGCGACGAGCGCCACGGCCTCGGCGAATATTACACGCCCGACTGGCTCGCCGCCAAGGTCGTCAAGACGGCGGTCGACCGCCCCCTCGAGCAGCGCGTGCTCGATCCCGCCTGCGGCTCGGGGACCTTCCTCTTTCATGCGATTCGGCTGTTTCTGGCCGAGGCGGAGGACGCCGGCCTCGATCCGGCGCGGCGCGCCTTCGAGGTGTCGCAGCATATCGCCGGGACCGACATTCACCCGGTCGCCGTCATCATCGCCCGCGTGACCTATCTTCTCGCTTTGGCCCCGGCGCTGGCGGTGCGGGCAGGGGCGATCTCCGTTCCCGTCTATCTCGGCGATGCGATGCAATTGTCGATCAGCCAGCTGATGGCGGGCAAGGAGCTGACCATTCGCGTGCCGCCGCCGCCGGCCGGCCAGGGCCGCAGCGGCGAGATCGACGCCAATGGCCGCGAGCAATTGGATTTTCCCGACACGTTCTGCCGCGATCCGGCGCTGTTCGACAAAGCGATCGAGCGCATGCGCACCGGCTCCGAGCAGAACATGACGCGCGCGCAGATCGAGAAGGCGCTCTATCGCATCTCCGAGCAGCATTACCGCGCCGATGTGACGCGCGAGCAGGAACTGGCCATCGCCGACCTCGGCAAGACCTATGTGACCTTCGACCGCCTGCGCCGCGAGGGGCGCGACTCGGTCTGGGCCTATGTGGCGCGCAATCTCTCGCGCCCGCTCGCCTATTCGGCCGGGGGCGGCTGGGCGCATGTCGTCGTCGGCAATCCGCCCTGGGTCGCCTATCGGCATATGAGCGTCGATCTGCAGAAGCGGTTCAAGGAGCTGGCCAAAGGCGAGCGGGTGCATGTCGGCGGCAAGTTCGGCACGCAGAACGATCTCTGCGCGCTGTTCACCGTGCGCGCCGCCTCGCTCTATCTGCACGCGGCTGGACGCATCGCCTTCGTCCTGCCGATGGCCGTGCTGTCGCGCGGACAATTCGAGCCGCTGCGCAAAGGCTCTTTCGATCCCGCCTGCATCCAATGGGACGCCGCCTGGGTGATGAACGACGATGTGCAGCCGCTGTTTCCCGTGCCCTCCTGCGTGCTGTTCGGACGCCGCCGCGCGACATCGAGGCCCGTGCCGGAGGAGGTTCGCGTCTACTCCGGCGCGCTGCCGATGCGCGACGCGCCGGAGGAGCTGGTCGATCGGCTGATCGGCGAGGGAAGGTTTTCGGTCGTCGAGAAAGCGCCGCGGCCTGCGGAGGGAAGCTTTTCGGGCGGCTCGGCCTATCGCTCATCCTTTCGGCAGGGCGCTACGCTCGTGCCGCGAATGCTCTGATTCGTCGAACGAAAGGCCATGGGGCGCTTGGGCGCCGACACGGCAGCCCCTGTGGTGACGAGCCGCAGATCAGGCTTAGAGAAAAAGCCCTGGAAGGATTTGCCAGGCGTCGAGAACAAGGTCGAGGCGGAGTTTCTTCGTCCCGTGCTGCTCGGAGAAAGCATTCTCCCCTACCGGATATGGCGGCCATTCGAGGCCGTTGTGCCGGTCGACGCCGAGGCTGTGGTTCTCGACGCCGAGGCCGCCCTGAACCGTGGCTACGACGGTCTGAACGGATGGATGCGAAAAGCCGAAAAGCTCTGGAATGCGAACGCCGAATCCGAAAGCATGACGCTGGTGGGCCGCTGGAACTACCACAACGAGTTAGGTGCGCAATTTCCTATCCCAAAACTTCGCGTCGTCTACGCCAAAGCGGGATCATTGCTCGCGGCTTCCGTGGTGCGAGACGCAAATTTCGTCATCGACCACATGCTCTACTGGTCCGCGCCGGCATCGGAAGCCGAAGCCCGCTATCTCTGCGCCATCATCAACTCTGAGACGACCCGCGCCCGCGCAGAAGCGTGGCAGGCGCGCGGCCAATGGGGCGCGCGGCATTTCGACAAGGTGATCTTCAACCTTCCCATTCCCCGCTTCGATGCGAAAGACGCCACCCACGCCGCTCTCGCCAAGGCGGCGGCGAAGGCGGAAAAGCTGGCGGCGGGATTGGTTCTGCCAGAGGGCGTCAAATTCCAGCGCGCGCGCCGGCTGGTGCGGGAAGCGCTGGCCGATGCGGGCGTCGCGCAGGAGATCGACGCGCTCGTCGCCCATCTGCTCGACTCATAGGCTCGGGAGCTTTTCTTGTCCGTGAAATTTGTTCTGGCGCCCGTCTTCGCTCTCGTCGCTCTCGCTCTGGGGCTGCTCGTCGCTCTCGCGCGGTCGCGCATTCGCGCGCTGCGGGGCAAAGTGGTGAGGCCGGCCGATATTGCGCTCAATCGGGGCTGGCCGGACCAGATCGCCCAGCTCGCCAATTCCTACGCCAGCCAATTCGAGCTGCCCGTGCTGTTCTATGCGCTGGTCGCGCTGACGCTGGTCACGGAAAAGGCCGATCTTTTATTCGTCGCGCTGGAATGGGCCTTTGTCGTGACGCGTTACGCGCACGCCGCAATTCACATCACCAGCAATCATGTGCAGCGGCGATTTTTCGTTTTCACGGCGGGATTCGCGCTGCTCGCCCTCATGTGGGCGATCTTCGCCGCGCGGATCGTCTTTTCCTGACGATCCGCGGCCGCGAGCTCGAGGCCCAATGACATTCGCCGGCCGCATTATTCATGTTCGGCGGAACATGAATAATGCCTCGTCGCTATCGATTAGCGCGCTTTCCGATCGAACGGAATCGTTCGATCGATCAGAACCACGCGGTTCGGCGTCGGAGACGCGTCGCTCAGGATCTTTCCGCGTTTCGATGAAACATGGAAAGATTCTTCTAGCCCCGGCCGGCGGGAAAGGCGTTGCGCAGGCTCCGCTGGAGGGTGCGAACGGACACGCCCAGTTCCTCCGCCACCTCCTGTACCTGCGTCTTCTCCTGCCGTATGGCTTCGAAAGCCTCAGCGATCTGACCGGGGCTGAGCGATTTCGGCCGCCCGAGCGTGCAGCCGCGCGCCCGCGCGGCGGAGAGCCCCGCCCGCGTTCTTTCGCTGATGAGGGAACGCTCGAACTCGGCCAGCGCCGCCATCATATGGAACATCAGCCGGCCGCCCGATGAGGTCGTGTTGATATTCTCGGTCAGAGACTGAAAATTGATCCCTCTCTTTCCGAGCTTATCCATCAACGCGACGAGACCTGGCAAAGACCGGCCGAGCCGATCCAGGCGCCAGACGACCAAAGTGTCGCCGGACTTCAAATTCTGCATCGCTTTCTCCAGTCCGGCGCGACTGAAATCAAGTCCTGATCGTCCATGATCCGTAAAAATTTCATCACATCCTACCTTTTCTAAGGCTTTGAGCTGCAGATCGAGTTTTTGCTCGTCTGTTGATACTCGCGCATAGCCGACGATCATTATTCGTTCTCGTGTCTCGATGCCAAAACGGCGCTGCCACGTCGTAAAGAATCGGTTTTTGTCTACCAAACCATCTCATTACGAGACAGAAAGGCTTGACAAAATCGGTCCTTTCTTGCCTGCGCCTTGAAATATGCGCTCGGTTAAAATAATCCTGTAATTACAATGCTAACATGCGCACGATGTCACAGGATTTTTACGCGCTAGTTATGGTCACAAAGGACCGTTTATGCCGCGAAATCGGGAGTTCGACGCTGCAGCCCTGCACCGACGCGGGGATGAAAAAATGTCTTCATTCCCTTCGAGCTTCGGTGGCGACGGGCTTGCAGTCCCGGACGAGCGCGCGGCCCACCGCGACCTCGAGGCCAGGGATATCCGCGTGTCGGACACTGTCACCGGAATGATGATCGCCGCAGTCTCCGGCGCGGTCGTCGGCTTTCTGACGGCCGGAGGGGTTGCTTGCGCGGCTCTGGTCTTCGTGTCGGCGATTGTCGGCGCCTATGCGGGCTGGCAGGCGCGAGGCGGCGAATGATGGCGGACCATTCCTCACGCGCCTCCGGCGTGGCGCCATTCGGACGGCGGGGCTTGCGCCGCGACGACGAGCCGGCCAGCCGGCGCCGATCCGGGGACGAGCAGAGCAAGTATCGGCGCGTCAGACTGCGGACGCTCGGCGCGGAGCTGACGCTCGTCTATATCGCGGACTTTCAAGGCCTGGCTCCGCAATTTCTGGTCCGGTTCGACGAAGACGGGCCATATCTTTCCGTCGGGGATCCAGTCGCGTTTTCGCTGGCGTCGAAGGAAGAGCCGATCGGTCGTGAGTCGCCCCGCCGTCCTCGCGTCCTCTCCGACGCCGATTCGGAGCGGAACCGAATCCTGCTCATAGCCGGAGACGAAGACGCGATCGATCGCGCCGCCGCTCAGCCTCAGCAAAATCGTGGACAAATTCCACTCGACACAGCGGATATAGCCGTGGACATGCTCATCGGCTACTCGATCGAGGCCGTCGAACGACGGCTCGTCCTGCGCACATTGCGCCGTTTCAACGGCGATTATCGACAGACTGCCTTCGCTCTGGGGCTGTCCACGCAAGAATTGTCGGCGAAGCTGCTGGCGCTGCTCTACGCGGACGCATCCGCGACCGCGGAATAACGCTGTGGAACGATCTTCGCCGCGCGGATCGCCTTTTCGTGACGATCCGCAGCGGCGAAGCGAAACTCAGTATTTGCGGCCGGTCTCGAGCTGGGTCTTGGCGTCGAGCGGCTTCTTCGGCGGCGGGGTCAGGTCGGGCTGCGACTGAGCCGCGCAGGCGGCAAGGGAGAGAGCGAGCAGAATGGCGGCGAGCGGACGAAGAGAGCGCATCTTTGGCTTCCGACGGTATGTGTGGAAAACGCCGTGGCTTTTGCGGCGCAACATGACTTCAGCTAGGCTATTTTGGCCAGATTGTGGCCGTGAGCGCTACCATGACGATTTTCTGAGACTTTTTGCCTTTCCATGCGCTATCTGACCTCTCGAGCGCGCTGGCGCTGGCCTGCCGGCCCGCGAGGCCGTAAAGCAGAGCCGACATGACTCCCGCCGCACAAGTCTCCGCCGCCATAGAAATCCTCGCCGAGCTCGCCGAACGCCGCCGTCCGGCCGCCGATGCGATCAAGGATTGGGGGCTTTCGCACCGCTTCGCCGGCTCCAAGGACCGCGCCTCCATATCGAGTCTCGTGTTCGACACGCTGCGCAAGCGCGCCTCGGCCGCTTTCCTGATGGGCTCGGACGCGCCCCGCGCCGTCATCATCGGCGCGCTGCGCGAATCGGGCGGGCTGACCGTCGAGGAGATCGCGGCGCTGTTCTCCGGCGAGGGCCACGCCCCCGCCCCGCTCACGGATGCGGAGCGCGAGCGCCTCGCTGCGGCGACGCTCGAGGGCGCGCCGGCGCATGTTCGCGGCGATTATCCCGAATGGCTCGCCGAGCGCTTCGACGCCGCTTTCGGCGCGGCCGCCGCCGAGGAGGGCCGCGCTCTCGCCGCGCGCGCGCCAGTCGATCTGCGCGCCAATATTCTGAAGGCTTCGCGCGAGGACGCGCTGCGCCGTCTCGCGCATCTCTCGCCGGAGCCGACGCCTCTCTCGCCACTCGGCCTGCGCATCGCGCCGCCGGCCAAGGGGCGCGGCCCGGCGCTGACGGCCGAGCCCGCCTATGTCAAAGGCCTGGTCGAGCCGCAGGATGAAGGCTCGCAGCTCGCCGCTCTGCTCTGCGCTGCCGAGCCGGGCGAGCAGGTTCTGGACCTTTGCGCCGGCGGCGGCGGCAAGACGCTGGCGCTGGCCGGGCAGATGCACAATCGCGGGCAGATCTACGCCTTCGACGACGACGGCCGCCGCCTCACCCCCATCTATCCGCGGCTCGAGCGAGCCGGCGCGCGCAATGTGCAGGTCCGCGCCCCGCGCGGGAAGACGGAAGTGCTCGCCGATCTCGAAGTGCGCTGCGGCCTCGTGCTGATCGACGCGCCCTGCACCGGAACGGGAACCTGGCGCCGCCACCCGGACGCCAAATGGCGCCTCGCCCCCGGCGCGCTGGAGCAGCGCATCGCCGAGCAGCGCGAGCTGCTGGACAAGGCCCCGCGCTTCGTGAAGGCTGGCGGGCGCGTGGCCTATGTCACCTGCTCGCTGCTGATCGACGAGAATGAGGCGCAGATCGCGCGCTTTCTCGAGGGACATGCGGATTTTTCCGCCGTTCCGGCCGAGGAGGCGACGGCCAAGGCCGGGCTGCCGGAGCTGGCGCGCTTCGCCTCGCCGCATGGGGCGGGATTTCGCCTGACGCCGCGCACGGCGGGGACGGATGGGTTTTACGTGTGCGTGCTGAAGCGCGGGTGAGCGGCGGCAAGTATCGTTTCGCAAATGCCGTCGAGGTTTCGATAGATTTCCGCGTTGGTGAGACGCAACACGCGGTAGCCATTGGCGACGAACCATTCGTCACGTCGCCTGTCGTAGGCGATTTCGTCTTCTGTGGAATGAGTGGCCCCGTCCACTTCGATTACGAGCCGTGCTTCGGCGCAGAGAAAATCCGCGATAAAAGGCCCACAAGGCTCTTGTCGGCGGAAGGAAAGGCCTGCGAGGCGATGGGCGCGCAAAGCATACCAGAGCTTGCGTTCGGCGTCCGTCAGCTCACGCCGGAGCGATCGCGCGCGCTTCGTCATCAGGCGGGTCTGCCGCATCCTGGCCCCCTCCGGCTCGCTTCGCTCGCCACCTCCCCCGCTACGCGGGAGAGGGGAGAACGCCGCGGTCGTTGTTCTACTGACAAATTTTGCGCAATTTCGATGACGCGCGCAATCTGCCCCCTCTCCCGCGGGAGCGGGGGAGGGTTGGGGAGGGGGCGCGCCGCGCTCTTGCGCATTGCCGACGACGAGAGGTAGTCACTACCTCTCACGCGCCCCCACACACGAAAGACCAGCATGACCGCCACTGAGAGCTTCCACCACGAAATCACCGATCGCCACGACAAGCTGCTGATCGTCGATTTCGGCTCGCAGGTGACGCAGCTCATCGCGCGGCGCGTGCGCGAGGCCGGCGTCTATTGCGAGATCGCGCCTTTCCAGAGCGCCGAGCGCGCCTTCGCCGAAATCCGCCCCAAGGCGGTGATCCTCTCCGGCGGCCCCTGCTCCGTCACCGAGGAAGGCTCGCCGCGCGCGCCGCAGAGCATTTTCGACGCGAAAATCCCCGTGCTCGCCATTTGCTACGGCGAGCAGCTGCTGGCCGCGCAATTGGGCGGCGCGGTGGAGGGCGGCCATCATCGCGAATTCGGCCGCGCCGAGATCGGCGTCGTCGAGGAGAGCCCGCTCTTTTCCGGCGTGTGGGAAAAGGGCGGCCGCTATCCCGTATGGATGAGCCATGGCGACCGCGTCACCCGCCTGCCGGAGGGCTTTCGCGTCATCGCCGCCTCGGAGAACGCCCCTATGGGCGCCATCGCCGACGAGGCACGGCGCTATTACGGCGTGCAATTCCACCTCGAGGTGGCGCATACGCCGGACGGCGCCAAGCTCATCTCCAATTTCGTGCACAATGTCGCGGGGCTGAAATCCGATTGGACCATGTCGGCCTTCCGCGGCGAGGCGATCGAGGCCGTGCGCCGCCAAGTCGGCTCCGGCCGCGTGCTCTGCGGGCTTTCGGGCGGCGTCGATTCCGCCGTGGCCGCCGTGCTGATCCATGAGGCGATCGGCGATGCGCTCACTTGCGTCTTCGTTGATCACGGCCTGCTGCGCGGCGGCGAGGCGGAGGAGGTCGTCACCCTCTTCCGCGATCACTACAACATTCCGCTCGTGCATGTGGAGGCGCAGGAGCTGTTCCTGCAAGCGCTGGAAGGAGTCGAGGACCCGGAGGTCAAGCGCAAGACGATCGGCCGCCTCTTCATCGAGACCTTTGAAGAAGAAGCCAAGAAGATCGCCGCCGACGGCCGCGGCGCGCCGCAATTTCTGGCGCAGGGCACGCTCTACCCGGACGTCATCGAAAGCGTGTCCTTCTCCGGCGGGCCTTCGGTGACGATCAAATCGCATCACAATGTCGGCGGCCTGCCCGAGCGCATGAATATGAAGCTCGTCGAGCCGTTGCGCGAATTGTTCAAGGACGAGGTGCGCGCGCTCGGCCGCGAGCTGGGCCTGCCAGAGGCTTTCGTCGGCCGCCACCCCTTCCCCGGCCCCGGCCTCGCCATCCGCTGCCCGGGCGGCATCACGCGCGAGAAGCTGGACATATTGCGCAAGGCGGACGCCATCTATCTCGACGAGATCCGCAAGGCCGGACTCTATGACGTGATCTGGCAGGCCTTCGCCGTGCTACTGCCGGTGCGCACAGTGGGCGTGATGGGCGACGGCCGCAGCTACGACCATGTCTGCGCTTTGCGCGCGGTGACGAGCACCGATGGAATGACGGCGGATTTCTATCCTTTCGACATGGCGTTTCTCGGCCGGGCGGCGACGCGCATCATCAATGAAGTGCGCGGCGTGAATCGCGTGGTGTATGATGTGACCAGCAAGCCGCCGGGGACGATCGAGTGGGAGTAGCAGAGCGGTCATCGCATTGAAATCGGCGGGGCGCGCGGCTATGTTGAACAAATTAAAAAGTCGTACAACTTAGAGGCGCCGTCATGGCGAAGCCGTCAAAGAGCGAGCCCGCAATCGAAGGCGCGAAGCAATCTGCTCGGGCAAAGAGCGGAAGCGTGACAGGACGGGCGCTGCCGGCAAGCCACGCCGTCAATCAGGCTCGTTTCAACGCCGTGATGCAGGCGGCGGAGCGGTCGGGCCTGCTCGCGGAAAAGAGCGGACGCATCGGCGGGCGCGTCAGTCCAGCTCTGGTCGCCCAAGCGAAGCGCCGGACCGGCATAGAGGCGGACACAGATCTCATCGAATTCGCCCTCGCCTCGATCGCGCTCGAGGACGATTTCGCTGAAGCGTTCAAAAAGTCCCGCGGCAAGGTCGATCCCGATTTGAAGCTCGGCTTCTGAGGTGACGGCCTTCGATTTCGACGCGGCGCTGCGCTGGGCGCGGCTCGATGCGCGGCGGAAGCTCGCACGGCGGGCGGACAGCGAGCTTCCCTTCGTCGATGCGAGCCGCATCGGCGGGCAAGGACTGCTGCTCGATACTTGCGTCTATATCGATCAGATGCAGGATCGGACGCCGCAATTGCTGGACGATCTGATCGCGCGTCGGCAGGTCAATCATTCGACCGTCGCGATACAGGAGATGATGCATACGGTCGGCGCGCTGCAGCCCTCGGACACACGCACCGCCGCAGTCGTCGCCGAAATCCGCAAGCAGATTGCCGCCATGCCGCCGCATCGGATTTTTACGCCCGATGCGGAGATTCTCGGAAGAGCGGCGCTGCTGTCCGGCGCGCTCTGCCGCCTCCGAAGCTATCAGAAGGATGGCAGGCTGCGCGCGCTTCAGGACTGTGTCCTGTTTTTGCAGGCGCGAAAGCTAGGATTGGTCGTGCTGACGGCGAATATCGGCGACTTCGACCTGCTGCTCCAGCTTGTCCCCACGGGGCGCGCCCTGTTCTACCGCCGCAAGTGAAGCGCCCTATCTCCGCCACGCCGGAACGCGGCGTAGCAGCGAGTGCGGCTTCGGCCCCGGCGCCGGCGGGGATTGTCGAGCGCGCGCAGAAATTCGTCGTAGCGGGCCGCATTGAGCGAGAAGAGCCGCTGATCCAACGGCTCGCAGGTCGCCCGTCGCCGCGCGCCAGCCTTCGAAGCTTGCTGACGCACGCCCGCGCCCCATCACATCCCCGTGACCACCGGCTCCCCGGCCTTCTGCCAGCCGATGATGCCGCCGCCGAAATGCGTGCTCACGTCGCGGCGGCCGAAGAGGCGGGCCTGCTCCATGGCGGTCACCGAGCGCTTGCCGGAGCGGCAATAGACCACGACCTTCTGGCCCTCGGCCGGAGCCGGAATCTTGGCTGGATCGAAGGCGGACAGCGGCACGAACAAAGCGCCGTCGATATGGCCCTGGGCGTATTCGTCCGCCTCGCGCACATCGACGAGAATGATCGACTTGTCGGCGATCCCGCTCTTCAAATCTTCTAGGCTGATCTCGCTATACCACTCGGCCATGTCGCTCTTCCCGGATCGATGCGCGGCCCTGGCGATACGTCTTCCAATCTGTCGGCGCCGAGGCTCTGGCAACCGGGTTGAAGCGTCGCGCGGGCGCGTTAGGTGGAGGCGCCTCGGGGGCGTTCTTCCCGCCTTTTGGCA
Source organism: Methylosinus sp. PW1 (assembly GCF_000745215.1). Taxonomy (NCBI): domain Bacteria; kingdom Pseudomonadati; phylum Pseudomonadota; class Alphaproteobacteria; order Hyphomicrobiales; family Methylocystaceae; genus Methylosinus; species Methylosinus sp. PW1. The sequence goes on from NZ_JQNK01000009.1 coordinate 436,664, forward strand.
CAGGAGGTCCACAAATGTCCAGAATCGCATCGTGGAACGCGTCGCTCGCTGCGGCGGCCCTCGCGCTTGGTCTCGCTGGCTCGCCGGCCATGGCCGAAGTGCTGATGTTCAAGGGCGATCTCACCGGCGGCGCGGAGAATCCGCCCAGCGCGAGCAAGGGCGCGGGATCGATCGAGGTCACGCTCGATCCCGCGAGCCGCAAGATCACCTGGAAGGGCCATTACCAGGGCCTCAAGGGCGAGGAGACGAAAGCGCATTTCCACGGCCCGGCGGGACCTGGCCAGAACGCCGCCCCAGTGCTGCCGGTCGACGCGTCGAACGATAATTTCCGCGGCGAGGCGACGCTCGACGCGCAGCAGATCCGCCAGCTCGAGAACGGCCAGTGGTATTTCAACATCCACACCGACAAGCATCCGGACGGGGCGCTGCGCGGCCAGCTGACGCGCGTGCGCTGACGAGGCCGGCTCCTATTGCGGATTTTCCAGGCTGAAGGTCTGCGCGCCTTCGTCATAGGCGAAAATCTCGCCATAGCGGCCCCAGGTGGTGACGCTCCGCAGCGTCATCTCCGCATAGTCCTCGCTCATGTAATCCTCGAGCTCCTCGCGGAAGCGGGTGGCCGGCGCGTAATGCGACGGCCGCTCGTCCAGCACGCGGCGGATGCGCTGCGCCAGCGGCACATAGGCGAGCAGATGATCGCCGAACAGCTTCTTGCGCTGGTCGACGTCCATCTCCGCGAAACGCTTGCCGGCCGTCGTCAGCTTTATGTCGCCCTCGGCGAGCTCGGCGAAGCGCAGCAGCTGCAGCGTTTCGGCGACGGGGAAGAGATCGTCGATCTCGAGCTGCAGGCTGTCGGCGAGCGCGGGGAGATCGGCCTTGCCGTCATAGGGCGGCGCGGCGACCTCCTCGATCATGCCGGCGAGCGTGTTGGTGGAGACCGTCGGCAGCGCCATGCCGAGGCCGAGGCCCGGAAAAGTCCCCTCGCGCTTGGGCGGCTCGGCGCGGCGCGTCATCAGCGCATAGATCTGGTCCACGAGCTGGCGGAACTCGGGATCGAGCCGATTGCGCGGATGCGCCAGCGTCACGCGAATTTCCGCGGCGATGCGGCCCGGATTGGACGAGAGCACGACGATGCGGTCGCACATCAGCACCGCCTCCTCGATGTTGTGCGTCACCATCAGAATGGATTTGATCGGCATGCGCCCTTCGACCCACAGATCGAGGAGATCGGTGCGCAAGGTCTCGGCCGTCAGCACGTCGAGCGCCGAGAAGGGCTCGTCCATCAGGAGAATATTGGGCGCGACGACGAGCGCGCGCGCAAAGCCGACGCGCTGGCGCATGCCGCCGGAGATTTCCTTCGGATACGCATTTTCGAAGCCGTCGAGGCCAATGATGTCGATCGCCTTCAGCGCGCGGCGGCGCGCATCCGCCTCGCGCACGCCTTTGGCGCGCAGGCCCAGCTCCACATTGGCGAGCACGGAGAGCCATGGAAACAGGGCGAAGCTCTGAAACACCATGGCGACGCCATCGACCGGACCGGCCACCTTCTCGCCGCGATAGAGAACGTCGCCGCCGGTCGGCCGCGCGAGGCCGGAGACGATGCGCAGCAGCGAGGATTTGCCGCAGCCGGAACGCCCGAGCAGGCCGACGATCTCGCCGTCGTCGAGCTGCAGCGAGATATCGTCGAGAACGATCGGGCCTTTTTCGCCGGAAGAGCGGCCATAGGCCTGGAAGACATTGCGGAGCTCGAGCAGAGGCGCTTTCGTCGCGGACATGGCGAAACCCTTCAGGAGAGGCGCAGGCGCCGTTCGACGAAGCCGAACAATTGGCGCCAGAAGAGACGGTTGAACAGTATGACGACGACGCTCATCAGCGAGACGCCGAGCACGATCTTCGGATAATCGCCGGCCGCCGTCGCCGCGGCGATATAGGCGCCTATGCCCTGCGCCTCGATCGTGTCGTCGCCCCATTTCACATATTCGGCGACGATGGAGGCGTTCCACGAGCCGCCCGAGGCGGTGAGCGCGCCGGTCACATAATAGGGGAAGATCGCCGGCAGAATGACATTCTTCCACCAGGCGAAGCCGCGAATGCCGAAATTGGCGGAGACCTCGCGCAGATCGTTCGGAAAGGCCGAGGCGCCGGCGATGACGTTGAACAATATGTACCATTGCGTGCCGAAGATGATCAGCAGCGACAGCCATATGTCTGGATCGAGCCGGAAGGTGAGAATGCCGACGACCGCTATGGGAAAGAGGACATTGGCCGGAAAGGCCGCCAGAAATTGCGCCAGCGGCTGGATCTTCTCGGCGATGCGCGGACGCAGGCCCACAAAGACGCCGATCGGAACCCAGACCAGCGTGGCGAGCGCGATCAGCACGACGACGCGGACCAGCGTGTAGAAGGTCAGCAGCAGCGCATGGCGAAGCTCGTCCAGGCTGACGGCGCTGCGCACGAATTCGAGCACGAGATAGAGCGAATAGAAGAACACCGCTCCGATCGCCGCGAACCAGACGATATCGACGAGGACGCCCGCCCGCCGGCTCTGCGGCAGGCGCGGCGCCGCAAAGGGCAAGGCCATTTTCCACAGCGAGGCGCGGCGCAGCAGCGAGGCCGGCCAGGCGGCGGCGACGCGCAGCCAGCGCGTGCGCATGAAGAGATCGCGCACCCAGCTCTCGGCTTCGTCCTGCGAGGCGGAGAGCTCGACGCGGAACTTGCCCGAGAAGGCGACAATGGGCCGAAACAGCAATTGGTCATAGGCGAGAATGATGAGCGCCACCGCGACCACCGCGGCCACGACGCAATCGATGCGCTTGCTCTCGATCGCCAGCGCGAGATAGGAGCCGACGCCCGGCAGCCGCACATTCACGTCGCCGACGGTGATCGCCTCCGAGGCGACGACGAAGAACCAGCCGCCGGACATGGACATCATCATGTTCCAGATGAGTCCCGGCATGGCGAAGGGCGCCTCGAGCTGCCAGAATTTCTGCCAGGGCGTGAGCCCGAAGCCCTTGGCCACCTCGTCGAGATCGCGCGGCACGGTGCGCAGCGACTGATGGAAGGAGAAGGCCATGTTCCAGGCCTGGCTCGTGAAGATGGCGAAGATCGCCGCGCCTTCGGCGCCCAAAGTCGAGCCGGGGAAGAGGCCGAGGAAGAAGGTCACGGTGAAGGAGAGAAAGCCGAGCACCGGCACCGACTGAAGCACGTCGAGCAGCGGCACCAGAATCATCTCGGCGCGGCGGCTCTTGGCGGCCAGCGTCGCATAGACGAGCGTGAAGAGCAGCGAGAAGCCGATCGCCGCGAACATGCGCAGAGTGGTGCGCAGGCCGTAATAGGGCAGCGCCGAATAATCGAGCGACAATTGCGCCGTCTCCGGCGCCTCCAGCGGCAGCGCCATGCCGCGCCAGCCGAAAGCGGCGAGCGCGAAGACGCCGAGGACGAGCGCGAGGGCGACGATATCCCACAGATTGGGCAGAGCGCGGCGGCCGAGCGAGGTGAGCGCGACGAAATTATTGAGCATGAACGACCGGCTTTCGGCGAAGCGAGGCGTAGAGATGGCCGGCGGCTGGGGCTCCGGCGGGAGAGCATGTCGCACAGCCGGATATCGCCGTCACCTCCCGAAAGACGGGAATCGAGCGCCCCTACGCTACGCGTCGCCGTCCAATGGCCAAGCCAGACGACAATTGCGTGTCGCTGCCGAGCGGGATTGCGGAAAAGCGGTTTCGGGCCGGCTCAGAAACGATTGGGAAATGAATTCCGCTCTCAGCGGCCAGCGGGAGCGGCGCGGAAATCGCGGCGGACCTCGCCCTTGGGCAGAGAGCCGGTCGGCGCGGAATCGATGCGCGCGCTGTCGAGCCGGTCGAGCCTTTGCTCGAGCCGCTCCAGCCGCGAGGCGCCCGAATCGCGCGCCGTCTCCAGCGCGCGCAGCCGCGCGCCGGCGCGCAGCGCCTCTTCTTCATGGCGAAGCGATTCGATCAGCGCCCGCGTCGCCCGCGCCTCGTCCAGCAGCCGGGCGATCTCGCGACGCTGCTCGAGCCCGAAGGAGACTTCCGGCTTCCAGTCGAGCGCCTTGGCGAGAGTCTGGCCGTCTATGCTCTGCGCGGCCTGCAGCGCATTTTTGACGCCGGTGCGCGAGCCCAGAAAAAAGCCGGCCGCCGCGCCCGCGCCGATGGAGGCGACGATGACGCCGAGAAGCCGAAAGAATCGGAGGCCATTGGACCGCGAGTGTGGCGCCGCCGCCGTCGACATGAGAGACCTCCTGAAGCGACGCCTAGGCGATGTCTCAGTGGTCCGAGTGTCCGCGCCCATGGTTAACGGCGGGTTAACGCGCGAACGGCCGCCGGCGCGAGACGCATCCGGCGGCCGCGAGATGATTGTCGAAGATCGCTTTAGGAGAGCGCCGCGTCAGCGCGCGCCGTGCTTCATGGCGCGATGCGGAATGTCGCTATAGGGCGCTATGCCATGGCCGCCGATCGAGGAGCGGCCCTGGCTGGAGGAGGAGGAGCGGCCCTGGATCGCCGAGCGCCCCTGCTGGCCGCTCTGGCCGGCGACGCGCGCCTTGCCGGAGACATATTTGCCGGCGGCGGCTCCATATTTGGAGTTTTTCGACCAGCTTCCGCCGGAGGCGGCGGAGCGGCCCTTCGTCGCCTTGGAGGAGGCGCGCGCGCCCGAATAGTCCTGGTAACGAGCCTTGGCGATATCTGAGGCCGCGCCGGCGGCGAGCGCCGGAGCCGCCGAGGGCAGCGCCAGCGCCGGAGCCGTCATCGCCGGTAGAGAGATGGCCAGCAATCCGAGCGCGACCGCGCCCATCGTCAGATTCGTGAGGTTCATTTGCACACTCCCGTATCGCGAGCTCTGCTCCAGAGACCGCGGCGGCCCCCCCAGGGCGTCACAACGTGCGGGACGCGGCTCGGTTCCCTCGGCTCTCGCCGCGCGCTGCCGCGCTGGAGCCCGCCCGAAGGGGCGGCGGAGCGCAAGATTGCAAGTGGAGGCGACGCTACCTATAGTCCGCGCCAATTCCGGCCGCGATCATCAGGTAAAGAGCCGGAGCCCCGCAAAGCCCAAGGGAAGCCCCAAATCATGCTGGAAGGCCTGCGCATCGCCTCGCAACATCGGATCGGCCGCATCATCCTCGGGCTCGTCATGGGCTTTATCGCGCTGAGCTTCGCGGTGTGGGGCATTGGCGACGTGTTCCGCGGCTTCACCTCCACGCGCCTCGCCAAGGTCGGCGCGGGCGAGATTTCGGTCGAGACCTATCGCAGCGCCTATCAGAACGAGCTGCGCCGCCTGCAGCAGCGCGCCCGCCGCGCCATCACCAATGAGGAGGCCCGCCGCTTCGGCCTCGATCAGCAGGTGCTGCAGCGCATGATCACCGATCTCTCCCTCGACCAGAAGACGAAGGCGCTCGGCCTCGCCATCTCCGAGGACGAGACCTTGCGCCTCACCCGCGACGAGAATGTCTTCAAGGGGCCGACCGGCAAGTTCGACTCCGACCGCTTCAAGCAGCTCATTCGCGACGCCGGCTATACGGAGCGCAGCTTCCTCCTCGAGCAGAAGGGAAGCTATCTGCGCAAGGCGCTGACCGATTCCATCGTCTCCGGCCTGGAGCCGCCGCGCCTCGTGCTGGAGGCGCTGCATCGCTTCCGCAACGAGATTCGCGAGGTCGACTACTTCCTGCTCCCCGCCTCCGCCGTCGGCGAGGTCGCCAAGCCGAGCGAGGAAGAGCTGAAGAAGTATTTCGCCGATCGCGAGCAGAGCTTCCGCGCCCGCGAATATCGCAAGCTCGCGCTGCTCACCGTGACGCCGGCCTCGCTCGCCGAGCCGCAGAAGGTCGCCGAGGCCGATGTCCGCAAGCTCTATGACGAGGTGAAGGCCAAGCGCTACGGCACGGCGGAGAAGCGCCATTTGCGCCAGATTCTCTTCGCCTCGAAAGACGAGGCCGAGAAGGCGCTGGAGCGTCTGAAGAGCGGCCTCGCCTTCGACGCGCTGGCCGGCGAGCGCAAGCTCTCGCAAAAGGACATAGACCTCGGCCTGCTCGAGGCGCACGACCTCGGCGATAAGCAGATCGCTGAAAAAGTCTTCGGCTCGCGCGAGCCGGGCTTCGTCGGCCCCATTCAAACCGCCTTCGGCGCGGCGATCCTGCAGGTCGAGAAGATCATCCCCAGCGTCTTCACCCGCAGCTATGAGGAGGCCGCCGAGGAGCTGCGCCGCGAGATCGCGCAGGAGCGCTCGGCGCCGTCCGTGCGCAAGCTGCATGACGCGATCGAGGATCAGCGCACCGGCGGCAAGACGCTGGCCGAAGCCGCCAAGGCCGCCGGCCTCGAGATCGCGACGATAGAGGCGGTGGATTCCACCGGCCTCGATCCCGCCGGCAAGAATGTTCCCGCCCTCTTCGGCTCCGAGGATCTGCTGAAGGCGGTGTTCGCCTCCGACGTCGGAGTGGACAATGACACTGTGCCGACGCGCGACGGCGGCTACGTCTGGTTCGAGATCGCCAAGGTGGAGCCGGCGCGCCAGCGCAGCTTCGACGAGGTGAAGGAAGCCGTCGAGACCGCTCTGCGCGGCGAGAAGCAGCAGAAGGCGCTGACCGAGCGCGCCGAGGCGCTGACCGCGGAGCTGCGCGGCGGCAAGGCGATAGAGGACGTCGCCAAGGGCGCCGGCGCCGAGGTCCGCCATGTGAGCGATGTGAAGCGCGCGCCGCATCCCGAGCTGTCGACCGCGGCCATCGTCGCCATTTTCGACGCGCCGCCCAAGGGCGCCGGCTCCGCCGCGGTCGATGGCGGACGCCTCGTCTTCGAGGTGAAGGGCGCGTCGACGCCGGCCTATGATCCCGCCTCCCTCGAGGCCAAGGCGGCGATCGACCAGCTGCGGCCGGCCTTCACCAATGATATTCTCGAGCAATATGTCGGCGCGCTCGAGAAGGTCTTCAACGTCTCGATCAACGAGCGTGCGTTGCAGGCGGCGACCGGCGGCGCGGAACAGAGCCAGTGAGCGCATTGTCGGAACCTTCGTTCGACGAATTCGCCGCCGCCTATGAGGCGGGCCGCGCGTCGCTGGCGGCGACGCGGCTCGTCGCCGACCTCGAGACGCCGGTCGCGGCCTATCTGAAGCTGACGCGCGCGCGGACGGCCAATGTCTTCCTGCTGGAATCGGTGGAGGGCGGCGCCGCGCGCGGACGCTATTCGATGATCGGGCTCGATCCCGACATCGTCTTCCGCATCCATGGCGAGACAGCCGAGATCAACCGCCGCGCGCTGCGCGACGCGAATGCTTTCGAGCCCTGCGCGAAGCCGCCGCTCGACGCGCTGCGCGAGCTGCTCGCCGAATCCGCGATCGACGAGGTCGCGCATCTGCCGCCCATGGCCGCGGGCGTGTTCGGCTATCTCGGCTATGACACTGTGCGGCTGATGGAGCGCCTCGCCCCGGCCAAGGACGACAAGATCGGCGCGCCCGACGCGATATTGCTGCGGCCGACCGTCATGGTCGTCTTCGACAATGTGCGCGACGAGATCATCGTGGTGACGCCCGCCCGCCCCGCGGCCGGCGTTTCCGCAAAGGCCGCCTATGAGGCGGCGCTCGCGCGGCTCGACTCGGTGGTCACGACCTTGGAGGCGCCGCTCGAGCAGCGCGAGGCGGAGGCCGATCCGCATCTTCTCGCCGAGGAGCCGGTCTCCAACACGGCGCCCGGGCGTTTCCTGGAAATGGTCGAGCGCGCCAAGGATTACATTCGCGCCGGCGATATTTTCCAGGTCGTGCTGTCGCAGCGCTTCACCGCGCCCTTCGCTTTGCCCGCCTTCGCGCTCTATCGCGCGTTGCGCCGCGTCAATCCGGCGCCCTTTCTCTGCTTTCTCAATTTCGGCGATTTCCAGATCGTCTGCTCCTCGCCGGAGATTCTGGTGCGCGTCGCCGAAGGCAAGGTGACGATCCGCCCCATCGCCGGCACGCGCTGGCGCAGCGCCGTGAAGGCGGAGGACGAGCGCCTCGCCGCCGAGCTTCTCGCCGATGAGAAAGAGCGCGCCGAGCATTTGATGCTGCTCGATCTCGGACGCAATGACGTCGGCCGCGTGGCCGCGACGGGAAGCGTGCGCGTAACCGACAGCTTCACCATAGAGCGCTACAGCCATGTGATGCACATCGTCTCCAATGTCGAAGGCTCGCTCGATCCCGCGCGCGACTGCATAGACGCGCTCGCCGCCGGCTTTCCGGCCGGCACGGTCTCCGGCGCGCCCAAGGTGCGCGCCATGGAGATCATCGACGAATTGGAGACCGACAAGCGCGGCATCTATGGCGGCTGCATCGGCTATTTCGGCGCCGGCGGGCAGATGGACACTTGCATCGTGCTGCGCACGGCGATCGTGAAAGACGGCAAGATGCATGTGCAGGCGGGCGCCGGCGTCGTCTATGACAGCGACCCCGATTACGAGCATCGCGAGACGGTGAACAAGTCCAAGGCGCTGTTCCGCGCCGCGGAGGAAGCCGTGCGCTTCGCGACGCGCGCGCGGCGCGGGCAGTAGAGCGCAAGTCGGTAATCCATTGGCCTTTGGCTTCCAGATCGTGACGATGCCGATGTTGAAACAGAGACGCTCACAGACAAGGGCGTTCCCTTCTCCCACTTGTGGGAGAAGGTGGCCCGGCCATAGGGCGTCCGACAGGACGCCCGTCGCAAGCGACGGGCTTTTGGCCGGGTCGGATGAGGGCTCACGGCGCGTGGCAAATGCTTCGATCTCGCGGCCGCGGCGCCGGCCCTCATCCGACCTCGCTTCGCGAGGCCACCTTCTCCCGCCAAGCGGGAGAAGGAGACGCGCGTCGAGAGTCCGGATTCACCGCCAGCGAGGCTCAGAGTGACCGAGCATACGCTCTATGAGGAGGCGGACGACCCTCACCGGCCGATCCGCCTCGGCGACGCCGGCGCGGCGGGCCAGTCGGCGCGCTGGGGCCACATGCTCACGCTGTTCATGCGCGTCATGGCGCTGTTCTGGCTGCTGCAGGGCGTGATGCAATGGGTCATCGTGCTCACCGCCAGCAAGCCCATATTCGACGAGGCGCCGACCAACGCCGCCATCGCCGTCGTGTTCTTCGCCGTGCTCGATCTCGTCGCCGGCGTCGGGCTTTGGCTGGCGACGCCCTGGGGCGGCGTGCTGTGGCTGCTCATCGCCGGCGCGCAAATCTTCGTGACCTTGAGCGTGCCGGGGTTTTTCGCAGGCGGCTATTGGCTCATCGCCCTCGATCTCGCGCTCATCGGCCTCTATTTCTTCCTCACCTTCGAGGCCGGCCGCGATTATGAGGCGCAACGCCTGCGCGAAAAGCGCCGCAGGCGGCGCGGTCCCGAGGCCGAGGCCACGGACGGCCGCTTCAGCCGCCTGCAACGGCAGGCGCGCGCGCTTCTCGCCCGGTTCGGCCGGTAAGGCGCGCGGCGCACGTCCACGACACGGCTAATACAATTCTAACGACTTGATTCACCACCCATTTACCGCATCGACGGTAGTGGAGGTAAACGACGGATTCAGGCTGTTGTTTAAAGCGGTCTTCATTCGCGGCGGATAGGTTCTGGTCCATCGAGACACGGACCGGACTTTCCAATATCCGGCGCAATAAACGAGACGGAGCTTGTTCATGAATACGGCGTCGAAGACCGAGGCGGCGCAGGTCCGCTCAGAGAAGATCAACGAAATTCGTCCGATCTATCTCGAATCCCTCACGCTGGTGGAGCGTCTGCATCGCCGCCTGCTCGATGTCATCAAGGACGAGTTCGACCGCCGCAATCGCGGCGACGTCAATTCCGTGCAGGCGCTGCTGCTCTACAATATCGGCGACAAGGAGCTCACCGCGAGCGAGCTGCGCACGCGCGGCTATTATCTCGGCTCCAACGTCTCCTACAATGTCAAGAAGCTCGTCGAGATGGGCTACCTCCACCACGCCCGCTCGCGCGTCGATCGCCGCTCCGTGCGCATCAGCCTCACGCCCAAGGGCAAGGAGGTTCATGATATCGTCGCAGCCCTCTACGAGAAGCATGCGACCACGGTGGAGCAGATCGGCGGCGTCTCCACCGCCGAGTTCCGCACCGTCAACACCGCGCTGACGCGCCTCGAGCGCTTCTGGACGGATCAGATTCGCTATCGCCTCTGACGCTTCCTCCCAGACTTTCTCCGCTCCACTCGGGCGATCTTCGCTTCACGCGTCGATCGCCCTTTTTCTTGGCCGCCTATCACGGATTCCTGGCGGAATGTCGCGGATTTCTGCTATGAGAAATCGTCGCGGACGTCACGTCGATAGAGAGGCCTCTTCCATGCGCTGGTCGCTCACGCTCGGCTCGTTCAAGGGCACGGCCGTCCGCATTCACATCACTTTTCTGCTGCTGCTCGCCTGGATCGGCTTTTCCGCCTATCGCAGCGGCGGCGCGCAGGCGGCGCGCGACAGCGTGATCTTCATCACACTCATCTTCGCCTGCGTCGTGCTGCATGAGTTCGGCCATATTCTGATGGCGCGGCGCTTCGGCATTCTCTCGACCGAGGTCACGCTGCTGCCGATCGGCGGCGTCGCCAATCTCGACCATATGCCGGAAAAGCCCTCTCAGGAGCTGCTGGTCGCGCTCGCGGGGCCGGCGGTCAACATCGTCATCGCCACAGTGCTGTTCGTCGCGCTCGGCGCTTTCCAGCCGGAGACGCTGGCGCAGCTCGACGATCCGCATCTCAATGTCCTCGCGCGTCTCGCCGCCGCCAATCTGTTTCTGGCGCTGTTCAACATGATCCCGGCCTTCCCCATGGACGGCGGCCGTGTGCTGCGCGCCGCGCTCGCAATGTGGCTGCCGCGCGGAAAGGCGACGCGCATCGCCGCCTCCATCGGCCAAGGCTTCGCCTTCGCGCTCGGGTTCTTGGGGCTGTTCGGCAATCCCATGCTCGTCTTCATCGCCATTTTCGTCTACATCGCCGCCAGCGGCGAGGCGCAGATGACGGTCGCGAGCGAGGCCGCGCGCGGCCTCTCCGTCGCCGACGCCATGGAGACCCGCATCGCCGCCATCGGCTGGGGCGCCGATCTCGGCGAGGCGGTCGAGACTCTGCTCGCCACCTCGCAGGACCAGTTTCCGGTGGTCGCGGCGGACGGCCACTTCATGGGCCTGCTCGACCGCTCGGACATAATCGAGGCGCTGAAGGCCGACGACCGCAGCGCGCCGATCGCCCCCCATGTGCAGCGCGACGCCCCCACCGTGAGCGCGGCCGCGCCGCTCGATGAGACGATCGAAAAATTCGCCGGCGCCTCGGCCATGGGCGTGCTGGGCGCCGATGGCGCGCTGGTCGGTCTGCTGACGCGCCAGAGCATCGGCGAGATCATGCTGATCGCCAATCTGCGGCCGGACTGGCGGCTGGGCCGGCGCGGCTAGAGGAGCCGGCTCCCCGGCCGAGCGGCGCGAATGAATTGACTTGAGCGGCCGAAGAGCCGAAAAAATCGAGCCGCGGTGGGAGAGCAAGCCCGCGCCGCCGAGAACCGGACCCAAGCGCGAATGACAAAAGTCACGCTCATCGACAATTACGACAGCTTCACCTTCAACCTCGTGCATTATTTCGGCTCGCTCGGGGCCGAGGTGACGGTCAAGCGAAACGATGCGGTCTCGGTCGCCGAAGTGCTCGCCGCCGGCCCGGAGGCCATCGTGCTCTCGCCCGGCCCCTGCACGCCCAAGGAGGCGGGCATCTGCCTCGATCTCATCGCCGCGGCCTGGGCGACGATTCCGATTTTCGGCGTCTGCCTCGGCCATCAATCCATCGGCCTGTCCTTCGGCGGCGATGTGATCCGCGCGCCCCTGCCCGTCCACGGCAAGATGGCGACGATCCTGCACAAGGGCGAGACGATCTTTCGCGGTATAGAGGGGCCGTTCCAGGCGACGCGCTATCACTCGCTGATCGTCGCGCGCGAGACCTTGCCCGCCTGCCTGCGCGTCACCGCCGAGACGCCGGATGGGCTCATCATGGGCCTCTCGCATGAGAGCGCGCCCGTGCATGGCGTGCAATTCCACCCCGAGAGCATCACCTCGGAGCACGGGCACAAGATTTTGCGCAATTTCCTCGATCTCGCGCAGGAATGGAACGCGACGCGCCGCCCCGCCAAAGTCGCGTGAATCGCTGCGAGCCTGAAGGCTCGCGGTCCAGAGCCCGCCTTGGACCGCGAGCCTTCGGGCTCGCATCCTTCAACCGAGATTTTCGGCCGTGACCGACCTCAAGCCCTATCTCGCATCCCTCGCCGCCGGCGCGACGCTCTCCCGGCAGGAGGCGCGCGCGGCGATCTCCATTGTGCTCGAAGGCGGCGCGACGCCGGCGCAGCTCGGCGCCTTTCTGATGGGCCTGCGCCAGCGCGGCGAGACGGTGGAGGAAATCATCGGCGCGGCGGAGGCCATGCGCGCGGCGATGGCGCCGGTCGCGGGCGCAACGGATGCGATCGACATTGTCGGAACCGGCGGCGACGGCGCCGGAACCTATAATGTCTCCACTCTGGCGGCGATCATCGTGGCCGGCTGCGGCGTGCGCGTCGCCAAGCATGGCGGAAGGGCCGCCTCCTCGCGCTCCGGCGCCAGCGACGTTCTGGCGGAACTCGGCGTCAAGGTCGGCGGCGCGCCCGAGCACGCCGAATTTTGCCTCGCGGAAACAGGCATTTGCTTCATGGCGGCGGCGACACATCACCCCGCCATGCGCCACGCCGCGCCGGTGCGCGGAGAGCTCGGCCTGCGCACGATCTTCAATCTGCTCGGCCCGCTGTGCAATCCGGCGCGGGTGGAGAAGCAGCTGCTCGGCGTCTCCTCGCGCGCGCTGCTGGAGCCGCTGGCGCGCGTCTTGGCGGAACTGGGCGCAAAGCGCGTCTGGCTCGTCCATGGCGAGGACGGGCTCGACGAATTGACGACGACCGCGCCCTCTCATGTCGTCGCGCTCGAGGACGGCGCCGTCAGAAGCTTCACGGTGACGCCGGAGGAAGCAGGCTTGACGCGCGCTGAGCCGCAAGCGCTCGTCGGCGGCGATCCCGCCCATAACGCCCGCGCGCTGCGGGCCGTGCTCGCGGGGGCGCGCGACGCCTATCGCGACATCGCCGCGCTCAACGCCGCGGCGGCGCTGGTAGTGGCGGGAGCGGCGGCCGATCTTCGCGAAGGCGCAAATCTCGCCGCGCGGGCGCTGGACAGCGGCGCTGCACAGGCAAAGCTCGAGGCGCTCATTCGCGTCTCCAATGCGTGAGCGCGCCGCGCTGGCGGGAAATGCTTCGTGTCCTTCGCGTCTTCGTGGTAGAAAACCTCTCGAAATGCGCGAAGGACCCGAAGCGGCATGACCGACATTCTCAGCAAGATCGAAGCCTATAAGCGGACCGAGATCAACGACGCCAAGGTGCGCATGCCGCTGGCGACGCTCGAGCGCAATGTGCGCGATCATGATCCGCCGCGCGGCTTCGTCCATGCGATCGAGGCCAAGCTCGCCGAAGGCCGCATCGCGCTGATCGCGGAAATCAAGAAAGCGAGCCCATCCAAGGGCGTGCTGCGCCATGATTTCGATCCGCCGGCGCTGGCGCGCGCCTATGAGGCCGGCGGCGCCGCCTGCCTCTCCGTGCTAACCGACGGCCCCTCTTTCCAGGGCAAGCTCGAGGATCTCGAGGCCGCGCGCAAGGCCGCCAATCTGCCGGCGATTCGCAAGGATTTCCTCTACGACCCCTATCAGGTGTTCGAGGCGCGCGCCCATGGCGCCGATTGCATTTTGATCATCATGGCCGCCGTTTCCGACGAGGAGGCCCTGCGCCTCAACACAACAGCGCATGATCTGCGCATGGACGTTCTCGTCGAGGTCCACAATGAGGAGGAGCTCGACCGCGCGCTGGCGCTGGAGACGCGGCTCATCGGCGTGAACAATCGCAATCTGCATACATTCGACGTCACGCTGGAGACGACCGAGCGGCTCGTCGAGCGCATTCCCAAGGATAGGATCATCGTCGCCGAGAGCGGCATAACGAGCCATGAGGATTGCCTGCGGCTCGAGAAGGCCGGCGTCTTCACCTTCCTCGTCGGCGAGAGCCTCATTCGCAAGGACGATGTGACGACGGCGACGCGCGAGCTGCTGCATGGCTCGGTCAAGGGCGACCACAGGCGGGCGCGCGCATAGATGCTGACGCATCTCTCGAGCAAGGGCGAAGCGCATATCGTCGATGTCTCCGACAAGGCGGAGACGAAACGCGTCGCCATCGCTCGCGGACATATCGTGATGGACGCTGCGACGCTCGCTCTCGCGGTCGAGGGTCAGGCGAAGAAGGGCGATGTGTTCGGCGTCGCCCGCGTCGCCGGCATTATGGCGGCGAAGAAGACTCATGAGCTGATCCCGCTCTGCCATCCTCTGCCCGTCACCAAGATCGCGGTCGATCTCGAGCCGGATGCGAGCCTTCCCGGCGTGCGCGCGACGGCGGAAGTCTCCGTCACGGGCAAGACGGGCGTGGAAATGGAGGCGCTGACCGCGGTCGGCGTCGCTCTGTTGACGATCTACGACATGCTGAAGGCCGTCGATCGCGGCATGCGCATCGAGGGAATCGAGCTGGTCGAGAAACGCGGCGGACGCTCCGGCGAATGGCGTCGCGACGAAATGGACAAGAATGGCTGACGACAAATTGCTGTCCGTGGACGAAGCTCTCGCCCGCGTGCTCGCCGGCGCGACGCGCCTCGCGGGCGAGGAGGAGGCTCCGCTCTTCAAAGCCCTCGGCCGCACATTGGCCGGAGACCTCGTCTCGCGCCGCACGCAGCCGCCGGTCGCGGTCTCCGCCATGGACGGCTATGCGCTGCGCGCCGCCGATCTCGCGGCGCCCGGCGCGCGGCTGACGCTCGTCGGCGAGAGCGCCGCCGGCCATGGCTATCACGCGGCGCTCGGCGCCGGCGAGACGGCGCGCATCTTCACCGGCGCGCCCGTGCCCGAGGGCGCCGATACGATCCTGCTGCAGGAGGACGCGACGGTGGACGCGGCCGGAATCGGCGCCGCCTCCCCGCCTCCGCCCGGCCGGCATATTCGCGAGCGCGGGCTCGATTTTCGCGCGGGCGACGCCGCCCTCTTCGCCGGAACGCGCATCGGCCCCAGCGAGCTGGCGCTCGCCGCCGCCATCAATCATCCGCTGCTTCCCGTCGCGCGGCGCCCGCGCGTGGCGCTGATCGCCTCGGGCGACGAGCTGGTTCCGCCCGGCGCCGAGCCAGGGCCGGCGCAAATCATCGCCTGCAACGGCTATGCGGTGGCG
Source organism: Methylosinus sp. PW1 (assembly GCF_000745215.1). NCBI lineage: Bacteria > Pseudomonadati > Pseudomonadota > Alphaproteobacteria > Hyphomicrobiales > Methylocystaceae > Methylosinus > Methylosinus sp. PW1. Next base: position 451,895 of record NZ_JQNK01000009.1, read on the forward strand.
GCCATCGCCGAAGCCGCCGGCGCCGAGGTGATCGATCTCGGCATTTTCCGCGACGACATCGCCGAGCTGGAAAAAGCCCTGGAGCAGGCGCGCGCAGCCGAGGCCGATATTGTCGTGACGCTGGGCGGCGCCTCGGTCGGCGATCACGATCTGCTGCGCCCGGCCCTCGCCCGCCAGGGCATGGCGCTCGACTTTTGGCGCATCGCCATGCGGCCGGGCAAGCCGCTGATCCATGGAACGCTGGGCGAGGCGCGCATATTGGGCCTGCCCGGCAATCCGGTCGCGGCTTTCGTCTGCGCGCTGGTCTTCCTCGGCCCGCTCATTCGCGCGCTGCAAGGCGATCCGCGCGCGGGGGCGGACGAGACCGAGGCCGCCGTCGCCGGCGCGCCGCTGAAGCCCAATAAGGGCCGCCGCGACTATATGCGCGCGACGCTGTCGCGCGACGCTTCCGGCCGGCTCGTAGCCACGCCGCAAGCCTTGCAGGATTCCTCGCTGCTGACAGAGCTGGCGCGCTCGCAGGCGCTGCTCATCCGCGAAGCGGGAGACGGCGCGGTGGAAGCCGGCGGCCCCTGCCGGATTTTGAGGTTGCCGGGGGCGTTCGTCAGGGCGTGAGGAGCCGAGCTACAATCCCCTCATGCTGAGGAGCCCGCGAAGCGGGCGTCTCGAAGTACGCGGAAACGTCGGGCTCCGCCCTCTGGACTCCCTCGTGCTTCGAGATGGCGCCTGCGGCGCCTCCTCGGCATGAGGGAGAGCCGGCGGCTTTGTGCGAGATATTGCGAGGCCGTCGCCTGTCTTTCTGGGACGGCATTGTGCGCCAGGAGCGGACGTCCGCGCCGACGAAGGCGTTTTCGGCAAGGGATGCAAATCCCCACCGGCGCGTTATCGAAATTCGATAAAAGACGCGATTGGTGTCGACGGTCGTCGAATAATAGACGCGATCACCGACATTCTCTTTTAAATATCCTATCTGAGGAGGTTCTGTTGCGAAAACATTTGCTGGGCGTCTGTTCGCTTCTCTCCCTGCTCGCTTTCACGGAATTTGCCTCAGCAAAGCAGACGACAACAGCTCGAGCCGTGGACGTCGAGCTTCCCGACGTGATCGTGAATGCCGGCGAGCGCTCCGAGGGAATTTCCTATCAGGCGATTGTCAAAGGTTTGGAAGCATTCGCTCGCCACGGACATTTGGCCCCCAAGGCGACGCCGAAATTCGTCCTCCAGTCCCGGCAGCCGGATGCGAATTTGAAAGGGCTGACTCTGGTTCTCACCACCGCAAGTCGGGACATCGATATCTCGATCGACAAAAACGGCGTTTTTGCCGCGCCCCGAATCGACGCCAGCGAAAGCGGCGACTATCGTCTCCTGCTCAACCGACCCGATGGCGCCTTCGCGTTAAAGCCTTTCGTGCGCACGCCGGGACTTCCGCCCAATACGCGGCGCCTCGGCGACTTCAGGGCGATATGCGAAATGCGCTGGGCCATGGAGCGCGATGACGGGTCGATTCCACTCCCGGCGCGCCTGCTTGTCGAAGGAATTGGCCGGCCCTGCCAAAGCTGGATGGTCAAAGTCATCTTTCGGGAGCCGCGTCCCATCGCCGAAGTCTGGCTTGTTTCAGGCCAAAGGCGGGAGGCTCTGCCGCAGGAGCGCATCCGACACGACCGCACCAGCTTTTTACCGCCGCTCCACGATGACTCCTGGCCCGACGATACGCTGATCGAACTCAAATTCGTCGAGGACGCAAAGCCATGACCGACGGCGCTGCAATCTCGCAATAGCCCTGCGCGACCGAGAGGAACAGAAAGCCCGCCATAATCCGACGCGCAAAACTCGAGCCTTCACGAATCTGCATAACGCCTTTAATTTCAAATTGTTGAGCTGCGCGAAAGATTCGATGGAAAATCGAGTGTCCTTTGATCCGAGGTCGGACCGCTTCCACGATTGGCCACAACGGGTCATATCCGGCCGAATAGGCTGGCTCCATCAGCACCTCTACCACGCTGCTCGTAGCGGGCGCCTGTCTCCCCCGTTCATGCGCGCGCAGCCCGTCACGCCGCCCAATCCGTCACCATCAGCCCCGGCACACCCGTAAACTCCCGACCATTCGCCGTCACCAATATCGCGCCGCGGCGGCGCGCCTGCGCGGCGATGAGATAATCATAATGGCCGATCGGCCGCCCTGCTTTTTCCAGCTCGGCGCGAATGTCTCCCGCATGGCGCGCGTCCTCCTCATCGAAAGGCAGCACGGCGATTCCCGGCGAGAGAAATTCCGCCAGCAAGGCCTCCATCAGCGGCTTTCGATCGCTGCGCGCATAGCCGTAGCGCAGCTCGTACAAAACGATGACGGGCAGGCCGATCTCGACGCGCTGCGTCAGCGCCTCGCCCATGCGACGCGCGACATCGGCGTTGCGGCGGTTGATCACCGCAATGACGACATTGGTGTCGAGGCAGATCATTCGTCGATGAATTTACGCGGATCGGGAGCGCTCGGCGGATCCTCCGGCGGGCCGTCGGGCAGAAAGTCGCGCGCGCCGAGAGCGTCGAGCCGCGCAAACCACGCCTCGACATCGAAAGGCCCCTCGTGAAGCGGCTCCAAAATCACCTTGTCGCCGATCTTGGTGACCTTGACCTCCTTGCCTTCGAAACGGCAGTCCTTGGGCAGGCGCACAGCCTGGCTGCGGCCATGCATGAACAGCTTGGCTGTGCCGCGCATCGTTGCAGCTCCGTATGATATCTACTACATGATAGATATCGCGCGCCGACACATTGGTCAATTCGACCGCCGAGCCGGCGCGCCGCTCGGTTTTTCGTGCTTTCTCCGTGTCTTTCGCGGTAAAAACAATGCTATCGAATCGAGCCGTCGTCCCCGCCCTGCCCGAGGAGCCCAAACCCGCATGACCGACACCGAAGACGGAGCCGCCACGCCGCCCGAATATGGCGCGGATTCCATCAAGGTGCTGCGCGGCCTCGACGCCGTCCGCAAGCGCCCGGGCATGTATATCGGCGACACCGATGACGGCACCGGCCTGCATCACATGGTCTATGAGGTCGTCGACAACGCCATCGACGAAGCGCTCGCTGGCCACGCCACGCTCGTCACCGTGACGCTGAACGCCGACGGCTCCTGCACCGTCACCGACAATGGCCGCGGCGTTCCGACCGGCATTCACAAGGAGGAAGGCGTCTCCGCGGCCGAGGTCATCATGACCCAGCTGCACGCCGGCGGTAAATTCGACCAGAACTCCTACAAGGTCTCGGGCGGCCTGCATGGCGTCGGCGTCTCGGTCGTCAATGCGCTCTCGGTGTGGCTGAAGCTGCGCATCTGGCAGGAGGGACGCGAGCATTTCATGGAATTCGCCAATGGCGATTCCGTCGCGCCGCTCGCTGTCGTCGGCAAAGCGCCGATCGAGGACGGCAAGCCCAAGCGCGGAACGGAAGTCACCTTCCTGCCGTCGCTCGAGACATTCAAGACCGTCGTCGAATTCGATTATGCGACCATAGAGCATCGCCTACGCGAGCTCGCCTTTCTGAACTCGGGCGTGCGCATCGTGCTCACCGACGCGCGCCATGCGGAACAAAAGCGCGAGGAGCTCTATTACGAGGGCGGGCTCGAGGCCTTCGTGCGCTATCTCGATCGCGCCAAATCGGCGCTGATCGGCGCGCCGATCCTCATTCACGGCCAGCGCGAGCACATCAATGTCGAAGTGGCGCTGTGGTGGAACGATTCCTATCACGAGAATATTCTGGCCTTCACCAACAACATTCCGCAGCGCGACGGCGGCACGCATCTCGCGGGCTTTCGCGCCGCGCTGACGCGGCAGATCACCGGCTATTCCGAGCGCTCCGGCCTCACCAAGCGCGAGAAGGTCGATCTCACTGGCGACGATTGCCGCGAAGGCCTCACCTGCGTCGTCTCGGTGAAGGTGCCGGACCCGAAATTCTCCTCGCAGACGAAAGACAAGCTGGTCTCGTCCGAAGTGCGTCCGGCGGTCGAGAATGTCGTCAATGAGCTGCTCGACCAATGGCTCGAGGAGCATCCGCAAGAGGCGAAGAGCGTCGTCTCCAAGGTCTGCGAGGCCGCCGCCGCGCGTGAGGCGGCGCGCAAGGCGCGCGAGCTGACGCGGCGCAAGGGCGCGCTCGACGTCGCCAATCTGCCCGGCAAGCTCGCCGATTGCCAGGAGCGCGATCCGGCGAAGGCCGAGCTCTTCATCGTCGAGGGCGATTCCGCCGGCGGCACGGCCAAGCAGGGCCGCAATCGCGAGTTCCAAGCCGTGCTTCCATTGCGCGGCAAGATATTGAATGTGGAGCGCGCGCGCTTCGACAAAATGCTGTCGTCCGAGCAGATCGGCACGCTGATCACCGCGCTCGGCACCGGCATCGGCCGCGATGAATTCAACGCCGACAAGCTGCGCTATCACAAGATCATCATCATGACCGACGCCGACGTCGACGGCGCCCATATTCGCACGCTGATCCTCACCTTCTTCTATCGGCAAATGCCTCAGCTGATCGATCGCGGCCATGTGTTCATCGCGCAGGCGCCGCTCTACAAGGTGACGAAGGGCAAATCGACGCAATATTTGAAGGACGAGCGCGCGCTCGAGGATTATCTCATCGACTCGCTGCTCGACGGCGCCGTGCTTCGCTGCGGCAATGGCGAGGAGCGCGCCGGCAAGGATTTGCGCGCCGCGCTCGAGGATGCGCGCTCCTTCCGCACCATTATGAGCGGGCTGCATTCGCGCTACGACCGCAATGTCGTGGAGCAGGCGACCATGGCGAACGCGCTGCAATCGCCGCCGGAAGAAGCGAAAGCGACCGAGGTCGCCGAGCGCCTCAACGCCATAGCGGAGGAGACCGAGCGCGGCTGGACCGGCGAATTGCGCGAGGGCGGCTATGTCTTCCGCCGCACGCTGCGCGGCGTCGCGCAAGCGGTGACGCTGGACGCGGCGCTGCTCGCCTCCAGCGAGGCGCGCAAGCTGCAGGAGCGCGCCGAGAGCCTGCGCGAAATTTTTGCCGGCCCGGCGGCGCTGGCGCGGCGCAGCGACGAGACCGCGCTCTCCGGCCCGCTCGCGCTCTATGACGCAATGGCGGCGCAGGGCCGCAAGGGTCTCACCATCCAACGCTACAAAGGCCTCGGCGAGATGAACGCCGAGCAATTGTGGGAGACGACGCTCGACCGCGAGGTGCGCTCGCTCTTGCAGGTGAAGGTGAAAGAGGCGGTGGAGGCCGAGGATATTTTCGTGAAGCTGATGGGCGACATCGTCGAGCCGCGCCGCGAGTTCATCCAGGAGAATGCGCTGAACGTCGCCAATTTGGACGTATGATGGCCGAAACGCCCTGCGTCAAAATCTGCAAGATCGATCAGCCGACCGGCTTTTGCATCGGCTGCGCGCGGACGATGGCCGAGATCGCCGGCTGGCGCGACGCTTCCGAGGCGGAGCGCGCGCGCATTCTCGCCGCGCTGCCGGCGCGACGCGCGCGCCTGCAGAAAGAGCCTCACGCCTCGCAGCAGAAGCGGTCATGAAGCAGAACGCCATTGGCGGCGCGGCGCGGGTTTCGCCCGGCTGAGCGGAGGCGCCCACTTGCCAAGGGCGGAGCGTTCAGCCTATAGCTGGCCTAATCGCCGGCGGACGGCCGCAGGAACGGGACCTGCGCGAAAAAGCGCTCGATCTTTTTGATTGTATTCCGGAAAACTTCTTCCCTCACGCGACCTGCCGCCGCCAATTCATCCCTCGACCGAAAGGCGAGACATGACGAAGATACTGCCGGTCATAATGTGCGGCGGGGCGGGCACGCGCGTATGGCCCGAGTCGCGGGAAACTCTCCCGAAACAATTCATTCCGCTCATCGGCGAGCTGTCGACCTTCCAGACCACCATTCAGACGCTGGCGGACGAGGCCTTCGACAAGCCCGTCATCATCTCCAACGCCGATTATCGCTTCCTCGTCACCGATCAGCTGCGCGCCATCGGCGCCGCGGCCGATGTCGTCCTCGAGCCCACCCGGCGTGATTCGGCCGCCGCGGTCGCCGTCGCCGCGGGCGTCGCCGCGCGCCGCTCGCCGCAGACCATCGTCGTCGTGCTCGCCGCCGATCATGTGGTGCGCGACCCACGAGGCCTCGTCGAGCTCTGCAAGAAGGCGGCTTCCGCCGCCGCGGACGGCTATATCGTCACGCTCGGCGTCAAGCCCGACGCTCCGGCCACCGGCTATGGCTATATTCGCCCCGGCGAGCGCATCGCCAGCGACGTTTTCAACCTCGAGGCCTTCGTCGAGAAGCCCGATCGCGAGACCGCGCAGCGCTATATCGACGCCGGCTATTTGTGGAACAGCGGCAATTTCATCTTCCGCGCCGATGTGATGCAGGCGGAGATCGCCCATTTCGAGCCGGCGATTTTCGAAGCCGCCGAAAAGGCGATCGACGCCGGCCGCGCCGATCTCGATTTTCTGGTGCTGGACGCCGAATCTTTCGCGCGCGCGCCGAAGACCTCCATCGATTATGCGGTGATGGAGAAGACCCGCAAGGCCGCGGTGATCGAGGCCGACATCGGCTGGTCGGACGTCGGCAATTGGCGCGCCGTCTGGGAGCTGACCGAGCGCGACGAACAGGGCAATTCCGTGCGCGGCAATGGCGTCGTGCGCGAGTCGCGCAATGTGCATGTGCGCTCGGACGAGACGCTGACCACTGTCGTCGGCGTCGACGACGTCATTGTGGTGACGACGCCGGACGCGGTGCTGGTTCTGGGCCATGAGCATGGCGACAATGTCAAGCAGCTCGTCGATCAATTAAAGCGCGAGAACCGCCGCGAGGCCGGCGAGCACAAGCGCATCTTCCGCCCCTGGGGCTTTTATCAGTCGGTCGACTCCGGCGATCGGCATCAGGTCAAGCGCATTGTGGTGAAGCCGGGCGCGCGCCTGTCGCTGCAGAAGCATTTTCATCGCGCCGAGCATTGGATCGTCGTCAAGGGCACGGCGGAGGTCGGCCGCGACGAGGAGACGCTGCTGGTTCACGAGAATGAATCGGTCTATCTGCCGATCGGCTGCATTCATCGCCTGAGCAATCCGGGCAAGATCGACCTCGAGATCATCGAGGTGCAGACCGGCTCATACCTCGGCGAGGACGATATCGTGCGTCTCGCCGATTTGTATAGCCGCGCCTAGTTCGTCTATAGACGGCCGTTCGGGCGATGATAAAAGCCGCGAAAGTGGATTTGAATTAAGAGGGGTGCATGACGAAACGCGCGCTGCTGACGGGCATTACCGGACAGGATGGGGCCTATCTCGCACAGCTTCTGCTCGGCAAGGGCTATGAAGTCTATGGCGTGATCCGCCGCTCCTCGCATCGCGGCGTCGAGGACCATCGCCTGCGCTGGCTCGGCGTCGCCAATGACGTGCGGCTGCTCGACGGCGATCTCGGCGATCTCTCCAGCCTGCTGCGCATCGTGCAGGAGGTGAAGCCAGACGAGGTTTACAATCTCGCCGCGCAATCCTTCGTCGCCTCCTCCTGGCGCCAGCCCATTCTCACCGCCAACATCACCGCCGTCGCCGTCGCCAATGTGCTCGAGGCGCTGCGGCTCGGCGCCCCCGGCGCGCGCTTCTATCAGGCCTCCTCCTCCGAGATGTACGGCCTCATTCAGGAGCCGATGCAGAGCGAGAAGACGCCCTTCTATCCGCGCAGCCCTTACGCCGTCGCCAAGCTCTACGGCCATTGGATCACGGTCAATTACCGCGAGAGCTTCGGCATGCACGCCTCCTCGGGCATTCTCTTCAATCATGAGAGCCCGCTGCGCGGCATAGAATTCGTCACCCGCAAGGTGACGGATAGCGTGGCGCGCATAAAGCTCGGCCTCGCCAAGGAGCTTCGCCTCGGCAACATAGACGCCAAGCGCGACTGGGGCCATGCGCGCGATTATGTGCGGGCCATGTGGCTGATGCTGCAGCAGGAGACGCCGGACGATTATGTGGTGGCGACGGGCGTCACCACCACTGTGCGCGACATGTGCCGCATCGCTTTCGCCCATGCCGGCCTCGACATGGAGGCGCATGTGGTGATCGATCCGAAATTCTACCGCCCGGCCGAGGTGGACATTCTGCTCGGCGACTCGAGCAAGGCGCGCAAGGCGCTGGGCTGGGCGCCCGAGACCTCGCTCGATGCGCTCATCCGCGAGATGGTGGACGCCGATCTCGAGCGGCTGAAGCATCAGGCGAAAGCCTGAGGGCGCACGTGATCAATGAGCAGCGAGACGGCGTGGCCTTGTCCTCGGACAGCCTCGCCGCTTTCATTTCTACGAAAGGCGCGGAGCTGCAATCGCTGCGCACGACCGACGGCGTGGATTATCTCTGGGCCGGCGAGCCGAGCTGGCCCAAGCATAGTCCGCTGCTGTTTCCGATCGTCGGCCGGCTGGCGCAGGACCGCTATGATTATCGCGGCCACAGCTATGCGATGCCGAAGCACGGCTTCGCGCGCGACAGCCTGTTCTCCATCGTCGAGGCCTCGCCGCATTCGGCGCGTTTCGCCTTGCGCGCCAGCGACGCGACGCACGCGGTTTTCCCTTTCGAATTTCTGCTCGAGGTGGAATTCACCCTCGACGGTCCGCATCTCGACATTCGCCATAGCGTGACCAATCTCGGCGATGCGGACATGTATTTTTCCATCGGCGCGCATCCGGCCTTTCGGTGGCCGCTCGGCGACGCCGCCAAGGCGCGGAGCCGCATAAATTTCGAGCGCCATGAGCCGGCGCCAATCCGCAAGCTAACCGGCGGGCTGCTCGGCCGCATGAAGGATTCGCCGGTCGAGGGGCGGACGCTGGCGCTGCGCGAAGATCTGTTCGCCGATGACGCGATCATCTTCGACACTCTGGCGAGCAAGAGCCTCGTCTATTGCTGCGGCAGCGGACGATCCGTGCAAATCGCCTGGGACGGTTTCCAGCATCTCGGCCTCTGGTCCAAGCCGGGCGCGGATTTCCTCTGCATAGAGCCGTGGCACGGCTATGATTCGCCCGTCGGCTTCGCCGGCCAGCTCGACGAGAAGCCCGGCATCGCGCATGCGCGCCCAGGCGAGACGCGCGATTTCACTCTGCGCATAGAGATAGGCTGAGCATGGGCGTCGCCAAGCGCCATGCGATCAAGCTGCTGCGGCGCTCGCTCGGCCTTCCGACCGGCGATCTCGACATCGTCGGCCGACTGGACGGCGCCGCCGATGGCATCGTTCACGGCTGGGCCTATTGTCCCGCCCATGCGGGCCGGCGCGTGCTGGTCGATATTTTCGCCGATGGCGTTTTCGTCGCCCAGCAATTGGCGGATCGGCCGCGCGACGATCTCGCCGCCCATGGCTTCGGCGACGGCCGCCATGGCTTCGATATCAAAATTCCGCCCGTTCTTCTGTGCGGCGCCGAGACGCGGATCGGCGTCCGCGCCCTCGCCGAAACGCCGCTCGAGCTGACCGCGACGGAAGAGCGCCCGCTCTTCGCGCGCCGCCTCGGCCGCGACGATTATCTGCGCACGACTTTCGCAAGCGCCTTTCGCGCCGGAGCCTTTGGCGACGACGCCGCGCGCGCCGAGCGCTCGCCTCTGCGCCGGACGGAGCTTCTGTTCGCGCCGACGCCCGTCCCCGCCCCACCGCCCATTCTCGGCGAGACCCTCTGCGCCTATCTGGACCAAAATCGCTACAAATGGGACCTCGCCGATCAATTCGACGCGACGATCTCGATCGCCGATCGCGAGGCGTTTCTCGCGCATTATGTCGAATTCTACGGCCGCGCGCGCCGCCCATTGCGCATACCGCTCTCCGCCGGCGACATCGCCTTCCTCGACGAGGGACCGACTGCGCAGGATCGCCTCGCGCCGAGCCGCGCCATGCGCCTCTTCGCGCAGACGCCGCGAGATGCGAGCGCGGATGCGCGGCTCGAGGCGATATTCCGCTGGGCCGCTTACGGCGCCGCCGCCTTCAATGTCGAGGATTGCCTCATCGCGCCGACGCATGAGGCGCTGCTGCGCTCCCATGAGGAAACGGACGCGCGCTTCCCGCTCTCTCTCTTCATGACGCGCTTTGTCGACGCGCATCCCAATCTGCGCGGCGCAGATCTCGCGCAGGAGAGCGAGCGGCGCGCGGCCTATTTCGCCGTGCTGCTCTTTTCCGCCCGCGCGCCCCATTATCTGCGCTTCATTCCGCCGGATTGGCTCGCGGCGTTTTTGACGCCGCAGGCCGGCGCAGCGCCATTCGAGGAAGAGTCGCGACGACTCTTCGGCGCCGGCGGCGTCGATGTCGCGCATTGGCGCGCCGCGATCGAGACTCTAGGCTATGATTTCGGCGAGAAGAGCTTTCGTTCGCGCACGCCCGCCGGCCATCGCGCGCATTCGGCGACGCTGCCGGCGCCGGGCGGCGAGAGCGTCGACATTCAGCTCATCGGCCCGTTCAGCCGGCAGCTCGGCATAGCGGACAGCTGCCGCGCGCTCGCCGCCGCGCTCGAGCGCCTCGATTATTCGCTGCGGCTCTGCGATTTCACCCTCGATTATCCCAATAGCATTCGCGAAGACGCCACGCCGCTGCCGACGACGCTGCGACGCGCCAAGATCAATATTCTCCATCTCAATCTCGAGGAGCTGCCGAGCGCCATCGCCTATCTGCCGGACATATGGTCGGAGGGACGGCTCATCGGCTTTCCCTATCTCGAGATGGCGACGCCGCATCCGGCGCAAATGCTCGGCCTGACGCTCGTCGACGAGCTCTGGTCGGCCTCGGACTTCACGAGAGAGACGCTGGCCGCCCACCGGCCGACTCATACGGTCGGCACATCGGCGCGGGCCGTGCGCAAAAAGGGTCGCGCGGCGGCGCGCGCGCTCGCCTATGCGGGCATAGCGCGCGACGATGAATTCGTCTTTCTCGCCTCCTGCGACGCGCTCTCCGGCGTCTATCGCAAGAATCCGCTCGGCGTGATGCGCGCCTTTCTCGCCGCCTTCCCGCATGAGCCGAAGGTCAAGCTCGTCATCAAGACGCATAGCGTCGATCGCGTGCGCGCGCCGCGCGAGATGGATGTATGGCGCTCCATTCGCAATGTCGTCGCCGAATGCGATCGCATCGCGCTCGTCGACCGCATTCTCGACGATACGGAGCAGATGGCGCTGATCGAAGGCGCCGATTGCTATGTCTCGCTGCATCGCGCCGAGGGCTTCGGCTATCATATGCTGGAGGCGATGGCGCTGGAGACGCCGGTGATCGCCACCGCCTATTCCGGCAATATGGAATTTTGCGACGATTCCACGGCGTTTCTCGTGCCCTATCGCCTCGTTCCCGTCGGCCCCGGCGAATATCCGCGCATGCGCGGCGATCAACGCTGGGCGGAGCCCGATCACACGGGCGCCGTCGCGGCGATGCGCGCCGTCTTCCACGACCGCGCGGCGCGCGAGGCCAAGGTCGCGGCGGCGCGCCTGCTGGCCGAAACGCGCTTCTCGACGGACGCTTTCGCGCAACGGCTCGACGCGCGCATAAAGGAGATCATGCGCCGCGGCGCGCTCCGCTGAGCAGGCCGCGCGCGCTCTTCTCGAGCGCCATGCCGGCGAGCATGGCGATAACGAAGACGATGATCTGCGGATCGAGAAAGGCGAGATCGACGATCGCCGGTCCAGGGCAGACGCCGCCGAGCCCCCAGCCCACGCCGAATACGGCCGAGCCGAGCAGCAGCGGCGCGTCTATGGCCTTGCTGGTCGGCAGGCGCATCTCCTCGCCGAGCAGCGCGCGCGAGCGGGTGCGGGCGAAGCGAAAGGCGATCAGCCCGACACCTATGGCGCCGCCCATGACGAAGGCCAGCGAAGGATCCCAAGCGCCGGCTATGTCGAGAAAGCCTTTCACCTTGCTCGGCAGATTCATGCCGGAGACGCAGAGGCCGAGGCCGAACAGCAGGCCGATGGCGAATGCGGTTATGGTCGATCTCGTCATGGCTCAGCCCATTATGTGGCGCAGAATGAAAACAGTGAGCGCGCCGCTCGTCATGAAGGCGGCGGTCGCGGCGAGCGCGCGCGGCGACAGGCGCGACAGGCCGCAGACGCCATGCCCGCTGGTGCAGCCACCGCCGAGCCGCGCGCCGAAGCCGACGAGCAATCCGGCGAGGATGGTCGCGCCATAGCCTATGTCGAAGACCGGCGTCTGCGCCGCGCCGAGGAGGCGCAGAAGCGCGGCCGATGCGACGAGGCCGAGGACGAAGGCGAGGCGCCAGGCCGCATCGCCCTTCACGGGCTGCAGCAGCCCGGCGACAATGCCGCTGATCCCCGCTATGCGTCCGAGCAGCAGGATCATGAGGCCCGCCGCGAGCCCGATCGCCACGCCGCCCGCCGCCGCGCTCCACGGCGTGAAATTGGCCCAATCGATCTGCATTCTCGTCCTCCGTTCCCCGCCTCGGCTCAATAGCCGCGCGCCGATCCCGCCGCGGAGCGCGGATCATTGACGCCGGTCATCGCGCCTTCGCTGATCTCTATCGCCTCCGATGCGCCGAAGGGCGCGTGATCTTCAATTTTATGTCCCATCGCCTCGAGCCGCCGGCGCGTCTCCTCCGAGAGCGCGCCGGGCTCGGCCAGCACGATATCCGGCAGCCATTGATGATGGATGCGCGGCGCCGCCACCGCCTGCGCCAGCGACATGTGATGATCGATGACATTCAGCGCCGTCTGCAGCGTCACCGATATGATGCGCGGCCCATTGGGGCTGCCGAGAACCAGCGCGACCTTGCCGTCCTTCATCACAATGGTCGGCGACATTGACGAGAGCGGCCGCTTGCCGGGCGCTATGGCGTTGGCGCTTCCCTGCACGAGGCCGAAGCCATTGGCGGCGCCGGGCGCGGCGGAAAAATCATCCATCTCGTCATTGAGCAGCACGCCCGTCTCCGGCGCCATCACCTGCGCGCCGAAATAGCCGTTGAGCGTGTAGGTGACGGAGACCGCGCCGCCCTCGCCGTCGACGATGGAATAATGCGTCGTCTGCAAACGCTCGCGCGGCGCGACGCCTTGCGCGAGATCGACAGAGCGCGTCGCATGATCGGGAGAAATGCCGGCGCGCAGCTCCGCCGCATAGGAACGCGAGGTGAGGCGCGCGACGGGATTGCCGACGAAATCAGGATCGCCGAGCGAATTATTGCGATCGAAGAAGGCGCGCCGCTCCGCCTCGACGAGAAGATGCGAGGATTGCGGCGTGTGAAAGCCGAGCGCGGCGAGATCATAGCCTTCGAGAATGTTCAATATTTCGCACAGCGCGACGCCGCCGGAGCTCGGCGGCGCGGCGGAATAGAAATCATAGCCGCGATAGACGCAATGAATCGGCGTGCGCTCCATGACCTCATAGATCGCGAAATCCTGTTCCGCGATCACGCCATTTTCGGCATGGGAGGCGCGCTCGATCGCCTGCGGAATGCGCCCCTCATAAAAGGCGCGCGGCCCCTGCGCGGCGATCTCCCGCAACAGACGCGCGAGATCGCTCTGAATCAGCCGATCGCCCGGCTGCAAAGGCGAGCCGTCCGCGCGCGAAAAAATCTTCGCCGCCGCGGGACTGTCCTTCAGCCGCGTCGCCGCGCGCAGCACGCGAATATCGGCCTCCTCGAGAACAAACCCCTGCTCGGCGAGCGCGATCGCCGGCGCGATGATTTTCTCGCGCGGCAGGCGGCCATATTTGGCGTGAGCGGTCTCGAGGCCCATTACCGTTCCGGGAACCGCCACGGCGCGATAGCCGCTGCGGCTCGCCTGCGGATCGACAGCGCCCTTCGCGTCGAGAAAGAGATCGGCGCCGGCGGCCGCGGGCGCGGTCTCGCGAAAATCCAGGAAGCGCGCGCCCTGCCCCGGCAGCTGCGCCAGCAGAAATCCGCCGCCGCCGAGATTGCCGCAGCACGGATGCGCGACGGCCAGCGCATAGCCGACGGCGACGGCGGCGTCGATGGCGTTGCCGCCCGCCTTCAATATGTCGAGCCCGATGTCGCTGGCGAGACGATGCTCGCTCACCACCATTCCGCGCCGCCCGGTCGCGACCGGCTCGGCTGCGGCGACGAAGGCGAGAGCGGAAAAGCAGAGGGAGAGAATTGCTCGCATTCGCGCGTCGCTCATTTTTCGCCTATTCCCGCCTGCGGGCCGATGAGGACGTAGCCGCGGCTGCGCCCGTCATTGCCGGCGTCGATCGTGCTCATCGCGTCGAAGAGCTCGGCCGCGGCGACCCATACGGGCGGATATTTGTAGCGCGCGACATCGAGCAGCAGAAAGCGATCCGTCTTGGCGTCATAGGCGGCGAGCGGCGATATGTGCCCGCTGCGCGTCTGGCCTAGCGCGGCGCGCTGATAATTGACGACGACATGGCGCCGCTTGCGCGAGAGCTGCTCGATCGCGCTGGCGCGAAACTCCGCCAGCGAGCTCTGCGCCGCATGCACGACCTTGGCCTCGAGGCCGAAGCTGGCGACGAGGCCGCCGAACTCGTCCAGCGTCATGCCCCGGCGCAAAATGCTCTCCTGCTTCACCACCGCCTCGGTCTTCTCGCTGAACAGATTGTCCTGCGAGAAGCTCCCCTGCCCCTCGCCGCCGGCGGGCGCGGGAATGTCGAGCGCGTTGAGCAACATCGCCAGAGTGGCGACGCCGCAGAAGGAGCCGTTCTTCTGCGTGACGAATTCCGAGGAGAGCGGCCAATAGGCCTCGCGCGCCTCCGATTCGAGAAACCATTCGCGCCCCTGCGCGCTGCGCAGATCGACGAGATTGTCCGAAAGCTGCAGCCGCTCCGCCAGCGCCGGCGAGACTGCGGCGACGATCGCGCAAAAGAGAAGCGCGAGAACAGCGGTCGGGCGCCGCCGCGAGATCGACGTCTTCGTCATTTCATCCTCGGAGAAGCGGACCGTCGAGGTCGCGCCGACACAAGCTAGAGGCGCGCGCGGCGCCATGCAATTCTCATCCCGCGAAGACGGCTTTATTGCGCCTCGAGCGCGGCCAATAGGCTCGCCTGATCCGGCGTCGCGGCGACGCGCACATTGGCGCAGCCGGCGGCGCGCAGCACGCGCGCGACATCCTCGGACAGAGCGAAATGCGTGACGCGCGCGCGGAGCGCGGCTGAGACGCCGGCGGCCTCCGCCAGAGTGAGGAGGATCGATGCGCTGCGCGCCGAATAATGCAGCGCGGACTCCAGCTCGCCGGCCGCCAGAGCAGCGCAGGCCTCTTCCCCGAGAGCAGAGGTGGCGCGCGCCTCATAGGTCTCCACCACTGTCGCCGCATGGCCGCGCGCGCGCAAAAAGCTCTCGAGATCGTCCTTGCGATCATGGCCGGCGAGATAGAGAAAACGCGCTGGCGCCGAAAAGCGCGCGCCGAGCAGACGAGTCAGCGCCGCCACATCGAGCGCGCTCGCCTCCACCCGCGCGCCGCGCGCGGACAGCGCCGACGCCGTCTTGGCGCCGACGACGAAAAACGGCGCGCGCAGCGCCGCGAGCCCTTCGGCGAATTGAATCGCGCGGGCGCTGGTCGCGAGAACCGCATCGAAGCGCTCGGCCGGGATCGGCGCGCCTGTGGCGGCGATCTCCAGAACCGGCGCGATCAGCGGCGCAAAGCCGCGCCGCCGCAATTCTTCCGCCGTGCGCTCGGCGTCCTCTCTCGCCCGCGTGACGAGAACGCGCCTCATGTGAGACCCGCGACTCCATTGGGCAGACGCAGCAAAATCTCATTGGCGGCGGCGTCGCCGATCAGCGCTGCGTCTATGGCCGGCCCGCGCCGGCGCGCCTCATAGACCGCAGAGCCATCCGCGCGCAGCGCCAGGCCATGAAACTCGATTTCCTCGCCGATGAGCTTCCCATGGGCGGCGATGGGCGTGCGGCAGGAGCCGTCCAGCACGGTGAGAAAGGCGCGCTCGGCGGCGAGAGCGGCGGCGGTCGCCGGATCGAGAATGGCGGCCAGAGCCTCGCGAACCTTGCCGTCGCCGGCGCGCTTGGTGACGGCGATGGCGCCCTGCCCGGCGGCAGGAAGAAAATCCTCTATCGGCAGAATGGCGGTGGCGTGGCGCTCGAGGCCGAGCCGCTTGAGCCCGGCGAGCGCCAGCAGCGTGCCGTCCACCTCGCCGCTCTCCACCTTGCGCAGCCTGGTCTCGACATTGCCGCGCAGCAGCACGATGGAGACATCCGGCCGCAGCCGCTTCACCTGCGCGCCGCGCCGCAGCGAGGCCGTGCCCACCACCGCGCCCTCGGGCAGCGCGTCCAGCGTCGCGCCATTGCGGCCGATCCAGGCGTCGCGCACATCCTCGCGCGGGAGATAGCCGGCGATGGCGATCTGAGGCGGCAGATGCGTCGGCAAATCCTTGGAGGAATGCACGGCGAGATCGATGCGCCCCTCGATGAGGGCGACGTCCAGCTCCTTGGTGAACAGCCCCTTGCCGCCCGATTCCGAGAGCGGCCGGTCCTGGATCATGTCCCCCGTGGTGCGGATGACCTCGATCGGCAGCGTCTCCGCCTCGAGGCCGAGCGCCGCGGCCAGCAAGGCCCGCAGCTGCCGCGTCTGCGCCAGAGCGAGAGGGCTGCCGCGTGTGCCGATGCGCAATTGTGTGGTCGTCATAGCCTCGTCCGCCGTGGGAATTGTCGAGGCGGACTATAGGGAAAAGCCGGCGGGCTACAAGCGGGCGGGAACTCACGGCAGCGGTCGACCGAAGGACGTCCGCATCGACCTCGCGGCGTCGCCACGACATGCGCAGACCTCCGGGAACGTTGCGCGCGCATAGTACTGCGGAACCGCACCTCAACTGGCGTTAACGGTCGAGGCTCCCGGCTCAAGCTGTGCGGAGGGTGCAAGAGGGCCATAAACAGAGCACTAAGCAACTTAATGATCTATTTATAGATCACTTATTGACTCTTCCCTTTTTGCGGGCACATGATCCATAAAACGGCCGTAGGATGCCGTTGAGTCTCGTTAATGGATCATCGAATGCCCAAGCCTGTGCACCGGGCCACCTCTCGCTACGCCTCAGAGGCAGTGACCTATCTCGGTCGCCTGATCCGCGAAAGCCGGATTGGGCGCAAGGAGACGATCAGCGAACTGGCTGAGCGCGCGGGTGTTTCGCGGGGGCTGTTGCGGCGGATCGAGCAAGGCGATCCCGGCTGTTCGATCGGCGCTGCATTCGAAGTGGCGTCGCTGGTCGGAATTCGGCTGTTCGATCTCGATCGCGCCACCATGACCATCAGCAACGACATGTTGGCGCAAAAGCTGACGCTGCTCCCACGCTCCGCGCGCCCGAAGGAAAAATCGGTGAAGGATGACTTCTAAGAAGGCCGCGCCGAAAGAAGCATATGTGTGGATCTGGCTGCCGGGTGCGGTCGATCCGGTGGTCGCCGGCCTCATCGAACGAGAGGACGATCGATATGTCTTCAACTACGGCCAGTCCTATTTGCAGCGGAACAACGCCATCGCGATTTATGACCCGGAATTGCCGCTGAGGCGTGGCGCCATTTTTCCCAACGGCATGCTGACCATCGCAGGGTGCTTACGGGACGGATCGCCCGACGCCTGGGGCCGTCGCGTCGTCATCAATCGGTTATTTGGCGCAAAGGGCGGCAACATCGACGTCGATACGCTCGATGAGCTGAGCTATATGCTGCAATCGGGTTCGGACCGGATAGGCGCTCTCGATTTTCAGACTTCCGCCAAAACGTTCGAGGCGCGCACGGGCGCGGTCGCGACGCTGGAAGAACTTCAATCGATCGCCGAACGCGTGGAAAGCGGCGCTCCCGTAACCCCTGAGCTGGAATGCGCGCTGTTCCATGGCACCAGTCTCGGCGGCGCGCGCCCGAAAGCGGCGATCGACGCCCCCGAGGCGAAATTCATCGCGAAATTCTCATCGAGCAACGATCTGATCAATGTCGTGAAAGCCGAATTCATCGCCATGCGCCTCGCCGAACATCTGGGACTGACGGTTGCGCCGGTGCGGCTTGAAAAATCGGCGGGTAAGGACGTGTTGCTGATCGAGCGCTTCGATCGCGTCCGGACGCCGGCGGGCTGGGAGCGCAAATCGATGGTGTCGGCGCTGACCATGCTCGGGCTCGATGAGATGACTGGGCGCTATGCGTCCTACGAGGAGTTGGCGCAGATCATTCGCACGAGGTTTACGACGCCAAAGGCGAGCTTGCGCGAACTGTTCGGCCGGATGGCGTTCAATGTGCTCTGCGGCAATAACGACGATCACGCGCGCAATCATGCCGCGTTCTGGGATGGCAAGAAGCTGTCCCTGACGCCTGCCTACGACATCTGCCCGCAACGCCGCACCGGGCGCGAGGCCAATCAGGCTATGCGGATCATCGGCGAGCACAGCGCCAGCACGCTTGCGGTCTGCCTGTTGGCTGCGCCGCAGTTCCAGTTGAGCGCGAAGGCTGCGAGCGAGCTCATCGAAGCGCAGATCAGAGGGGTCTATGCGAAATTCGGTGAAATCGCCGAAGAGGCCGAGCTTTCCTCGATCGATCGCAAACAGCTGTGGCGGCGAACCTTCCTCAATCCTTATGCTTTCGAGGATGCGCCGCAGGCGATTGCCGCGCTGGAATGCGATGTCTAGCATGCGTCCGGCGCGCCCACGCGGGCGCATAGGATCGCCAGCGATGCGTGGGCTCGACAACAGTCCCTCGCCCCGAGGAGCCTGCGCAGCAGGCGTCTCGAAGGGTCATGCCGCGTGCTGGAGCCTCCTTCGAGGCTTTTTGCGTTCCGCAAAAAGCGCCTCAGGACGGGGCATTGATTTCCTACATCACCAAAAGCTCTGCGGATCGACATCCACCGCCACGCGCACGCCGCCGCGCTCCTTGGGCGCCGCCGCCAGCATGGCGCGCAGATAGGCCTGCAGATCGGCGCTTTTGGGCGCCTTCACCAGCAGGCGGAAACGATAGCGCCCGCGAATGAGCGAGATGGGCGCCTCGGCCGGGCCGAGCACGACGATCTCATCCGCCTCCGGCAGGCCGCCGGCCGGGGCGACGCGATAGCGATCGGTGGAGGGCAGCGAATGCCCCGCCCGCGCCAGAGCGCGCGCATGGGTCTCGGCGGCGCCGGCGTCCTTGGCCGAGACGATGAGCGCCGCGAGGCGTCCGAAGGGCGGCAGGCCGGCGCGCTCGCGCAATCGAGTCTCCTGCGCGTAGAACGCCTCCGCCTCGCCGGAGAGAATGGCGCGAATGACCGGGTGGTCGGCCTGCCAGCTCTGGATCAGCGCGCGGCCGGGCTTCTCGCCGCGGCCGGCGCGGCCGGTCACCTGGTTCAGCAGCTGAAACGTGCGCTCGGCGGCGCGGGGATCGCCGCTGCCGAGCCCGCTGTCGGCGTCCACCACGCCGACCAGAGTGAGGAAGGGGAAATTATGCCCCTTCGCCACCAATTGCGTGCCGATGACAATATCGAAAGCGCCCGCCGCGATCTCGGCGAGCTCGCGGCGCAAGCGCTCCTGCCCGCCGGGAAAATCCGAGGAGAGCACCAGAGTGCGGGCGTCGGGAAAGAGGATCGCCGCCTCTTCGGCGAGCCGCTCGACGCCCGGCCCGCAGGCGGTGAGCGAATCCTCCGCCTCGCATTCCGGGCAGATGTGCGGGCGGCGCTCGACATGGCCGCAATGATGGCAGACCAGCGCGCGGCGAAAGCGATGCTCCACCAGCCAGGCGTCGCAATTCTCGCAGCGGAAGCGATGGCCGCAGCTGCGGCAGAGAGTGAGCGGCGCATAGCCGCGTCGATTGAGGAAGAACAGAACCTGCTCGCCGCGCGCGATCGTCTCCTGCGCCTCCGCCACCAGGCGCGGCGCGAGCCAGCGTCCCCGCTCCGGCCCATTGGCGCGCATGTCGATCGCCTCTATGCGCGGCATGGGCCTCGCGTTGGCGCGGGCGGTGAGGCGCAAATAGCCATAGCGGCCGCTCTGCGCATTTACGCGCGATTCGATGGAGGGCGTCGCCGAGGCGAGCACGATGGTCGCGCCCTCGAGCCGCGCGCGCACCACCGCCATGTCGCGGGCGTGATAGGCGACGCCATCCTCCTGCTTATAGGCGGCCTCATGCTCCTCATCGACGACGATGAGCCGCAAATTCGAGAAGGGCAGGAACAGCGCCGAGCGCGCGCCGGCCACCACCTTCACCTCGCCCAGGGCGACGCCGCGCCACAGCCGCGCGCGCTTGCGCTCGGAGACGCCGGAATGCCATTCGGCGGGCTTGGCCCCGAAGCGCGCGGCGAAACGCTCGAGAAATTGCGCGGTGAGCGCGATCTCCGGCATCAAGACCAGCGCCTGCCCTCCGGCGCGCAGAGCCGCGGCGACGGCCTCGAAATAGACCTCCGTCTTGCCGGCGCCGGTGACGCCCTCCAGCAGAAAGGGCCGATAGCCGCCCTGCTCCACGGCGCACGTCAGCGCCTCGGCGCCCGCGAGCTGCTCGGCCTCCAGCGGCGCGCGCGCGAAATCAGGATCCAGCGCCGCGGCGACGGGCTCCGGCGGCAGAGCGACGGCCTCGAGCGCGCCGGCGTCGACCAGCGCGTCCACGACGCCATTGGAGCAGGCCGCGGCGCGAGCGAGCTCGCCCTTGGAGAAAGTGAGGCCGCCCTCCGCCGCCGCGATGACGCGGGCGCGCGCCGCCGTCATGCGCTCGGGCGGCGGGCCGGCGAGCCGATAGCCGACGCGGGGCGTCTCCGGCGCCGCCTCCTCCACCGCGCGGGTGGCGAGGCGCAGCGCCATGCCGCGCGGCGCCAAGGTCCAGCGCGCCACCCAATCGACAAAGCCGCGCAATGTCTCGCCCAGCGGCGGCCGGTCATATTTGGCGATGACGGATTTGAGATTGCCCGGCCCGGCGCCGCCCGCCGGCGCGACCGACCAGACGACGCCGAAGGATTTGCGCGTCGCCAGCGGGACCTCGACGCAATCTCCCGGCGAAAGCCGCAGCGCCGGCGGCGCGTAATAGGAATAGGCCATATCGACGGCCACCGGCAGCAGGATCTCGACGATCTGCGCCCCTTCGCTCCTGTCCGCCTCGCCGCTCATGGCGCTGTCTTAGAGCGTTTTCGAGCGCGTTGGGAACCGCTTCACGCATGATTTTCGCGGAGCGCTCAGCGGGCGGCGATCCGTTCCGCCGTATCGCGGCGGGGCTGGGCGAATTTCGTCCGGCTCCGCTCGCTCACCGGCTTATTGAGCGCCGGCTTGTCGATCGCGGGCATCACGTTCGCGGGCTTGTCGTTCGCGGGCTTGGCGGCGGCGGGAGGCGCTCCCACATCCAGCTCGCTGGTGAAATAGCGGGTCAATTCGGAGACGATCATCGACTTCACATCGGCGCCGAGCGCGGTGACAACGACACGATAGCAGGCGCTCGGACGGCCATAGATCTCATGGGTTTTTTGATCGATCAGCTCATCGCGCCGCGTGATCTCGATCAGATTTTTCTCTTCCAGCGATTTGTCGATGACGGCGAAGAGGCGCGTTCGCGCATCGGCTTTTTCATAGTCGCATTTGATCGGATCGGCGCCGAGCTTGTCCATGCCGGCGGCGTCGAGCGGGAGAAGATGGAGCAGCCGCTCCACCTCGCGCGGCCCGAGGTTGCGCGCGCGGGCGACGAGATCATCCGTGGAATTCTTTTTCGCGCCGAGATCGGGATTGATCTCGAAAGCCTTTTGCCCGAGCGCGAGCTTGAAATCGCCGATCTCGACCGACTGCACCTTGGAGAGCAGCATCAGCGCCGAGTCGGGCCGCTGATAGACGAAGGCCCCGGCGGCGGCGCTCGGCCCGCCGATCGCCGTCACCAGGGCCACGCTCTTGAGAAAATCGAAAAGGTTCTTGGCAATATCGGTCATCGCAATGCTCCGTCGCAATATCTCTCGTTCGTCTCGAACGCTGAGATATTGCGGGAGCGCGCGCGGGATTTCTGTGCTCGCGCGCACGAGCCCATGAACGAAGCGTTAAGAAATCGGCGCGGGCCGACGCCCCGGGGCGTGCGCGGGCCGGGCGCGCAAAAGGTCGATCTCCTTCGACAGCGGTCCGCTGCGGTCGAATGCGAGTTGCGCGAGCGGCGCGATGAGCGTGTGGCGCGCGCCGCCGCCAAAGACGAATTGCGTGACGCACATCACCGATTCGCCGGTCTCGAAAATAGAGGTGACGATGCAGTCGGGCGGGAGCTCGCCGGTGTGAGCGAGGGATTGCGCCTTGCGCCGAAGAAGGGGACGCATCCGCGCGCGGACCGGCAGATAGAGCGACAGGTCGCGCCAGCTCTTATGAGCGTCACGCGAAATATGATCCATCTCGAAATCTCCTTCGCGCAAATCTCTCATGATCCGAGCGTCGACGATGACTGAACGCGCCATCATAGGATGAACGTCTGTCACCGTCCTGACGGGAGAGCGTATCGTCGAAGGAATTTTTGGAAAAAATCGTGTTACGCGAAGGTTATGCGAGGCTCATGTGAGATTCGTGAAATATTCGCGTTATGTTATACGCGCTATTACGGAGATTGGCGGCGCGGCTGCTCGCGCGCCGCGCCCAGGGATCGCCGCTCAGACGAGCATGGCGGCGGGATGCTCGATCAGCCGCTTGAATTCGGCGAGCAGGGTCGCGCCCAGCGCGCCATCGACGGCGCGATGATCGACCGAGAGGGTGACGCTCATGATCGTCGCCACAGCGGGCGCGCCATTTCTGGCGATGATGCGCTCCTCGCCGGCGCCGACGGCGAGAATCGTCGCATGCGGCGGATTGATCACGGCGGCGAAATTCTTGACGCCGAACATTCCGAGATTGGAGACGGCGGTGGTTCCACCCTCATATTCATTGGGCTTCAGCTTGCGCTCGCGCGCGCGCCGCGCCAAATCCTTCAGCTCGGTCGCGATCTCGCGGAAATTCTTAGCCTCGGCGTTGCGCACGATGGGCGTCACCAGCCCGCCCGGAATGGAGACGGCGACGCCGACATCGGAAGATTTGTGCTTCAGCATCGCCGTCTGCGTGAAGGTGACATTGGCGTCGGGAACATGTTGGAGCGCCAGCGCCATGGCCTTGACGATAATGTCATTGACCGAGACCTTCCACTCGGGCTCGCCATTCGCGCCCTTGGGCGCGGCGCTATTGTAATCCTCGCGCAGACGCAGCAGCGCGTCGATCTCGCAATCGGTCTGCAGCGCGAAATGCGGAATGCTGCGCACCGCCTCGACCATGCGCCGCGCGATCGCCTTGCGCATCGAATCATGCGGAACCTCGGTGAAGGAGCCCGGCGCGAAGAGCTGGCGCACAACGCCGTCCGACATTCCGGCCGGCGCCTCGATCATTGGAGCGGAAGACGCCGCGGCCACGGGCCGCGCGCCGGAGCCGAGCGCCGATTTCACATCGCGCTCTATGATGCGGCCATGCGGGCCGGAGCCCTTCAGCGCGGAAAGATCGAGCCCGCCTTCCTTGGCCAGCCTGCGCGCCAAGGGCGAAGCGAAGATGCGTCCGTCACCGTCCGAAACACGAGCCGCGACATTCATTGTGATGCCCTCATTGCTCTCGCCGACTTTGGCGGCGCGACTTTGGCGGTATATTCTTAGCATAATGTCGACAGCGGCGGCGTCGATCGAAGAGGAGCGACCAATGCCTACGAGCCGGCTCTATGACAGCGACTTCTACGCCTGGGCCGAGGAACAGGCGGCGCTTCTGCGCGCCGGCAAGCTCGCGCAAGCGGACATCGAGCATATCGCGCAGGAAATCGAGAGCATGGGCAAGACCGAGAAGCGCGAGCTGGCCAGCCGGCTCAAGGTGCTGATTCTCCATTTGCTCGAGTGGCGCTTCCAGCCGCTGAAGCGAAGCGCGAGCTGGGAAGTGTCGATCACCGTGCAGAGGCATGAGCTCGCCGATCATCTCGAGGACAATCCGAGCCTGAAGCCCCTGATCGCCCCTATGGTCGCAAAAGCCTATGGCGACGCCGTTCTCGGCGCCATGCTGGAGACCGGGCTGCCGAAATCCGCCTTCCCCGACGCCTGCCCATGGAGCTTCGCGGAAATGATGGCCGAAGATTTCTGGCCCTCAGCGATATAGCGTCGCCTTCGCCGCCGCGATCACCTCGGCGACGGAAGGCAGAGCCAGCTTCTCGAGATTGGCGGCATAGGGCATGGGCACGTCCTTGCCGGCGACACGCAGCACCGGCGCGTCGAGATAATCGAAGGCCTCCTCCTGCACGCGGGCGGCGATCTCCGCGCCTATGCCGCATTGCGGCCAGCCCTCCTCCACGGCGACGCAGCGGCCGGTCTTCCGCACCGATTCGATGATGGCGGGAACATCCATCGGCCGCAGCGTGCGCAGATCGACGACCTCGGCCTCTATCCCCTCCTTGGCCAGCGCCTCGGCGGCGGCGAGACAATGGGCGACGCCGATGGAGAAGGAGACCAGCGTCACATCCGTTCCCGGTCGCGCGATGCGCGCCTTGCCGATGGGAATGAGGAAATCCTCGAGCATGGGCGTGTCCCATTGCTTGCCGTAGAGAATCTCATTCTCGAGGAAAACCACCGGGTTGGGATCGCGAATGGCGCTCTTCAAGAGCCCCTTGGCGTCGGAGGCGTTGGAGGGGGCGACGACCTTCAGCCCCGGCACTTGCGAGAACCAAGCCGCATAATCCTGGCTGTGCTGCGCGGCGACGCGGGCGGCGGCGCCATTGGGGCCGCGAAAGACGATGGGGCAATTGATCTGCCCGCCGGACATATAAAGCGTCTTGGCCGCGGAATTGACGATGTGATCGATCGCCTGCATGGCGAAATTGAAGGTCATGAACTCGCAGATCGGCCGCAGCCCGGCGAAGGCAGCGCCGACGGCGAGGCCGGCGAAGCCATATTCAGTGATCGGCGTGTCGACGACGCGGCGCGGTCCGAACTCCTGCAGCAGGCCCTGCGTGACCTTATAGGCCCCCTGATATTCCGCGACCTCCTCGCCGATGACGAAGACATTGGGGTCGCGCCGCATCTCCTCCGCCATGGCGTCGCGCAGAGCTTCGCGCATGGTCATGGGGATGAGCGTCGTATCGGCGGGAATTTCGGGGATAGCGAGGGCAGGCGAAGGAGCGGCGGACTCGGCCACAGTCGCGGCCGGCGCGGCGGGGACGGCGGCGGCCCCCTCCTGCGGAGCGGAGGCCGGAATATCTGGCGCCTTCGCAGGCGCTGGCGCCGCGGCCTCGACGGGGGCAGCCGGCGTCGAAGGCGGCGCCTCCAAGGAGCCGACCTCCTCGCCCTCCTCGGCGATGACGGCGATAGGCGTGTTGACGGCGACATTCTCGGCGCCGCCCGGCACGAGGATGCGGGCGAGCACGCCCTCGTCCACGGCCTCCACCTCCATCGTCGCCTTGTCGGTCTCGATCTCGGCGATGACATCGCCGGCCTTGACCTTGTCGCCTTCGTTCTTGAGCCATTTGGCGAGCTTGCCCTGCTCCATCGTGGGCGACAGCGCGGGCATGAGGACATTCACGGTCATGGATTTATCCGCACAATAAAGAGGGCGCGCGCTCCCTTCTCCCACTTGTGGGAGAAGGTGGCCCGGCCATAGGGCGTCCGTGAGGACGCCCGTCGCAAATGACGGGCTTTGGCCGGGTCGGATGAGGGCTATCGCCGCAACAACCGCCTCGGGCCGTAAGTCTCGAAGGAGCAGAAAAACAGCGAGCCCTCATCCGACCCTCGCTGACGCGAGGGCCACCTTCTCCCACGAGTGGGAGAAGGAGAAGAGCGCGATGAGCCCGCCCTTCCCTCATAGAACCACATCCGTCCACAATTCGCTCGGATCGGGCTCTGGATCATTGGTCGCGAAATCCGCCGCCTCGGAGACGATGCGGCGCACGGCGGCGTCGATCTGCTTCAGCTCGTCCTCGCTCGCTCCGCCGGCCAGCAGCCGGGCGCGCACCTGCTCGATCGGATCATGCTCCTCGCGCACGCGCTGAACTTCTTCCTTGGAGCGATATTTCGCCGGATCGGACATGGAATGGCCGCGATAGCGATAGGTCTGCGCCTCGATGAGGAAAGGCCCCTTGCCGGCGCGGCACCAGTCGAGCGCCTCGCGCGCCGCGGCGGCGACGGCGCGCACATCCATGCCGTCGATCTGCCGGCCGGGAATGTTGAAGGCCGTGCCGCGCATCGAAAAATTCGACTGCGCCGAGGAACGCTCCACCGATGTCCCCATGGCGTAGCGATTATTCTCGACGATGAAGACGATGGGCAGCTTCCAGAGCTCCGCCATGTTGAAGCTCTCATAGACTTGGCCCTGATTGGCGGCGCCGTCGCCGAAAAAGGTCAGCGAGACGGAGCCGTCGCCGCGATAGAGATCGGCGAAAGCGAGGCCGACGCCGAGCGGGGCCGGCGCGCCGACGATGCCATGGCCGCCATAAAAATTCTTCTCGCGCGAAAACATATGCATGGAGCCGCCCTTCCCCTTGGAATAGCCGCCCCGCCGCCCGGTGAGCTCCGCCATCACGCGCCTCGGCTCCATGCCGCAGGCGAGCATATGGCCGTGGTCGCGATAGCCGGTGATGAATTGATCTGTGGATTTCGCCGACATTCGCGCGCCGACGACCACCGCCTCCTGGCCGATGTAGAGATGGCAGAAGCCGCCGACGAGGCCCATGCCGTACATTTGGCCGGCCTTCTCCTCGAAGCGCCGGATCAGCAGCATCGCCCGATAGGCGGAAAGCTCCTGATCGCGCGTGAAGGCCAGAATGCCGCCCTCGGCCTGCGCGCCCTCGGCGGCGCCTGCCACATCGGCGAATTTCGCGTTTCTGTCCGCTGCCGGCATGGCCGCCCGTCCTCGTCGTCGTTGGACATTATCTGGGAGCGTGTGAGGCGTGAGCGAGCCCTCGTCCCTCCCGCATCGCGCGAGGGCTCCGCCTTCGGCAGAATAGCTCGAGCGCGAGACGAAAACGAGCGGTCTCGCGGCGCTGTCCTCAGCGGCGCGCGGGCGGCGCGGGGGGCGTCAGAATCACAATGTCGTTGCGATGCGCGCGGCCGAGCACCAGACGCGCCTCCTCGTCCAGAATATCGGCGTCGACGACGTCGCCGCGCACCAGCGCGAGCTTACGCTCCCATTGAGCGCGCTCGGCCTTCAGCCCGCCGAGCTCGGCGCGCAGCTCGGCGATGCGCTGCTCATATTCGACGCCGGTCTTGAGCCCGCGCTGGCCGTTGACGCCGTGCCAGACGAAATAGCTCGCCACGAGCCCCGCCGCTCCGTAGAGCAGCAGGGGGATCACGAAAGAGCGCAGAACATGACGAGCGAACATGCCGCCACTTTGCGCGAACATTGTATAAGCGCCGTTAACGGCCTGGGTCTCGCCGAATCGGGCGGTCAGCGCCGTCCGCGCGCCACCCGCTCGATCTCCGCGCGCACGAGGCGCTCGACGAGATGCGGAAGATTGTCGTCGAGCCATTGCTTCAGCATGGGCCGCAGCATGTCCTGCGCATAGCGCTCGATGAGATCGGCCTCGCTGATGACGATGCTCGCCGCCAGCGCCTGGAAATGCGCGCCGATCGACATGGCCGCGTCGGTCGAGACGAGCGGCGTCGGATCGCTGTCATTGGCCGGCTCGGCCGGGCTCGGCTCGATGCTCGCGATCATCTGCTCCTCGACCGGCTCCTCCGCTATGTCTTCCACATAGGGCTCCTCGGCCGCAGCGACGACAGGCTCGTCGAGCTTTTCGTCGACGACCTCCTCCGCCGTGCCCTCGGACCAGCGGCTCTGATCCGCCGATTCGGGAGCCGGCGCGGCTTCCGCTTCCGGAGCGGCGGACGGCCGCAGCCAGAAATCGGCTGGCTTGGCGGGCTCGACCTCGGGAACCGGAACGGGTGCGACGGCGATCGGCGCAGGGGCCGCGGGACGAGCGGCCACGGGCGCGCGCAAGGCGGGGGCAGGCGCGAGCCGCGCCTCCTCGCGCTGCGACGGCTCGGCCGGGCGCTTCTCCTTGTCGCGCCTCGCGGCCGGCAAAGCGTCGTCGTCGGCGATGATGCGCCGGATCGATGCGAGGATCTCCTCCATCGACGGCTCGTGCGACCGGCGCTCGGCGTCGAGCGCCGGCGCGGTGATCGAAGCGTTCACTGCGCTCATGAGATGTGCTGCTTCCCGTCTCGCGGCGACGGCTCCGCAATATCATCGCCGCGCGCTATTCTTGTCCGCTCACTTCGAGCGTCGAGTCGCATCATCGGATGATTCCCCCCTTTGGTAAAACCACAGGGGTTGTGCGTAAGGGAGTTTGCACACGATTTTTTACGCAGCGTGGCCTTATCGCGCGGCGCTCAGCGCTCGCCGGGCGTGTCGACGCCGATCCACATGCCGCGCACCTGCTCGAAATGCGTCGTCGGATCATAAGCGACGACATCGAGCTGCAAGCTGTCGGCCGAGAGGCGCCCTATGGAGCCGAGCGCCGCGTAAGACGCGACGACGCGATCACGCTGCGCGATGATGAGCGAGACGCGCGCATTGAGCAGCGCATATTGCGCATTGAGCACATCGAGCGTGGTGCGCTGTCCGACCTGCGCCTCCTCGCGCACGCCGCGCAGAGCGATTTCCGCCGCCTTGACAGCGGCTCGGCCGGAGAGAATCGAAGCGCGCGCGGTGTCGAGCTGCGCATAGCTGGAGACGACGCTCGCGCGCACGCTGTCGCGCTGCAGATCGGCGTTGAAGCGCGCCTGGCCCAATTGCTCCTTGGCCTGGCGAATCGACGCGTATTCGGAGCCGCCCTGATAGATCGGCACGTCGAGCCGTCCGCTCGCGCCGGCGGAGAATTGCCGAGTCTGGGGCGATCCCAGAAAGGAATCATATTGCTGCGAGAGCTGCGCGGCGACCGAGAGAGTCGGCGCCAGCGCGCCTTCCGCCACCTTCACCGCCGAAGCGGCGACATCCACCTGATGCTGCGCGGCGACGACGCCAGGATGCTCGACGATGGCGACGGCGATCGCCTGATCGAGCGATTTCGGCAGCAGCGATTCGACCGATTGCGCCGGCTGCAGATTTTTCGCCTCGGCGCCGATGATCTGGCGATAAGTGGCGACGCTGGTCTTCAGTTGCCCTTGCGCGCCGTAGAGCTCGGTGCGCGCCTGAGCGAGAGTCGATTCGGCCTGGGCGACGTCGGTGCGCGTCACCTCGCCCACTGCGAATCGGTCGCGCGTGCGCTCGAGCTGCTGCTCCAGCACGGCGACATTGTTCTTGCGCAGATCGAGCACCGCCGTGTCGCGCAGAACATTCATATAGGCGGCGGCGCCATTCTGCAGCGTCGCCTGCTCGGTGAGGCGCATCCCCTCGCGCGCGGCGTAGACGCCAGATTCGGCCTGACGCACGGAATTGCCGGTGCGGCCGCCGTCATAGAGCGTCTGCGAGAGGCTCAGCGTCGCGCCGCGCGGATAGCCGACGTATTCGTCATACATATAGGTGCGCTGGCCGGTCTGCTGGCTGCGGCCGGCCGGAATCTTGATGTTGGAGTTCTGCGGCCCGGCGCTCGCCGAAATGCTGGCCTTGGGACGCATTCCGGCGGCGGCCTTGGGCGCGTCCTCGTCCTTGGCGCGCACATTGGCGCGCTGCTGATTCATATCGGGATTGCCGTGATAGGCGCGCGCCAGCGCCTCCTTCAGCGTCTCCGCGCCGGCGGCGGACGGAGCCGCGAGGCCGAGGGCGAAAAGCCACAGCCCGAGCCAGGAAGACGGACGCAATTCGACGATACGCATTCCACAAAGACCCGCTCTGGAACAAAGCGCGCCCGGCGCTCGACGAGAGCGCGGGGCGAGCCCTACGGCCTACTCACGGAACACGACGCTCGAAACAGGGCGATTCCAAGCCGAAACGACGAAGGCTTTGGAACGCTCGCCCTCAGAACACGAAACCCGGCGCTTTTTCAAAGCCCTCCAGAACGGGCGCGGAAGCGTCGAACAGAGCGCGCGCGCCGGCCGGGGCGCCGCCGGAGCGATCGAAACGGGTGACGGCCCAGCCGGAGTCCGGCTCCGCCTTGGCGATGGCGAGCAGGCGGCCATCGGGGGTGAGCTGCTCGAAGAGACGATCGAGGCCCGCCTCGACCGCGCCCTGCACGATGATGACGTCGAAGGGCGCGGCGGCGGGAGCGCCGGCCGCGAGCGGCCCGGTCTCGACGCGCACATTGGCCGCGCCGATGAATTGCAGATAGGAGCGCGCCGTCGCCGTGAGGCGGGCGTCGTCCTCGAGGGCGACGATCTCGCGCGCCAGCGGCGACAGCAGCGCCGAGGAGTAGAAAGCGCCGCCGGCGACGTCGAGCACGCGATCCGTCTCGCGAATGCCCGCCTCCTGCAGCAGGCGGGCGAGCACCAGCGGCGGCAGCAGCGCCCGGCCGGGACGGCCATTTTCGTTCTCGAGCGTCAGCGCGAGATCGGAATAGGCGAGCGGGGCGAGATCATGCGGCAGGAAGAGCTCGCGCGGCACGGTGAGGAAGCGCCGCAGCAGCGGCAGGTCCGTCACATCGAATGTGCGCAGCTGCCGCTCGACCATCGTCTGGCGCAGGGTCGCGGTCGCCGCGCCATGTTGCGAATTCGTCTGTGCGTGGAGCTCAGCAGCTTCGGCCATCGACCTTCCGGCGTCGCGCCGGCCTCTCGCGGGGGGTCTCGACGACGGCCGCCGGTCCGCCGCGGGCGCCCCGCCTCATGAAAGACGCCAAAATTCCAAAGAAGGCGTTCGGACGGGCCGGCTCCTCTCGCCGAACGCATTCGCTTCGCCGCGCTGCAAGAGCTCGGCCGTGCGCTTTATAGGTTCGCGCCGCGCCCATGTCCATGGCGGCCCGGCGCCTTCCCCTCAATTCCGCTCGAGCTCGCCGAGCAGAGCGCCGGCGGGATCGCTCTCGGAGAGCGCGCGCATCTGCGCCAGCGTGCGATTGTCCAGCACATTGGCGATGGCGTCGCGGGCTTCCAGCATCAGCAGCCGCACGGTGCAGCGGGCCTCGTTCTCGCAATCGTCGCAGCGACGATAGACCGTGCGGCTGGCGCATTGGATCGGCGCCAGCGGCCCGTCGAGCACCCTTATGACGTTCCCGACACGTATCTCCTGCGGCGAGCGGGCCAGCGTGTAGCCGCCGCCCTTGCCCTTCTTGGAATGGACGAAGCCGGCGTTGCGCAGCTCGCCGAGGATGGCGTCGAGAAATTTCTTGGGGATTTGATTCGCCGCGGCGATATCGGTGACGAGCGCCGTCCGCCCCGGCTCGAAGCCGGCCAGATAGACCATCGCCTTCAATCCGTATTTCGCTTTCTTGGTCAACATCGAGCGGCGTCTCCTCGCATCCGCCTCGCCGGCGTCAGGGGTTATTTTTTCTCCGGCGAACGGATTCTACAGTAAAATGGCGCCATTGCGCGGTTATTGTCCACTGGCGGCCCGCTCGCCCGGGATCCAGCCGCACGGAGCCGAATGATGGTTTTCTTCTACAGCCTATAAAACACATCGAAAAACCGCAGCCGAACGGCCTTTCGCCGGCCGCACCGCCCTCCACGCGCCAATTTCGCGGCGGGGAGCGGGATTGGTAACGCTGGCGTCACAGCCCGACCCATCCGGCTCGAGCGCAACTTCTTACCTTGACATGTTATAGTATTTTTGTGGACTATAGGAAAATCATTCTCGAAAGCCACGGGACGCGCCATGGACGCCATCGACCGCCACATTCTTTCGATACTTCAGGAGGACGCCTCCCTCTCCATCGCCGACATAGCGGCGCAGGTCGGGCTGTCGCAAACCCCCTGCTGGAAGCGCATTCAGCGGCTGGAGGCGAGCGGCGTTCTGCAGGGCCGGGTCGCCCTGCTCTCGCCCGAGAAGCTCGGCCTCGGCCTCAGCGTCTATGTCTCCATCGTGGCCGGCGAGCATTCGGACGCCTGGCTCGACCGCTTCACCGGCGCCGTCGCGGCCATGCCGGAGGTGGTGGAGTTCTATCGCATGGCCGGCGACGTCGATTACATGCTGCGCGTCGTCGTGTCCGACATGGTGGCCTTCGACGAATTCTACAAGCGTCTGATCGCGGTCGCGCCTTTGCGCAATGTCGTGTCGCGCTTCGCCATGGAGCGGATCAAGGCGACGACCGCTCTGCCGCTGGAAACCGCCCCGCCCATCGCTTTTCCCCGCGCGCGCCGGGTGGCCGAAGAGGCCGTTGCAGGATAAGCTCTGCGGCAAGCGCGTCAGCGACCAACACAATTCCAGGAGCAACTCATGTCAGAGGCAGTATCGGCGCCTATTTACGTCCGTTCGGAAAAACCGGGGCGCGGCCGCATTTATGATTCGATCACGCAGACCCTCGGCGACACGCCGCTGGTGCGTTTCGACCGTCTCGCCAAAGAGAAGGGCGTCAAAGCCAATCTTCTCGGCAAGCTCGAATTCTTCAATCCGCTCGCCAGCGTGAAAGACCGCATCGGCGTCAATCTCATCGATTCGCTGGAGAAGAGCGGCCGCATCGCCCCGGGCCGCAATCTGCTCATCGAGCCGACCTCCGGCAACACCGGCATAGCGCTCGCCTTCGTCGCCGCCGCGCGCGGCTATCGCCTCATTCTGGTGATGCCGGAATCCATGTCGATCGAGCGTCGGCGCATTCTCGCCGTGCTCGGCGCCGAGCTGGTGCTGACGCCCGCCGCGCAGGGCATGAAGGGCGCCGTCGCCAAGGCCACCGAGCTCGCCGCCGAAAATCCCGACGCAGTCATTCCGCAGCAATTCGAGAATCCGGCCAATCCCGAGATCCATCGCCTCACCACTGCCGAGGAAATCTGGAACGACACCAAAGGCGAGGTCGATTACTTCGTCTCCGGCGTCGGCACGGGCGGCACCATCACCGGCGTCGGCCAGGTGCTGAAGCCGCGCCGCCCGGGTCTCAAGGTCGTCGCCGTGGAGCCCGAGGATTCGGCCGTGCTCTCCGGCCGTCCGCCGGGACCGCATAAGATTCAGGGCATCGGCCCGGGCTTCGTGCCGCCGATCCTCGACCGCACGGTCATCGACGAGATCATCACCATCGGCAATCAGACGGCCTTCGACACCGCGCGCCAGCTCGCCAAATTCGAAGGCATTCCGGTCGGCATCTCGTCCGGCGCCGCCGTCGCGGCCGCGCTCGAGATCGCCGCGCGCCCGGAGGCGGAAGGCAAGAATATCGTGCTGATCATCCCCGACTTCGCCGAGCGCTATCTCTCGACCGCGCTGTTCGAAGGCGTCTGATCCGATCTCGGCGATCCGGGCCGCATCGGCTCGGATCGCCCGATTTTTATTCAATGCGTATGAGGCTTTTGCGGAGCGGCCTTGCCGCGGCGCTCCAAATGGCGGCGGCCGAAGCGGCCCGTCCAATAGGCGACGAAGACGATGAAGAAATAAATCAGCAGCATCCACGGCCAGCGCTCGCTCGCGCTCTCCGCCTTATCGGAGAATTTGATCCAGCCTTCGAAGAGATATTCGACTCCAAAGCCGAAGATGAAGGTGAGAATCAGCACGCTCTTCCACCAGGAGAGGCGAAAAAAGCCGATCGCGAGCGCGACCATCAAGGCGACGACGCCGACGCCATTGATGAACTGCTGCAGCAGGCCTTCGAAAAACAATGTGATCAGGCGAACGACCAAGACCATGCGGCGCCCCTCTGGGATCGACGAAACACGCGCATACTACACATTCGGCAGATGCTGCGCGAGCGCCTCCAGCACCGCCATGCGCACGGCGACGCCCATTTCCACCTGATCCCTGATGAGCGAGCGGGGGCCGTCGGCCACGCTCGAGTCGATCTCGACGCCGCGATTCATCGGCCCCGGATGCATCACCAGCGCATCGGGCGCGGCATAGGCGAGCTTCTCCTCGTCGAGACCGAAGAAATGGAAATATTCGCGGCTGCTCGGCACAAAAGCGCCATTCATGCGCTCGCGCTGCAGCCTCAGCATCATCACTATGTCCGCGCCGGCGAGTCCCGTCGGCATGTCGTGGAACACTTCGACGCCGAGCCGCGACAGCGAATCGGGCGCGAGAGTAGAGGGACCGACCGCGCGCAGCCGCGCGCCCAACGCGCTCAAAAGAATAATGTTGGAGCGCGCGACGCGCGAATGCAGAACATCGCCGCAGATCGCCACCGTGAGCCCCTCGATGCGGCCCTTGTGGCGGCGGATCGTCAAAGCGTCCAGCAGCGCTTGCGTCGGATGCTCATGGGCGCCGTCGCCGGCGTTGACCACGGCGCAATCCACCTTGCGCGCCAGAAGATGCACGGCGCCGGCGCGGGCGTGACGCACCACCAAAATATCCGGCCGCATGGCGTTGAGCGTCATCGCCGTGTCGAGCAGCGTCTCGCCCTTCTTCTCCGAGGAATTGGCGACCGACATGTTCATGACGTCAGCGCCGAGCCTTTTGCCTGCGATCTCGAATGAAGCCTGCGTGCGGGTGGAGGATTCGTAGAAGAGATTGACCTGGGTGCGGCCGCGCAGCGTGGCGCGCTTCTTCTCCACCTGGCGGGAAACCTCGATCGCCTCCTCCGCCATATCGAGCAGAGTGAGAATGTCGATGCGCGACAGCCCCTCTATGCCGAGCAGATGGCGATGCGGGAAGGCGGGATGCAGTTTTTGCGGCATGCCGCCGTCTATAACAGTTTCCCGCGCGCTGGCCAGCCTTCCCGCCGCGCGCTCATGGTTGAGAAATCCTCGAGACGATCGCTCGAAAGCGACGGCGGAACCAAAGGGGATGAAAAAGAGTTCTCGCCTTTGCCCGTCTCAGAGACGCTCTTTCCCTGAATTTTTCACGAAACAGGAGATCGCCATGCACATTCGGCTCGGCTCGCCGCTCCTCGCGGCGGCCCTCTCCCTCTGCGCCGCCACGGCCATGGCGGCGACCACCGTCGCCACGGATTTCTCCAACATGCGCTCCGGTCCCGGCGCGCGCTGGCCGGTCATCGCCCAAATCCCGGCCGGCGCCAAAATCCGGCTCGACAATTGCGGGCCGGGCTGGAAACACGATTGGTGTCAGATCCGCTACAAGGGCAAGCGCGGCTTCGTCGCCGCCAACACGCTGGAGCCGACGATGAAGAATGTCGTCGTCGCGCCGCTCGTCACCCGCGACACCACGGCCGTGCGCTCCGGCCCCGGCGGAAACTGGAAGGTCGTCGCCAAGATCCCGCCGGGCCAGAAGGTCGCCGCATCCGCCTGCCAAAAGGGCTGGATGACCAGCTGGTGCAAAGTCACCTATGAGGGCAAGTCCGGCTATGTCGACCGCAATTATCTGAAGCGGAAGGGCGCCGTCTTCGCCCGCTAAAGAGATTTCCCCCGCGACGAGACAGCCCGCGGCCGCGCCCGACGGCCCCGGGCTTTTTCTCGCGCGTATGCTCTCAAAAGACCATAGTGGACGACGCCCGCTCACGCGCCCTCGAGCCGATTGACATATGCTCAGTGCGAGCATATCTGTAGCGCTAAGAGTGATTGGCGAGGGTTGCTCAATCCCGCCATGACACTTAAGCTACAAAATAAGCCTCCGTCGGGC
Source organism: Methylosinus sp. PW1 (assembly GCF_000745215.1). Classification (NCBI taxonomy): domain Bacteria; kingdom Pseudomonadati; phylum Pseudomonadota; class Alphaproteobacteria; order Hyphomicrobiales; family Methylocystaceae; genus Methylosinus; species Methylosinus sp. PW1. Next base: position 487,265 of record NZ_JQNK01000009.1, read on the forward strand.
GGCGCCCGAAGGAGATTTTGATCGACCGACTTATGCTCGAATTGAGCATAAGTGAGGATGGAGCAAGGTCCATGACCCTCACCTTCCCCGAGAAGAAGCGCCTCGATGCGCCCGCCATCGGCGCGCTCGTCGGAGCGGAGCAGCGCTTTCCGGTGCTGCCCATGCCCAATCTCGCCTGGAACAAGGAGGTCGAGGCCGCGACCGCCCATCTCTATGAGCGGGTGGCGAAGGTCATGCCGGCGATCGAATGGGCGTTCCATGCGCCTTATGTGAAGGCGATCAACGAGCTGAAGCGGGAACGCAACGCCGTCATCCTGGCCCACAACTATCAGACGCCGGAAATCTATCATTGCGTCGCCGATTTCGTCGGCGACAGCCTGCAGCTCGCCAAGCTCGCGGCCACCTCCGACGCCGAGATCATCGTGCAGGGCGGCGTGCATTTCATGGCCGAGACCTCGAAGATTCTGAGCCCCGAGAAAGTGGTGCTCATGCCCGATCTCGAGGCCGGCTGCTCGCTGGCCGCCTCCATCACCGCCGCCGACGTTCGCGCGCTGCGCGCCGAATATCCGGGCGTGCCGATCGTCGCCTATGTCAACACTTCCGCCGATGTGAAGGCGGAGGTGGATATTTGCTGCACCTCCTCCAACGCGCTGAAGGTCGTCGAGAGCCTCGGCTCCGATCGCGTCATCATGCTGCCGGACCGCTATCTCGCCGAGAATGTCGCCGCGCAGACAAATGTGAAGATCATCGCCTGGCGCGGCGCCTGCGAGGTGCACGAGCGCTTCACCGCGGAAGAGCTCGAGACCTATCGCGCCGATCATCCGGGCGTGAAGATCATCGCCCATCCCGAATGCCCGCGCGAGGTGGTGGAGATTTCCGATTTCGCCGGCTCGACCGCGGCGATGATCGATTATGTGCGCGCGAAAAAGCCGGCGCGCGTGCTGCTCGTGACCGAATGCTCCATGGCCGACAATGTGGCGGCGGAGACGACGGGAACCGAGTTCATCCGCCCCTGCAATTTCTGCCCGCATATGAAGCGCATCACGCTGCCGAAGATTCTCGACGCGCTGGTCCACATCCGCGAGGAGGTGACGGTCGATCCGCTGATCGCCGCGCGCGCGCGCGTCTCCGTGCAGCGGATGATCGATCTGGGGTGATGGATTTGCGAGCCTGAAGGCTCGCGGTCCAGGGCGCACATTGGACCGCGAGCCTTCAGGCTCGCATCTCTCGAGGAGCGCGGCCATGACGGCTCGATACGAGGCTCTGATCGCAGCGATCGACGCCGCCAACGCCGACGATCCACGCAAAGTGACGGCCGATGGAGCCGAGCGCGCTTTCGAGATCGTCTACGCCGAGCGCATGACGGCGCGCCTCGCCGCGCTCTATCCCGACGCCTCGGAGCTGCTGCAAATCGCAACGCGCGCGCAGCATTTGCGCCGCTGGGACATTCCACGCGAGAGCTTCCCGCTCGGCCGCCACGGCTATAATGATTGGCGCAAGGAGTGCCGCGCGCATCACGCGCGCCTCGTCGGCGAGCTCATGCGCGCGCAGGGCTATGCGGAAGACGAGATCGCGCATGTCGGCGCGATCATCCGCAAGGAGAAGCTGAAGAAGGATCGCGATTCTCAAGCGCTGGAGAATGTCGCGGCCATCGTCTTCCTCGAGCATTATTTCGACGACTTCCACGAGAAATACAAAGACTACGACGACGACAAGATCGTCGACATTCTCGGCAAGACGCTGTGCAAAATGTCGCCCAAGGGCCATGGCGCGGCGCTGGCCCTGCCATTGCCGGAGCGCACGCGCACGCTGGTGGCGGCGGCCATCGCCAAGGAGAGCGAGGCGCTCGCCAAGCTCGCAGCCGTAGCGATCGACTAATGGCCGGCGCGCCCCCTCCCCACCCCTCCCCCGCTTTGCGGGAGAGGGAGCAGATTCCGCGCGTCATCGACATTTCCCGCAACGCCCGCCGCCCCCTCTCCCGCAAGGCGAGGGAGGGTGAGGGAGGGGGCGCGGCGCATGCTCGGGAGCTTTCACAGTGGTGGTGACACAGACTCCCATCCTCATCGTCGGCGGCGGCCTCGCCGGCCTCTTCTGCGCATTGAAGCTCGCGCCGCGCCGCGTCCGCGTGCTCACTCCAGGCTCCATCGACGAAGGCGCCGCGTCCTTCTGGGCGCAGGGCGGCGTCGCCGCGGCCGTGCTCGACACGGATTCGCCGGAGCGCCACGCCGAGGACACGCTGAAGGCCGGCGCCGGCATCGTCGATGCGGAAATCGCGCTCGGCATGGCGCGCGAAGCCCGCGCGCGCATCGAAGATCTTCTCTCCTATGGCGTGCCTTTCGATCGCGCCGACGGCAAATTCACGCCCTCGCGCGAGGCCGCCCATTCCGAGCGGCGCATCGTGCGCGTCAAAGGCGACACCGCCGGCCGGGCGATCATGGAGACGCTCGTCGCCGCCGTTCGCGCGACGCCTTCCATCGAATTATTGGAAGGCTTTTCCGCCCAGGAATTGCTGACCCATGACGGACGCGTCATCGGCCTGCGCGCGCGCGGCCGCGACGGCCTTTTGCGCGATTTTCTCTCGCCCGCCACAGTGTTGGCGACGGGCGGAATCGGCCATCTCTACCGCGTCACCACAAATCCCAAGGAAGCGCGCGGCATCGGCCTCGCAATGGCGGCGCGCGCCGGCGCGCTCGTCGCCGATGCGGAATTCGTGCAATTCCATCCGACCGCGATCGACATAGGCGTCGATCCGGCGCCGCTGGCGACAGAATCTCTGCGCGGCGAAGGCGCGATCATCATCGACCGCGCCGGCCATCGATTCATGGCGGAGATCGATCCGGCCGCCGAGCTCGCGCCGCGCGACATCGTGGCGCGCGGCGTCTTCGCTTCCATCGCGGCGGGAGGCGGCGCTTTTCTCGATGCGCGCGCGACTGTGGGCGCGGAGTTTCCCGCGCGCTTTCCGACCGTCTATGCGAGCTGCATGGCTGGCGGCGTCGATCCTGTGACCGCGCCCATTCCGATCGCGCCCGCTGCGCATTATCACATGGGCGGCGTCGCCACCGATGCGCGCGGGCGGACATCTCTCGCCGGACTTTGGGCGGCCGGCGAGGTCGCCTCCACCGGCGTGCATGGCGCCAATCGCCTCGCCTCCAACTCGCTGCTCGAGGCGGTGGTGTTCGCGGCGCGCATCGCGAGCGACATAGGCGAGCAGAATGTCGAGGCCGCGCCCGCCCCGGCCCCGTCGCCCGACGCGGCCGACGCGCCCGAGCAGAGCCTCGTCGACGAATTGCGCGATGTGATGGCGCGCGATGTCGGCGTTATCCGTGATGCGATCGGGCTCACGCGCGCGGCGCGGGCGATCCTGCGCATAGAGGCGACGACAGCCAATGCGCAATTGCGCAATATGGCGCTGACCGCTCTGCTGGCGACGAGCGCGGCGCTGGCGCGGCGCGAGAGCCGCGGCGCACATTTCCGCTCCGATTTTCCGCGAGCCGAGGACGCGCTCGCGCATCGCTCCTATATGACAATGGCGCAAGCGCGCGCCATCGCCGAGGAGGCGCTTAGATGACGTCCGCCCCCTGGACGCTCCCCGCCCTGCAAATAGAAGAGGCCGTGCGCGCCGCTCTCGCCGAGGATTTCGGCCGCGCCGGCGACATCACCACTCAGGCGACGATCCCCGAGACCGCCAGCGCCCGCGCCGTCATCGCCGCGCGCGAGGACGGCGTCGTCGCGGGCCTCGGCGTGGCGGCGGCCGCCTTTCGCCTCGTCGACCCCGCCGTCGTCTTCACGCCCGCGACGCAGGACGGCGCGCGCATCGGCGAGGGCGATGTTCTCGCCCATATCGAAGGCCCGGCGCGCGCCATTCTCTCGGCGGAGCGCGTCGCCTTGAATTTCCTCGGCCGGCTCTGCGGAATCGCCACGCTCACGGCGCGCTATGCCGAGAAAATCGCGCATACGAAGGCCAAGGTCTGCGACACGCGCAAGACGACGCCGCTGCTGCGCGCATTCGAGAAATATGCGGTGCGCTGTGGCGGCGGCGCCAATCACCGCTTCGGCCTCGATGATGCGGTGCTGATAAAGGACAATCATATCGCCGTCGCCGGCGGCGTCGGCCCCGCATTGCGCGCGGCCAAAGCCTTCGCCGGCCATATGGTGAAGATAGAGATAGAGGTCGACACGCTCGCGCAGCTCGAGGAGGTCCTCGCCGAAGGCGCGGATATCGTGCTGCTCGACAATATGGCGCCCGATTCTTTGCGCGCCGCGGTCGCGCTGATCGGCGGCGCAATGCGCGCGGAAGCGTCCGGCGGCGTCACGCTGGAGACGATCGCAGCAATAGCGGAGACGGGCGTCGATCTCATTTCCGTCGGCGCGCTCACGCATTCCGCGAAAACGCTGGATCTCGGCCTCGATATAGAGATCGGCTGATCCGCGCGTGATGCGAGCCTTCAGGCTCGCTTTGTGTCCGCGCGAGCCGATCGGGCGAAGCCGTATCACACCTCCCGCCGCAGCCGCGCGAGCGATGCGCTGCGATTGATCATCACTTCCTCGAAGCGCGATGAGAGCAGAAAGGCGAGCTCCTGCTCGCGCGTCACCGTCACCGGGTCCTGCGCGCGCAAATCCTCGTCGACGCGGCCGGGATGGCACATCACCAGATGCCGCTCGCCGGGCGCGCGCAAATAGGTTTCGAATTGCGCGGCGTAATCGCTGCGCGGATCGAAATCGGAGAAGCCGGCGAAGCCTTCGTTGAGCAGAAAGCCGCGCGTCACCGCCTCGCGCCGATAGCCGCGGCCGATGGCGCGGACCACCATGGCCTTGCGCATGTCGGCGCCGCGAATCACGATGCGATGCATCCGATCGCCGGCGTCGCGCAGCCAGAGCTTCTCGCCCGTGAGGCCGCGCTTCTCCAGCGCGTCGAACAGCGCCGTGCGCACGCCGGGCAGCGCATGGACATGCTGATGCCCGTCGAGATGGTCCGGCGCGCGGCCCATCACCGCGTAAAAGCGGTCGATCTGGCGGTCGATCTCGGCGCTGATCTCCTCCATCGGCAGCTTTCCGCGCATGGCGGCGCGAATCACCTCGCGCAGCGGCGGAAACACGCCGCCGGGCGCGAATTTCGGCATATTGGTGAGCGGACGCCCGAGCGTCAGATTGAAATGCACGCCAATGTCGGCGTCATGGCGGCGGCGCGCCAGCTCCCGCCCCATGGCCGGCCAGCGATCGACATTGGTGAGCGCGGAGACCGCCGTCAGCCGCCCGACGTCCAGCGCCTCGAGAATGCCGAGGCTGACGCCCATGGAGAGGCCGTAATCATCCGCGCAGAGCGCGACCGCACGTTGCGCCGCCATCTTCCTACCCCGTCCTCCCGGCTTCGGCGCGCTTGCGCATTTTCGCGCGCCCGCCTAGGTCTTGCCCGTTTCTCTTGCCCGGTCCGAACCTATAAGGCGAGCGATGGACGATAAAGCCGAAAATCCGCCGGAGATATCCGTAGCCATTCCAGTCTTCAATGAGGCGGCCAATCTTCGCCCGCTGGTCGCCAGGCTGAAGCCCGTGCTGGAGCGTTGCGCCGCCTCTTTCGAGATCGTCTTCGTCGATGACGGCTCCTCGGACGCCACGCTCGCGCGGCTGCGCGAATTGCATAGAGAGGACGCCCGCGTCAAAGCAGTGTCCTTCAGCCGCAATTTCGGCAAGGAGATCGCCATAGCCGCCGCTCTGGACCATTCCCGCGGCGCGGCCGTGGCGCTGATGGACGCCGACCTCCAGCATCCGCCGGAGACGATCGCCGAATTCGTCGCCAAATGGCGCGAGGGCTATAAGAACGTCTATGGCGTGCGCCGCGACCGCGCCGGCGAACCGCTGATGCGAACGCTCTTCGCCAATCTCTTCTACGGCCTGTTCGATCGTTTCGGCGAGACGCCGCTGCCGCGCGGCGCCGGCGACTTCCGCCTGCTCGACCGCCAGGCGATCGACGCGCTCTCGCGCATGCGCGAGCGGGCGCGCTTTTCGAAAGGCCTCTTCGCCTGGATCGGCTTCAAATCGATCGGCGTGCCTTTCGAGGTGGAGGAGCGCGCCTCCGGCCGCTCCAAATTCAATTACTCCAAGCTCATCCGCTTCGCGCTGGACGGGCTCATGTCCTTCTCCTCCGTGCCGCTGAAGGTCTGGGCGGTGATCGGAATCACCGTCTCGACCTTCGCGCTCGCCATGGCGGCCTATTATTTCTGGCGCACGGTGTTCTATGGCGTGGATGTCCCGGGCTACGCCTCGCTGATCGTCTCCATCGCCTTTCTCGGCGGAATGCAGCTGTTCTCGCTGGGCGTGCTCGGAGAGTATATCGCGCTCATTTTTGGCGAGGTGAAAGGACGCCCGCTCTATCTCGTCGCTGAGCGTGTGGGGGTGGAAGACGATGAGCCTGCGAGATCATTCAAATGAATATAAGGCTCCCGAGTCACCCTCACGCTGAGGAGCGCCTGAAAGGCGCGTCTCGAAGCGCGCCGCATCTATCGGTTCCGCCTTCTGGAGCCCCTCGTGCTTCTAGACGCGGCCTGCGGCCGCTCCTCAGCATGAGGGGGATCGTGGTCGTTCCATGATCCGCAATCTCCTCTCCGTCGGCGGCTTCACGCTGCTATCGCGCATCACCGGCTTTCTGCGCGATGTGATGCTGTCGGGCATTCTCGGCGCCGGGCTCGCGGCGGACGCTTTCTTCATCGCCTTTCGCCTGCCCAATCATTTCCGCGCCATTTTCGGCGAAGGCGCCTTCAACGCCGCTTACGTCCCCTGCTATTCCAAGGCGCTCGAGCAGCAGGGAAAAGACTCGGCGAAGGAGTTTTCGAGCGAGGTTTTCACGCTTCTGCTCGCCTCGCAGATCGTTCTGCTCCTTCTCGCCTACGCCTTCATGCCGCAATTCGTCGCCCTGCTCGCGCCGGGGCTCGATGATCGGCCGGAGAAATTCGAGCTCGCCGTTTCGCTGACGCGCATCACCTTTCCCTATCTGCTCTGCATGACTCTGGTGACGCTGCATCAAGGCACGCTCAACGCCAATGGCCGTTTCGCCGCGCCCGCCTTCGCGCCCAATCTGCTCAATCTCACCATGATTGCGGCGCTCGCCGTCGCCTTTCTGTTTCCGAGCGCGGCCTATGCCGCCGCCTGGGGCGTGACCATCTCCGGCGTCTTGCAGCTCGCGCTGCTGATGGCCAACGCCCGCATGATCGGCGTGATGGAAGGCCTCGCGCGGCCGCATTGGAAGCGCGTGCGCGAATTCTTCCTGATGCTCGGGCCGGCGGTGATCGGCTCGGCGAGCGGGCAGATCGCCATTTTCGCCGATACGATCATCGCGTCGATGTTGCCGGACGGCGGCGTCTCCTCGATCAATTACGCCGATCGCATCTATCAGCTGCCCAATGGCGTCATCGGCCTCGCCGCCGGCACAGTGCTGCTGCCAGAGATGAGCCGCCGCATCGCCGCCGGCGACGAGGATGGCGCCCATGCGGCACAAAATCGCGTGATGGCGCTGACCATCGCGCTGGCCGCGCCTTTCTTCATCGCCTTTGTGACGATCCCCGAGCTGATCATGAGCGGCGTCTTCCTGCGCGGCGCCTTCACCCATGCCGACGCCGTAGCCGCCGCCGATGTGCTCGCGGCCTATGGCGGCGGGCTGATGGCGCTGGTGCTGATCGCCTCGGCGCGCGCGAGCTTTCAGGCGCATGGCGACACCAAGACGCCCATGTATGTCGCGCTCGGCGCTGTCGTCGTGAATGTGGGGCTGAAGATCGCGCTCTATGAGCCGATGGGCGCGCCCGGCCTCGCCACTGCGACCTCCGTCGGCCTATGGATCAATCTCGCGGCGCTTATCGGCCTCGCGCTGCATCGCGGGGCGATGCGCTTCGACGAGACGTTTTTGCGCGTCTCCATCGCGAGCCTTTGCGCCAGCTTACCGCTGCTGGCGACGGCGATCTATGGCTATGGGCCGGCGATGGCGCTGGCTCGGCTTGTCGGACCATTGCGCGATATCGCCGCGCTGCTGCTGCTGGGCGCGGCGGGAGCGCTCGTCTATGCGGGCGTTCTCGCCGTCTGCCTGCGCGCCTTCGGCCTGCGCCTGTCGCAACTGCGACGGGCAAAACGCTGACACGCATCGAGAAGCGAGCCTGAAGGCTCGCGGTCCAACGCTCGCCCCGGACCGCGAGCCTTCAGGCTCGCTTCTGTCCGCCGGACGAGAACGACCTCACAGAAACTGCGACAGCCCCGGCACCGAATCGGTAATTTCCTTCAGCTTCTCCTTGCCCACCAGCCCTTCGGCGTGAGCGAAGAACTCCTTGGCCAGCGCCTGGCTCTGATCCAGGGAGAGGCCGACGCTGGAGAGCCGGCCGGCGAGCGCCATCAGATCGCCCTTGGAGCCGCCGACGAGGCCGCCGAGCCCGCCCAGCAAGCCGCCGAGCAGCCCGCCATCCGCCGCCGGTGCGGCCTCGGCCGCGGCGATCGCCTCCTCGGCGCCGGGCAGCTTGGCGATGAGATCGGCCGCCGGACCGTCCGGGAATTCCTTGCGGAAAAAGCCGAGCACATGGCCGGCGGCGAGGCGCGCCGTCTCGGGCTCGACGCCGAGCGCTGCAGAAATGCGGGCGATCAATTCATCCATGCTCGGCTCCTACTTCAAAAACGTATGGCCCGCCCCGTCTGCAAGCAGTTTTATCGAGAGCGCCTTCTGATGGGTCTGCGTCAACGTATCCGGCCTCGGGGCGAGCCCCCGGCCAAGATGGAGATACGCGCGTTCCGGTCCTCATAAAAGTCTCGGCGTCGAACGCCGTTTTTTGAACCAGGTTTCCAGAACGCCGTTCGACTATCAGTCAGGCCATCTTTCGATCCACCACCCGCAAACATCGTCGGACGATCAGCAGCACATGCGCCGAACGACCAGTCTCACGCCGCCAGGATCGCCTCCTTGTCGGCAAATGTTTCTCCACGCCGCAGCACCGCCCAGGAGATCCGCGCCAGCTTGTTGGCAAAGGCGACGACCGCGACATTCTGATGCACGCGGGCGAGCAGCGTCGTCAGCCACCGCCCGAGCGACGTGTCGCGTTTGGCGACATGGGGGAGCGCCGCCCGCGCGCCATGGATGAGTTGCCTGCGCAAATATCGGTTGCCCCGCTTGCTGATCCCGAGCAGTTTCGGCTTGCCCCCCGTCGTCGCCTGACGGGGGACCAGGCCGAGCCAGGCCGCAAGATCGCGACCATGCTCGAACGTCTCGGCCTTTCCGATCGCCGCCAACAAGGCCGAAGCGATCAGGGCGCCGACGCCCGGTATTGTCGCCAGTCGCCGGGCGTCCTCGTTCTCTTTGGCGAAAGCCGTGAACTCCGCGTCGAAGGCGGCGATGCGCTTGTCCAGCTCGCGCCATTGCGTGCGAGCGTCGTCGACGAGCCTGTACATCCGGTCGCTCAAAGTGTGTCGGCCCCCTTCGTCCAGCATGACGGCGAGATAATCCGCGAGATGACGTTTACCCTTGGGAACGACGATTCCGCGCTCCAGAAGGATCGCCCGCAGTTGGTTGATCAGCGCCGTCCGTTCGCCGACCAGTCGGTCGCGAGACCGATGCAACGTCTGGATGTCGAGCTGATCCTGCGTTTTCAGTTCCACAAAGCGCATGGTCGGCCGCGTCGCCGCCTCGGCGATCCCTTCAGCGTCGCGATCGTCGTTCTTCTGCGCTTTCACATAGGGGCGAACATATTCGGGCGACATCAGCCGAACCTCGTGGCCATGAGCCGCGAAGACCCGCCCCAGATGATGAGCGCCGCAGCACGCTTCCATCGCGACGACACAGGCCGGCAGCTTCGCTGCCAAGCCGATCAGCGTCTCCCGCGTCGCCCGCCGCCGCATGACCACCGTCCCGGCCGCGTCGAAGCCAACGAGACTGCAAATATTCTTGCCGATGTCGATCCCGAGCACGGAAACCTTCGTCTTCATGACCAATCCCTCCGTTCTATCGCCGGCGAGCCTACTACGCCGGAAGGAGGGGCGGGCCATTCCATAAAAGCTCGGTCTCGACAATTACGCGGCGATTGCGACGAATTCGCAGCGGCCTCACTCGGCGTCGAGGCCGTAGAGCGAATGCAGCGTGCGGACGGCGAGCTCCGTATAGGCGGCGTCGATCAGCACGGAGAATTTGATCTCCGAAGTGGTGATGGCGCGAATGTTCACGCCCTTCTCGGCCAGCGCCTTGAAGGCGCGGGCGGCGACGCCGGCGTGGCTGCGCATGCCGATGCCGATGGCCGAGACCTTCGCCACATCCTTGGCCCCGGTCAGCCCGGCATAGCCGATCGAGGACTTGGCCTTCTCGAGAATGGAGAGACAGCGCTCATATTCGGCGGCCGGGACGGTGAAGGTCATGTCGGTCATGGTCGCGTCGGAGGCGACCTGCACGATCATGTCGACATTGACGCCGGCCTCGGCCAGCGGCACGAAGACCGCGGCCGCCACGCCGGGCTTGTCGGCGACGCCGCGAAGGGTGATCTGCGCCTCGTCACGCGAGAAGGCGATGCCGGTCACGACCTGGGCTTCCACAATATCCTCCTCTTTGCAGATCAGCGTGCCGCTGTTGGGACGGGCCGGATCGTCGAAGGACGAGCGGACGAAGGTGCGGACGCCATGCACCATGGCCACCTCCACCGAGCGCACCTGCAGCACCTTGGCGCCGAGCGAGGCCATCTCCAGCATCTCCTCGAAGGCGATGCGCTCCATGCGCCGCGCCTTGGGAACGACGCGGGGGTCGGTGGTGTAGACGCCGTCGACATCCGTATAAATGTCGCAGCGATCCGCCTCGATCGCGGCGGCGACGGCGACGGCGCTGGTGTCCGAGCCGCCGCGGCCGAGCGTGGTGATGCGGCCGCTCGGCTGGTGAATTCCCTGGAATCCGGCGATGACGGCGACCTCGCCGCGATCGAAGCCGGCGCGCAGAGCGGAGCCGTCGATCGACTGGATGCGGGCCGAGCCATGAGCGTCGCTGGTCAGGATAGGAATTTGCCATCCCTGCCAGGAGCGCGCCGCAAGGCCGATATTCTGCAAGGCGATGGCGAGCAAGCCGGCCGTCACCTGCTCGCCGGAGGCGACGACGGCGTCATATTCGCGCTGATCGTGCAGAGCGGCGGCGTCCTTGCACCAGGCGACCAGCTCATTGGTCTTGCCGGACATGGCCGAGACCACGACGGCGACCTTGTAGCCCGCCTCCACCTCGCGCTTCACATGGAGCGCGACATTGCGGATGCGTTCCACATTGGCGACCGAGGTGCCGCCGAATTTCATCACCAGACGAGCCATGACCGACCTAGATTGGAAACACGGGCCCGGCTCGGGGCGAGCCGGATGGCCGCTCGCATCCGACCAAAAGCGGGCGTATATGTGACGCCCCCGTCGCCGGTGTCAACGCCGCGGCGGGGACTGGACCAAGCCCCCGCCCCCTCATGCTGAGGAGCGCCTGAAAAGGCGCGTCTTTAAAGCACGAGGGCTCCAGAAGGCGGGGATGACGGCTTCCTCGTCCTTCGAGACGCCCACTGCGTGGGCTCCTCAGGATGAGGAAACCTTCTTCGAACAGTTCGGCGCCCCGAGAGGCCGATGAGAGAGGACAAGCGTGCCGCAGCATCATGACCGCCCCCATTCCGCCAGCGTCGACCCGAAAGACGTCGACCGTTTCGACCGGCTCGGCGAGCTGTGGTGGGACGCCACGGGCAAAATGGGCATTTTGCACGACATCAATCCTGTCCGCGTCAATTACATCCGCGATCTCGCCTGCCGGCATTTTCGCGTGGACGGCGCGGCCCGCGACCGTCACGACGCGCAGCCGCTCGCGGGGCTGCGGCTCGTCGATATCGGCTGCGGCGGCGGCATATTGAGCGAATCGCTGGCCGAGCTGGGCGCGAATGTCGCGGCCGTCGATCCCGCGCCCAATAATATAGAGGTGGCGCGCCGCCATGCGGAGCGCTCCGGCCTCGACATCGCCTATCGCAACAGCACCGCCGAGGCGCTGGCCGCGGAAGGCGCGCGCTTCGATATCGTCGTCGCCATGGAAGTGCTGGAGCATGTCGAAGGACAGAGCGATTTCGTCGCGACGCTCGCCTCGCTGGTCGAGCCCGGCGGAATGCTGTTTCTCGCCACGATAGACCGCACGCTGAAGAGCTATGCGCTGGCGATTCTGGGCGCCGAATATGTGCTGGGCTGGGTGCCGCGCGGCACGCATGACCATGACAAATTCGTGCGGCCCGACGAATTGTCCGCATGGCTGCGCCGCGCCGGGCTGCGCGAGATCGACCGCTCCGGCATGAGCTTCCAGCCGCTGACGCGCAGCTGGCGCAAGAGCCACGACACCGATGTGAATTACATGATGGCGGCGAAAAAGGTCGGCTAGGCCAGCCTGACGACAGCTCGGCGCGGCAGACTATGTCCCGTTTGTTTCGGGAGCATAGCCGCATGAGTCTGCATATTTCTCCGCCGTCGCCGCCGGACCTCGTCGACACGCTCGGTGTCTGGCGCGCGCGCTTTCCGCGTTTCGCTGAAATGATGGACGCCGGCGAATCGCCGGTCAAAGCATTGCGCTATCTCGGCCTCGGCCTCTGGCAGGAGGGCGATGTGACCGGCGCGGTCGCCGCTCTGACGACGGCCGCCTCGCTGACGCCCGAGGACGCCCATCTCCTCGCCGATCTCGGCGCGGTGCTCTGGCTCGACGGCCGCAAGGCCGACGCGCTGCAATGCTTCATCGCCTCGCTGGAGCGCGATCCGAGCCGCGTGCAGGTCTGGCTCACCGTCGCCAGCCTCTGCAACGAAATTGGCGAGACCGCCACCGCCGAGCATTCCTATCTCGCGGCGCTCGATCTCGACCCCGCCTGCGCCGAGGCGGCGACCGGGCTCGGCCTCATCTGCCTCGAGAGCCGCCGCTATGACGAAGCCGTCACGCTGCTGCGCGGCGCGCTGGAGCGCGGCGTCGCCACGCCCGGCCTCTACGCCTGCTATGGCCAGACGCTCTATCTGATCGGCGAGTTCGCCGCCGCGCGCGCCGCTCTGGAACAGGCCGCCGCCTCTCTGCCGGAGGAAGCGGCGATCGTCCGCAAATATGCGCTCGCCGCCTGCGTGGAAACGGCTCTGGAAGTCTCGCCCGAGGACGCCTTCGCCGCCTATCGGCGCGCCGCCGGCCTTCATGCGGAGGAGGACGCGCGCATCGGCCGCGTGGTGTTCCGCGCGCTCTGCGGCTTCGGCCACAAGGAGGCGGCGATTCGCTTCGGCGAGGCGCTGCTGCGCGCGGCGCCGGACGATCAGATCATCCCCTTCCATCTCGACGCGCTGCGCGGGACGCCGCGCGAGCGCGCCTCGCCGGCCTATATCGCCGCCTGCTTCGACCTCTATGCGCCGGACTTCGATCGTCATCTCACAGAGACGCTCGGCTATCGGCTGCCGGAGACATTGCAGCCGCTGCTGGCGGAAACCGCACGCAGCTTTCCGCGCATTCTCGATCTCGGATGCGGCACCGGCCTCGCGGCGCCCATCCTCGCCGGCTTCGGCGGGGAGATCGTCGGCGTCGACCTCTCCCCGCGCATGCTGGAAAAAGCGCGCGAGCGCGGGCTCTATGCGCGGCTCGTGGAGCAGGACGCGCAGGCGTTCCTCGCCGGCTGCGACGAGCGCTTCGACCTCGTGGTCGCGCTGGATATGCTGATCTATCTCGGCGATCTCTCGGCGCTGTTCGACGGCGCCGCGGCGCGTCTCGCGCCGGGCGGGGTCTTCGCATTCAGCTTCGAGACCGGCGCCGGCGCGGATTACACGCTCGATCCCGCCGGCCGCTTCGCGCATGATCCCGCCTATATAGAGGCGCTCTCGCAAAAGGACTTCGTCCCGCTCGTCTCGCGGGCGACGACGATCCGCATAGAGGCCAACCGGCCGGTCGACGGCCGGCTGGTCCTGCTGCGGAAGCGTTGAGACTATAGCTCGTCCTGCGCCGCCTTCGCCTGCTTCAGCAGCGCGTCGGCGGCGATGATCTTGTCTTTCTCGGGATCATGGGCGATCGCGTCGAAATCCTTGGCGAGCGCGGCGCTGAAGGCCAAAGCCGCGATCTTCTCGCGAGGGTCGCTCGACCATTTGATGGCGATCTGCGCATCGCGGCCGCCGATCGCCGCGGCCAGCTCCGGCGACAGCGCCGCGGCGGGGTCGCGCTCCGAGAAGCGAATGTCGAAACCGGCGTCCTCGCCGTCATATGTGCAGGGCAGATAGCCCTCGACGGCGAAAGGCGCGTAGTCGTGATCCAGCGCGACGCCGATCTTGGTCGCGTCGATCGCCTTTTGATGCGCGGCGCGATCCGGCAATTTGCCGCGCTCGATATAGAGAATATGCCGTCTGGCCATGGAAACATCCCGCTTCGCGCGCGTCTTGCGCGCGCACGCGCCAAGCAGGAAACATTCCAGCGATCCGCCGTCATCTGCGACGCCGCCACTGGTTCGCCACAGGCGCGGGCGATAGAATTGCGGCCATGATTCGCCCCTCTTTCCTTCCCCTCCTTCTCGCCGCCGGCCTCGGCCTCACTGTCGCGGCGCCGGCGCTCGCCAAAGAAAAGCCAGCGGCCGAGGATGCGGCCGCCGAAACCAAGGCCGATAAGAAGAAGCCCGCCAAATCGGAGGCAAAAAAGGCCGAGCCCGCCAAGCCGGGCGAAACAAAAAAGCCGGACGCCGCCAAAAAGCCCGTGGACGCGAAAAAAGCCGCCGAGGCGAAAAAGCCCGCCGATGCAAAAAAGGCCGCGGCCGCGGATGATTCCGAGGAGCCGGACGCCAAGCCCGCCAAGGACAAGAACGGCAAGCCCGCCAAAGGCGGCAAGGACCAGAACGGCAAGGATACGGGCGGCAAGGACGCCAAGGCGGCGGGCAAGGAGAAGCCGGCCGAGAAGGAGAAGCCCGGCGTCAAGACGCCGACCGCCATCGGCTCCTTTGGCGATTGGAACGCCATGACCGCGCATGGGCAGGGCAAGGACAAGACCTGCTATGCGCTCGCCGAGCCGAAAGATCGCCAGCCGGGGAAATTGCAGCGCGACAAGGCCTATGTCTTCATCTCGACGCGGCCCGCCGAAGGCGTGCGCAATGAGGTGGCGATCATCCTCGGCTTCGCGGCCAAGGACGGCGGCGCGGCCAGCGCCGACATCGACGGCGACAATTTCGAGCTCGTGACCAAAGGCTCCAACGCCTGGGTGAAAAACCCGGCGAAAGAGAAAGAATTCGTCGAGGCGTTGAAGAGCGGCACGAAGCTCGTCGTCAAGGCGCCCTCCGCCAAGGGCAATGTCACGACCGACACTTACTCGCTGAAGGGTCTCTCGGACGCGCTCGGCCGCGTGCAGAAGGAATGCCCGTAGAGGCAAGCAGTCGTTGCTCGAGCGCCCCCTCCCCGACCCTCCCCCGCTTTGCGGGAGAGGGGGAGGTTGCGCGTTTAATTCAAAGCTCGCGTCGCGTTTGCCGCTCCCCTCTCCCGCGTCAGCGGGGGAGGGTGAGGGAGGGGGCGCGCTCCGCGAGAATCGCGCGGCTCACTTCACGCCGACGACCATCGAATCCGGCCCCAGCAAATGCTCGACGCGCGTTTGCGAGAAGCCGGCCTCACGCATCCAGTCCTGGCAATCCGCGCCGGTGTAATCGAAGCCGCCGGGCGTTTCGATCAGCATGTTGAGGCTCATCAGCAGGCCGAAGGCGTTGGTCTTGCGCTCGTCGTCGATCAGCGCCTCATAGACGATGAGCGCCCCGCCCTTCGGCAGCGCCTCATAGGCCTTGGCGAGCAGCAGGCGCTTCTCCTCGAGATTCCAATCGTGAAGAATATGCCCCATGACGATGACGTCGACCTTGGGCAGCGCGTCCTTGAAGAAATCGCCCGGATAGAAGCGCAGCCGATCCGATAGGCCGTTCTGCGCGACGAAATCAACGAACACCGGCTGCGCCTGCGGCAGATCGAAACCGCCGCCGGAAAGATGCGGATGCGCGCGCGCGACCGTGACGGGAACCATGCCCTGCGCGCAGCCGACATCGATGAAGCTTTTGTAATCCTGCCACGGGAATTTCGCGGCGATGGCCTGCGCCGAACCGGCGCTTATGCCGCTCATCGCGGTAAGGAAGCCGCGCAGCTTTTGCGGATCGGCGTAGAGCGCGCCAAAGAAATCGCCTTCGCCCGCGTTCTCGCTCTGCGCGGCGCCGGTGCGCAACGCATCGGTGAGGCGGTTCCAGCTCGAGAACAAGCGGAGATTGGACATTTCCAATATCTGCCCGACATAGCTCGGCTTGGCGCGATCGAGGAAGAGGTCCGTCTCCGCCGTGTTGCGATAGAGGCCGTTCTCGCGCTCGAGCATTCCGAGCGCCACCAGCGCATCGAAGAAATCGCGCGCCGAACGCTCATGCAGGCCGAGGCGGGCGCGCAGCGTTTCGGCGTCGGCCGGGCCTTCCGCCAGGACGGTGAAGAGGCCGAGCTCGACCGCCGAGAGCAAGACTTTCGAGTTCCAAAACGCGAAGCCGAGACCGAGGATTTTTTCCGGGGAGAGAGTGCTCATTCTGTCCTCACGTTAAGAAGATCGATCTGGAATCTCGACATGCGTCTCCTTCTCCCACGAGTGGGAGAAGGGAGCGCCCTTGCTTTTAAAATACGCGGCTCGTCTTGCCATTTCGCGCCGCGGCGGTCGATCGCGCCCCTACTGTCCCGTTCGCGTGAACCATTCCTCTTCGCTGATGACCTCGACGCCGAGCTCCTTTGCCTTGGCCAGCTTGGAGCCCGCCCCCGGCCCCGCCACGACGAGATCGGTCTTCTTCGATACGGAGCCGGAAATCTTCGCGCCGAAGCGTTCGGCCTGCGCCTTGGCCTCATCGCGCGTGAGCCGCTCCAGCGCGCCGGTGAAGACCACCGTCTTGCCGGCGACGGGCGAAGCGCTTTCGATCTGCGGCATGGCCTCCAGCGTCACATGCTGCAGCAGGGCGTCGATCTCGTCCTCATTGTGTTTCTCGGCGAAGAAATCATAGAGCGCCTCGGCGACCACCCCTCCAATGCCTTCGATCGCTTCGATGCGCTCGCGCGCCTCGCTTCCCGGCGCGGCCTCGCGCGCAGTATCGCGAAGGCTGGCGAAATCGGCGAAATGCCGCGCGAGGCGCTTGGCGTTGGTCTCGCCGACATGGCGAATGCCGAGCGCGAACAGGAAACGATTGATCGGAACGCTGCGCCGCGCGTCGATCGCAGCGAAGAGATTGCGCACCGAGGTCTCGCCATAGCCCTCGCGATTCTTCAATTTCGTGAGGTTCTGCTCGTCGCGCGCCTCGAGCGTGAAAATCTCGGAAGCCGTGCGAATGAAGCCTTCCTCGAAGAAAGCCTCGATCTGCTTGTCGCCGAGCCCTTCTATGTCCATGGCGTTGCGCGAGGCGAAATGCTTCAAGCGCTCGATCGCCTGCGCTGGACAGACCAGCGAGCCCGTGCAGCGACGCACCACATCGGCGACGCCCTTCTCGTCGATCTCGCGCACCGCAGCCGAGCCGCAGGCCGGGCAGACATGCGGGAACTCGTAAGGCTTCGTCCCCTCCGGCCGCTTGTCCAGCACCACCTCGACGATCTGCGGAATGACGTCGCCGGCGCGCTGCACGACGACGGTGTCGCCGATGCGAATATCCTTGCGCGCGATCTCGTCCTCATTGTGCAGCGTGGCGTTGGAGACGACGACGCCGCCGACCGTCACCGGCTCCAGCCGCGCGATGGGCGTCAGCGCGCCGGTGCGGCCGACATTTATGTCTATGCCGCGCACAATGGTCTTCGCCTGCTCGGCGGGAAATTTATGCGCCACCGCCCAGCGCGGCGCGCGCGAGACGAAGCCCAAGCGAATTTGCAGGCCGATATCGTCCACCTTGTAGACGACGCCGTCTATATCATAGCCGAGCGTGGCGCGGCGCGCTTCTATGTCGCGGAAATGCGCGAGCATCTCATCGGCGCCGACACAAATCTTGGTGAGCGGATTGGTCGGAAGGCCGAAGCTCGCCAGCGCCTGCACCATGCCAAATTGCGTGTCGGACGGCATGACGCTCACCTCGCCCCAACTATAGGCGAAGAAGCGCAGCGGCCGGCTCGCCGTCACCTTGGGATCGAGCTGGCGCAGCGAGCCTGCTGCGGAATTGCGCGGATTGGCGAAGAGCGGCTTATTCGCCGCCGCCTGTCTCTCATTGAGCGCGAAGAAATCCTCGCGTCGCATATAGACCTCGCCGCGCGCCTCCAACACATCCGGCCAGCTCTCGCCATTGAGGCGCTGTGGGATTTCCTCGAGCGTGCGAATATTGGCGGTGATGTCCTCGCCCTCATAGCCGTCGCCGCGCGTCGCGGCATAGACGAGCGCGCCTTTCTCATAGCGCAGCGAGCAGGAGAGGCCGTCGATTTTCGGCTCCGCGGTGAAGAAGAGCGGCGCCTCGTCTGAGAAGCCCAGAAAGCGCCGCACGCGTGCGACGAATTCGTGGACCTCCTCGTCGGCAAAGACGTTGCCGAGCGAGAGCATCGGCACGACATGTTTTATCTTGGCGAATTTCTCCGCCGGCGCGGCGCCGACCTTCTTCGTCAGCGAGGCGTCGGAAGCAAGCTCGGGAAAGGCTTTTTCCAAAGCCTCATAGCGCTGGCGCAGCGCGTCATAGTCTGCATCGCTGACCGCGGGGGAGTCTTCCTGATAATAGCGGCGGTCATATTCGGCGAGCTGTTCCGCGAGCCGCGAATATTCGAGCTTCGCCCGCCGCGGCGAGAGATCTTCGATCGGCGTGGGCGGTCTTGGTCCGCGCTTACGGGAAGGAGCGTCATCAGAGGCCATGACAACATCCGAGCATAAAAACCAGCGCGCGCCCTTCTCCCACTTGTGGGAGAAGGTGGCCCTCGCGTCAGCGAGGGTCGGATGAGGGCTCGCGCCGCTCCCGCCGTTTACGATTATTTGCGCGATGACGCAAAGCGGTCGAGATCCTACGCCGCCTCGGGCGCTGCGCCCACCAGCCTGCGCGCCTCCATCGGGCTGATCGGGCGGCCGAAGGCGTAGCCCTGCGCATAGGCGCAGCCGAGCTGATAGAGCTCGATGGCGTCGGATTCCGTCTCGGCGCCCTCGGCGACGACATCCATGCCGAGATCATGCGCCAGCGAGATGAGCGAGCGCAGAATCACCGCGCGCGAGCCCTTGCCGGTCTGGCGCGTGAAGGAGCGGCCAATCTTGATCGTGTCGAAGGGAAAGCTCTGCAGATAGGCGAGCGAGGAATAGCCGGAGCCGAAATCGCTCATCGCGAGGCCGGCGCCCAGCTCCTTGATGCGGCCCAGCATTTGCGCGGCGTATTCGGGATTTTCCATCACCAGCCCCTCGCTCAGCTCGAGCTTGAGGCTGCCTTTGACGATGTCGTTGCGCATCAGCACGCTTTTGACGTCGCGCAAAAGATCGTGCCGCAGCAATTGCCGCGAGCCTATGTTGACGCAGGCGAAGATCGGCGGATCGACGGCGAGCGCCCGCTGCCAGGCGGCGAGCTCGCGCGCGGTGCGCTCCAGCGCCAAAAGGCCGAAATCGACGACGAGGCCGGTCTGCTCGGCGACCTGGCCGAACTCGCTCGGATCGAGCTGGCCGAGGCGCGGATGGTCCCAGCGCAGCAGCGCCTCGAAGCCGGCGATGGTGCGATCCTCGAGCCGCACCACCGGCTGGAAGAACACCTTGATCTCGCCGCGCTCCAGCGCGCGGCGCAGATCGGCCTCGAGGGTCAGCCGGTCGGAGCGCTGCGCGCGCATCGCCGGGCGGAACACCTCTATGCGATTGCCGCCGAGCTTTTTGGCGTGGCGCAGCGCGATCTCGGCATCCTCCAGCATCTCGTGCCGATCGGGATGCAATTCCTTGTCGAACAGCGCCACGCCGATCGACACCGACAGCGAAATCTCGCGATCGGTGAAGCGCACCGGCGTCGCCAGCGTCCGCCGCACCGAATCGGCGAGCGCGATCACATGGTCGGCGTTGGTCTCGGAGACGAGGATGATGGCGAAGCGATCGCCGTCGAGCCGCGCCAGAGTGTCCTGCTGCTGCAGGAGCCGGGTCAGGCGGTGGGCAATGGTGAGCAGGATCGAATCGCCGGTGGCGACGCCGACCTGCTCGTTGATCTGGCGGAAACGGTCGATATCGACGGCGAGCACAGTGGGCCGCAGGCCGGCCTCGAGCCCGGCGAAGACCAGCGCCGCCTCCAGCCGGTCGAAGAATAATTCGCGATTGGGCAGGCCGGTCAGATTGTCGTGGACGGCGTCATGCAGCAGCCGCTCGCGGGCGTTGCGCTCGTCGGTGACGTCGATGAGCGTGCCGACGACGCGAATGACCTCGCCATCCTGCCCGATCACCGGCCGCGCCCGCAGCCGGTAGCAGAAATAATGGCCGTCCGCGGCGCGCAGCCGGAATTCCTGATTGATGCGCCCGCGCCGCTGCTCGAGCAGCGAGTCGAGGCAGGCGCGATAGCGGTCGTGCTCGAAAGGATGCAGCAGAGCGAGCCAGGAGGAGGCCGCCCCCTCGAGCCCGCCACGGTCGAGGCCGAGCTGCTCCTCCACCTCCGGGCTCACATAGATGTAGTCGGCCGGCACGTCCCAGTCGAAGACGATCTCATTGGCCCCGGTCAGCGCCAGCGCCTTGCGCTCGGTGTCGGAGATCGCGCCATGGGCAAGGCCGCCGCTGGCGAAGGCATTTTGCATAACGGTGAAGCCGATCAGCATGACGATCAGCACCAGACCGCCGACCAGCGCCGGCGAGACCAGATCATTGGTCAGCCAGCCGGCCACGGTAAAGCCCGCCGCGCAGACCCAGAGCAGTAGCAGAAACCATGTCGGAATCAGCATGATGGCGCGGTCGAAGCCGTGCGTCGCCAAATAGAGGACGAGCACGAAGCCGACCGCCGAGACGGTGGCCAGCGAGATGCGGGCGACGCCCGCCGCGACCGGCGCGTCGAAAATGGCGAGGCCCACGAGATCGGCGAGAATCAGCAGCCAGAGCGCGGCGACATGCCAGGCGCGCACATGCCAGCGGTTGAGGTTGAGATAGGCGAAGAGAAACACCACCAAGGTCGCCGACAGCACCGTCTCGGCGCCGGCGCGCCAAATGCGATCGGCGTTGGGATCGACGCCGAAAATCTTGGCCCAAAAGCCGAAATCGATGCAGACATAGGCCAGCACCGACCAGGCGAGCGCCGCCGCCGCTGGAAAGATCACCGCGCCTTTGACGACGAAGACAATGGTCAGGAACAGCGCCAGCAGGCCGGCGATGCCGATGACGATGCCCTTGTAGAGGGTGAGGCTCGTCACCTTGTCCTTGTAGGAGTCCGGCTCCCACAGATAGAGCTGCGGCAGATTGGGCGTGCGCAGCTCGGCGACATAGGTGATCGTAGTGCCGGGATCGAGGGTCAGGCGAAAAACATCGGCGTCCCCGCTTTCCTCATGCTCCGGCGGGAACCCTTGGCTCGCGGTGATCGCCGAAATGCGCGTCGCGCCGAGATCCGGCCAGATCACGCCCGACCCCTGAAGGCGGAAATGCGGGGCGACGATCAGACGCTCCAGCTGCTCGTCCGTATCATTTGTGAGCGCAAAGACGATCCAGCTGGGGCGGGTGCCCACTTCCTTGGCGCCCACTTCTATGCGTCGGATGATTCCATCGGAGCCGGGGGCGGTCGACACCTGCAGACGGTCGCCCTCGGAGGAATATTTCTCCACCGCATGGGTGAGGTCGATGGCGGAGGCGTCCTGCGGCACGCGCACGGAATCGATGGCGAGCGCCCGCGACCCGCAAAGGACGAGAAACAGTAGGGCGATCAGATATCTGGATAGCGGCACGAATCTCGTCTCTGGCGCGCAGGCCCAAAAAGTCCGATTGTCGCGGGTGGACCGGTCGGCTTTCGGATTTCTTCTTGTCTGAATTTTGACTGGTACCGGCTAAGTCGTCGCTCTGCAAGCCGGTATGGTCTTTGCGTATCGCGGGCGGGCGAGCGGCCGCGCTTGCGGAGGCCGAACGGGGCCAATATACGCTGAAACAGGAACAGGGCAGAAATTTAGAAGTTCTCTAGATTTGGGAGATGCGTCCGCGCAGAGCCCTCGTCTGGCGGCGACAGCCTGTCGAAACTAAGGAAACTGGATGCGTAGCGCTCTCGGCGGACCCCGCTTGCTGCTCCGCCGGCTTCGCGAGGTCATGGCGGAGCCGGTGAGCGCGCAGGCGCGGCTCGACAAGATCGTCGTGCTCATCGCGTCCAATATGGTGGCGGAAGTCTGCTCGGTCTATGTGCTGCGCGCCGATCAAAGGCTCGAGCTCTATGCGACCGAAGGCCTCAATCGCGAGGCCGTGCATCTCACCACAATGCACGCCGGCGAGGGCCTCGTCGGCCTCATCGCCAAAAGCGCCGAGCCGCTGAACCTCTCCGAGGCGCAGGAGCACCCCTCCTTCTCCTACAAGCCGGAGACGGGCGAGGAGATCTACCACTCCTTCCTCGGCGTGCCGGTATTGCGCGGCGGCAACACGCTCGGCGTGCTCGTCGTGCAGAACCGCGTGCGGCGCATCTATTCCGAGGAGGAGATAGAGGCGCTGCAGACGACGGCGATGCTGGTCGCCGAGATGATCGCCTCGGGCGAGTTGCGCTCCATCGCCAAGACGCCGGAGAGCTTCGCGCTCGACCGGCCGGTGGCGGTTAAGGGCGCGCCGATGTGCGAGGGCGTCGGGCTCGGCTACGCCGTGCTGCACGAGCCGCGCGTCGTCGTGAAGCAGCTCATCGCCGAGGATATCGCCGCGGAGGTCCAGCGCATCGATGCGGCGATAGAGGCGATGCGCCTCTCCATCGACGAATTGGTCGCCCATGGCGACCGCATGGGCGCCGGCGAGCATCGCGAGGTGCTGGAGGCGGTGCGCATCTTCGCCAATGACCGCGGCTGGGTGCGCCGCCTGCACGAGGCCGTGCGCAGCGGCCTGACGGCGGAGGCCGCGGTGGAGCGCGTGCAGAACGACGCCCGCGCCAAGCTGCAACGCCAGACCGACCCCTATCTGCGCGACCGTCTCCATGATCTCGACGATCTCGCCAATCGGCTGCTGCATCAGCTCACTGGGCAGAGCTATGTCGCCGAGCGCGAATCGATCCCCGAGAACGCCATTCTCATCGCCCGCAACATGGGGCCGGCGGCGCTGCTCGACTACGACCGCTCACGGCTGCGCGGCCTGGTGCTGGAGGAAGGCGGGCCGGCGAGCCATGTCGGCATCGTCGCCCGCGCGCTCGGCATCGCCACGGTCGGCCTCGCCGCCAATGTGACCGATCTCGTCGAGGCGGGCGACGCCGTCATCGTCGACGGCGTGACCGGCGACGTCCACATCCGCCCGCCGCCGGATGTGCAGACCGCCTATGGCGAGAAGGCGCGGCTGCGCGCCCGCCGCATGGAGCAATACGCCAAGCTGCGCGACGTGCCCGCCGTCACCAAGGACGGCGTGGAGATCGCGCTGCATATGAACGCCGGCCTCATCGTCGACGTGCCGCATCTGCACGAGACCGGCGCGCGCTCCATCGGCCTGTTCCGCACCGAGCTGCAATTCATGCTGGCGCCGCGCTTCCCGCGCATGAACGAGCAGTTCCTGCTCTACAAGGCCGTGTTCGACGCGGTGCAGGACCGCCCGGTCACCTTCCGCACGCTCGACATCGGCAGCGATAAAATCCTGCCCTATATGGCGACGATCGACGAGGAGAATCCGGCGCTCGGCTGGCGCGCGATCCGTATCGGCCTCGATCGGCCGGGCCTGCTGCGGATGCAGATCCGCGCCATGCTGAAGGCGGCCGGCGGACGCGATGTGCGCATCATGTTCCCGATGATCGCCAATGTCGCCGAGTTCGAGGCGGCCAAGGCGATCGCGCATCGCGAGCTCGCGCATCTCGAGCGCCACGGCCATACGCCGCCGACCAATGTGCAGCTCGGCGCCATGGTCGAGGTGCCCTCGCTGCTGTGGGAGCTCGACACGATCGCCGCGCGCGCCGATTTTCTGTCGGTCGGCTCCAATGATCTGGTGCAATACATGTATGCGGCCGATCGCGACAACACGCGGGTCTCCAAGCGCTACGACACGCTCTCCACCCCCGTGCTGCGCGCGTTGGAGCGCATCGCCGCCGCGGGCAAGCGCGCCGGCAAGACGGTAACGCTATGCGGGGAAATGGGCGGCCGTCCGCTGGAGGCGCTGGCGCTGCTCGCGCTCGGCTATCGCTCGCTGTCCATGTCGCCGTCGTCGATCGGACCGGTGAAGGCGATGATCCTCGCCGTCAATCTCGACGAGGCGGAGGTGTTCCTGGCCTCGCTGCTCGCCAGAGAGGACGGCGCGCCGAGCCTGCGCGAGACTTTGCGCGAATTCGCCGCCGCGCGCGATATTCCGGTTTGAGCATGGGCCGATTCGAATGCGGAAACGCCCCCTCCCTCACCCTCCCCCGCTTTGCGGGAGAGGGGGACGGCGACGTTACGCGAAACCTCGATGAAGCGCGGAACTTGCTCCCTCTCCCGCAAAGCGGGGGAGGGCTGGGGAGGGGGCCGGCCCCGCACAGCGATGAAAAGCCGAGGGGGCGCGCGAAAGACCGGGGCCGCTAGCGACGCTCGCGCCTCGCTCCACGCAATCCCCTACCCTCTCGCTCGGCAAGCCCCATGTTCGCCCAAGACAAGCTCGACCTCATTCTGCGTCGTCACGAGGAGATCGCCGACAGGCTCAGCTCCGGGCCGGACGCCGCGAGCTTCGTCGCGCTCTCGCGCGAGCTCGCTTCACTCGACGATGTCGTCGCCAAGATCAAAATCTATCGCGCGACGCTCGCCGAGATCGCCGGCGCCGGCGAGATGCTCGCCGATCCGGCGATCGATCCGGCCATGCGCGAGTTCGTCGAAGGCGAGCTCGATGTCGCGCAGGAAGCGCTGACCAGCGCCGAGCATGAGCTGAAGCTCGCTCTGCTGCCGAAAGATTCCGCCGATGAGAAGGGCGTCATCCTCGAGGTGCGCGCCGGCACGGGCGGCGATGAGGCCGCGCTCTTCGCCGGCGATCTCTTCCGCGCCTATCAGCGCTACGCCGGCGTCAAAGGCTGGAGCGTCGAGATTCTCTCCGCCAGCGAAGGCGCGCTCGGCGGCTATAAGGAGATCGTCGCCGAGATCGCCGGCCGCGGCGTCTATGCGAAGCTGAAATTCGAGTCGGGCGTGCATCGCGTGCAGCGCGTGCCGGCGACGGAGACGCAGGGACGCATTCACACATCGGCGGCGACGGTCGCCGTGCTGCCGCAGGCCCAGGATGTCGATGTCGCCATAGACGACAAGGATCTCAACATAGAGACGATGCGCTCCGGCGGCGCCGGCGGCCAGCATGTCAACAAGACCGAATCGGCGATCCGCATCACGCATATTCCATCCGGCATCGTCGTGATGATGCAGGAGGAGCGCTCGCAGCATCGCAACAAGGCCAAGGCGATGGAGGTGCTGCGCTCGCGGCTCTATGACGCAGAACGCCAGCGCCTGGACAATGCGCGCGCCGCCGACCGCAAGGCGCAGGTCGGCTCGGGCGATCGCTCTGAGCGCATCCGCACCTATAATTTTCCGCAAGGGCGCGTCACCGACCATCGCATCAATCTGACGCTCTACAAGCTCGATCGCGTGATGGAAGGCGAGATGGACGAGATTTTCGACGCGCTGACGACGGATCATCAGGCCAAGCTGCTCGCGCAGAGCGAGGAGTGATCCGCAGGGTGCGAGGACGCACATCCGCGAGCCGTCGCGCTTCGTAAGTTCGGGACGTTCACGAGAGACGTGAACGACACCGAGCCACGGAGCGCAAAAATGTCCAAGAAACTCCTCGCCGCCGGCCTGCTGGCCGCCACTCTCGCCGCCTCGACCTTCACCGCCTCCACCGCTCAGGCGGACCCCTATTGGCGTCACGGTCATCACGGCCACTACTGGGGCGGCGTCGCCGCGGCGGGCGCGCTGACCGCGCTGACCCTCGGCGCCATCGCCGCCTCCGAGGCGCCCAGCAATTGCTACATCGCCCGCCGCCCGGTGACCGATGATTGGGGCAATGTCCTCTACTTCCGCCGCATGCGCGTCTGCGAGTGAGCCGGCGCGGATGAGCGAGCCCGAAAAGGCGCGGCCCTTCGATCTCGAAGCGGCCGCGCCTCTCGACCGGAAAGATTCTAGCGCGCCCTCTCTCCCGCCCGCTCGCTCAAGCGGCGATAGAGCGTGCTGCGATGCACGCCGAGAATGCGCGCCGCCTTGCTGAAATTGCCATCGCAGGCGTCGAGCGCCGCGCGCATCGCCGACAGCTCGGCGTCGCGCAGACGGTGCTCCGCGAGACGCGCGGAGGGCGGCTCGAAGCATATGTCCTGCAGCTCCCAGGGACAATCGGTCGGCCGCGCGCGGCAGGCGCCGGGCGTGTTGGCGAGGCCGTAATAGCGCCGTCCGTCGGTCCCGATGATCTCCCCCATTTGCGGCCCGGCTCGCAGCGGCTCGAACAGCTCCTCCAATCGCGCCACATCGAGCGCGCACCAATCGCGCTGCACGAAGGAGAGTCCGCGGCGATTGGCGGCGATGAGGCGTCTGTCCTCGTCGAAAGCGAGCAGGCCCTCGCGCGGCGCGCCGACGACGGCCGGATCAGTGTGGAAGCGCAGCAATGTGGCCGCCGCGAAAGCGCCGCCGCCGAAGAAACGATGCTCGATCTGCTCCGCCGCGAAGCGCGCCAGCCCCAGCGCATGCACGCGCTGCACGGCGGCGTGAGCGGCGAGCGCCAGCGCGCCGACGACGACGCCGCGCGGATCGACGATGGGCGCCGCCGCGCCGCTCAAAATATTATGGCTCTCGTAGAAATGCTCGCCGCCATGCACGGCCGTGGCCCGCCGCTCGGCCAGCGCCGCGCCGATGGCGTTGGTGCCGGCGGCGGCCTCGCTCCAGAGCGCGCCCGGCTTCAGCGCGATTTCCGCCGCCTGGCCAGCGAAGCCGATATCCCCGATGGCGTCGACCACCATGCCCTGGGCGTCGGCGAGAATGACGATCGCGCCCGTCTCATGCGCCTCAGCGTTCAGCGCGTCGAGCTCGGGCCGGCACAAGCGCCGCAGCCGCTCGTGCCGCGCGAGAAACATCTGCAGCTCGGTCCGCTCGAGCGGCGCGACGCGCGACGGCCGGGCGGCGTCGAGGCCGAGCTCGGCGCAGCGCAGCCAGGAGCGCAGGATCGGCTGTTTCAGCTCGACTGTCGGCAGCTCGCCGCGACCGAAGAATTTATCACGCGCCGCCTCCGTCAGGCTGGCGGAATAGAGGGGCATTTGAGACGCCTTTTCACGGCCGCCCGATCACGCGGCGGCGGCGGCCGAACCGTCGCCGGGCCGACCGCCGCTCTTTATTATGAGAACGCACCCACTTTGTGCACCGCACAAATTGTCGCAGGCGCCTGCTATCCCCGCGATCAGAAAGAGAAAATCGTTCCCGCGACGAGCGCGTTGGTCCTCACCCCCTGCCCCAGCAGATTATGGGAGACCGAGCGTATGAACTCGCTCTGGAAGGTGACCCAATCGGTGAAGCGATATTTCACGAAGCCGATCGTCGAGGCGTTTGCGGAGACGAGCGCTCCATCGCCGAGCCGGCCCGGATAATCGGCGAGATTGGCGTCGAGATAGCTGACGCCATAGCTGCCGCCGAAGGTCAGGCGCTCGAAGAGCGTGTAGCCGCCCTGCGCGTAATAGCCGGAGGATTTGCGCCGCTCGCCGTCATAGCCGACGCCGTCGAAATAGAGCCCCGTCGTGCCGAGGCCGACGCCCTTATAGCCATAGCCGACCAGAGTCACAGGGCCGACGTCGAGCCGCCCGCCGGCGTCTATCGCCATGGAGCGCACGCCGGCGCCGCGCGGCAGCAATATGGCGTCGCCGGATTCGACGCGATGCCGCTGGGTGAGGCCGGAGGTCCACAGTGTGAGCTTCATCCCCGGCGCGAGCTCGCCGACATATTTGACGCGCGCTTGAAAGCCCGGCTGGTCATGCCCGGTCATGACGCCCGAATAGGGAAGCACGCCGGCCGCCGACACATAGGAGCCGGCGTTGTCGAATTGCTGATAGGGCGAGAAGGCGCCGACCGAGACGGTGACGCCGTGGAAATCCGGCGTCGTATAGGTGAGCTGCGGAATCCAATCCGCATAGACATAGCCGAAGCCGATGCGGCCGAGGCTGGTGTTGGAGGGGCTCGCGTTGGCGGCGATGGTGCCGGCGCCGAACAGCGTGAAATCGTTGAGAATGGCGTCTGCGGCGAAGAGGCCGAGATCGCGGCCGACCTTCAGCGAGCCCAAATCCGGCGAGCTGATCTCGCCGAACACCTGGCGCAGATCGACGCCCGGCGTGCCGAGCGCCACCGAGGCGCCGGAGCTGTTGCCGTTGAGCAGGCCGACGCGAATATTATTGCCGCCGGCGTAGAGGCCGAGCGAGAAAGAGACCTTATAGCCCTCCTGCTCGGTCGAGAGATTGAGCGCCAGAGCGCTCGGCAGCAGGCCGGAGCGAATGGCGGAGGAATTATTATAGAGGCTGCCGCCGCCGAGCCCGCCGGCGATGCTCGCCGTTCCGGCCTGCTTGAACTGCTCGGTCGCGAAAAAGGCGAGCTGGCCCGAGATGCGAACGTCGACCGCGCCGACGCGCGCGCCGATCCCTTTATCGAGCCGCGTGATGTAGCGATCCGAAGGCGTCGCGACCGGCTGCGCGGCATGACTCACGACAGCCGCGCGGGCCGGCGCGGCGATCTCGGCCGCATGGCGCGCCTTGAGCTTGCGATATTCGCCCTTGGTGAGAATTCCCTTGGCCTTCAGCTGGTCGAGCAGCTGGTCGGTGGTGTCGGCGCGCGCCGCTCCAGTACAAATCGCAATAAAGGCAAGTCCTGCCGCCATCAGATTCGCCGCATCGAGCCGCATTGGGCGCGGAGCGGCCGCATCGCCGGTTCCTGTCATTGGCGTTTCCGTTTTTTTTCTTGAAAAGTCCCGGCCGCCCTTCGAAGAGACGGCCGGGAAAGTTAGGGAGGATTGAGTGAGCCGCTCGTCATCGACCCAGCGGCGCGGGCCTCTTTCCCTGGGAAGGAAAGTCCGGTGACGGCGCGACCGGGCGCCGCCGCTCGCAAGAGCAGCGCGACGAGATCGGACCGAAATTGTGGGGGAGGCTGCGGCATGACCGCCATTCGCAAGGAAAGGCGTGTCGAAATGCGGCAGATGAACGATCGAGCTCTTTCGATCAGCTAAAGTGTCGTCTCGACTTCAAGCACAGCTCCCGATCTATGCTCGCCTCGCAAGAGGAGAGCGTCGTATTTCTCGGGATGATTAGGCGCGACGCGGCGCACAATGGCAATTAGAACCGCTCGAAATCGCCTCATAATTGTCACGCTATCGGCTTTGTAGCGGAAACGACTGACGCAGCCTGCGACAGTCGCGCTCTATTCGATGCAAAATGCGACAGCGCGACAATATGCGCGGCGCGTGGGACGCGGCACGATGTCGCGCACCCCACGCCAAAACAATGGACTATGGAAACATATTGCGCCGCAGCGCGCGCCGGCTCAGTGCCGGAAATGGCGCACGCCGGTCAGCACCATGGCGAGGCCGGCCTCATCGGCGGCGGCTATGACGTCCTTGTCATTGACCGAGCCGCCCGGCTGAATGACCGCCGTCGCGCCGGCCGAGGCCGCCGCCAGCAGCCCGTCCGGAAAGGGGAAGAAAGCGTCGGACGCGACCACCGAGCCGACCGCGAAGCTCTCGCGCACGCCGGCCTCGCGCGCCGCCTCCTCCGCCTTGAAAGCCGCCGTGCGCGAAGAATCGACGCGCGACATCTGCCCCGCCCCGACGCCCACCGTCGCGAGATCGCGCGCATAGACGATGGCGTTGGACTTCACATGCTTGGCGACGCGGAAGGCGAATTTCAAATCCGCCAGCTCCTTTTCCGTCGGCGCGCGCTTCGTCACGACGGAAAGCGTCAGATCATCGACGACGCTATTGTCGCGCGACTGCGCCAGAAAGCCCCCCGAGACGCTGCGGAAGGTGAGCCCGCCCGCGCGCGGATCGGGCAGGCCGCCGGCGAGCAGAAGGCGCAAATTCTTCCTCGCGGCGATGATGGAGATCGCCTCCTCGTCCGCATCCGGCGCGATGATGACCTCGGTGAAAATCTTCACGATCTCGCTCGCCGCCTCGGCGTCGAGCTTGCGATTGACCGCGACAATGCCGCCGAAGGCCGAGACGGAATCGCAGCGCAGCGCCTTGCGATAGGCCTCGGCGAGGCTCGCGCCCTCGGCGACGCCGCAAGGGTTGGAATGCTTGATAATGGCCACCGCCGCCGTGCGCGCGGGATCGAACTCCGCGACGAGCTCATAGGCCGCGTCGGTGTCGTTGACATTATTGTAGGAGAGCTGCTTGCCCTGGGCCTGCTTCGCCGTGGCGACGCCGAAGCGCTTTTCTCCCGTCAGATAGAATCCGGCGCTCTGATGCGGATTCTCGCCATAGCGCATGGGCTCGGACAAATGGCCGCCGATGGCGCGCCAGGGCGGGGTCGCCTCGCCGAGCGCGCCGGCCAGCCAATTGGAGATCGCCGCGTCATAGGCGGCCGTGCGGGCGTAGGCCTTTTGCGCGAGGCGCCTTCGCGTCGTCAGAGTGGCGGCGCCGGCATTGGCGGAAAGTTCGGCCAGAAACCCATCATAATCGGCGGGCTCGACCAGCACGGCGACATCATCGTGATTCTTGGCGGCGGCGCGGATCATCGCCGGCCCGCCAATGTCGATATTCTCGACGCAAGTCTCGAAGGGCGCGCCTTTGGCCAGCGTCGCCTCGAAGGGATAGAGATTGACGACGAGCAGATCGATCTGCGGAATGTCATGGGCGAGCATGGCCGCCTCGTGCTCGGGATTCTCGCGGATCGCCAGCAGGCCGCCATGCACCTTGGGATGCAGCGTCTTGAGGCGCCCGTCCATCATCTCGGGAAAGCCGGTGACATCCGCTATATCGCGCACCGAAAGGCCCGCATCGGCGAGCGCCTTGCGCGTGCCGCCGGTGGAGATCAGCTCGACGCCCAGCGCAGCGAGAGCCGTCGCCAGCTCGACGAGCCCCGTCTTGTCCGAGACGGACAGCAGAGCTCTCGTGATACGGCGCAGATCGACCGGCATTCAGGTCCCTCTTTGTGGAGCGAAGACGTCGCAGGGAAAGGATATCGCCCGGCGCTTAGCATAGATCGCCGGGGGGAGAAACCAATGCGCGCCGACCGCGCAGGGCGACCGGGTGAAGGTTTCCTCATCCTGAGGAGCCGCGAAGCGGCGTCTCGAAGGACGAGGAAGCCTTCATGCGCGGCCATCTGGAGCCCCTCGTGCTTCGAGACGGCTCCTGCGGAGCCTCCTCAGCATGAGGGGAAGGATTGCTGTCCTTCACCTGATCGCTCTGAGCCTACAGCGCCATCAGGGTGAGGCCCCACCGGCGGAGGCAGGACCGAGAAAGGAATTTAGTCCGGTCTCGTCAAGGGGTTTTCCTTCGCGCCCCCGCGTGATAATCTAGTCAGTGTGACCAGATCGGCCCGACCCACTCCGCCAAAGCCGCCGCGCCCGCCGAGCCATTGGGCGCTGCAGGACGCCAAGGCGCGCTTCAGCGAGCTGGTGCGCCGCGTCCGCAGCGAGGGGCCGCAGCACGTCACCATTCATGGACGCGACGAGGTGGTCGTCGTCGCCGCCGATGAGTTTCGTCGCCTCGAGGGCGAGCGAACCGGCGAGGCCCTGATCGCCGCCATGCAGTCCTCGCCCTACCGCGACATCGATATCGAGCCGAAGCGCGAGCGGGCGCCGGTGCGCGACGTCGAGCTGTGACGGGCTGGCTGCTCGACACGAATATTCTCTCGGAGCTGCGCCGCCCCAGACCCGAAGCAAAGGTCGTCGCCTTCATCGCCGCACAGCCGCTCGATCGGCTCTATGTCAGCACCGTCACGCTCGCCGAGATTCGCTTCGGCATCGAGCTCGTCGAAGACGCGACGCGCCGCGCCGAGCTCGGCGACTGGCTGACGCACAGAGTGCGGCCGATGTTCGAGCGGCGCGTGCTGCCCGTGAGCGAGGACGTGATCCTCAAATGGCGGCTGCTCGTCGAGGACGGCCGCAAATCCAGACACACATTCTCGCAACCGGACTTGTTCATTGCGGCGACAGCGCTGCATCACGGCCTGACAGTGGTGACGCGCGACGCCGCCGAATTCGCGCGGGCGCGCGCGCCAGTGCTCGATCCGTGGCGGTGAGGCGACCTTTTCGCGCCTGACTTTGCAACGTGCAAACTGTTGATCGGCTGGGAATCGATGGGAGCGCGGAAGGTTTTGATTTTCGTACATGACAAGTTCGTCTGATTACTTCCATCTACGCCGAACACAAACAGACGAAGATAGCAGACTCCGCACCCGCATGGAGATCATCACAGGTGCTGCCGTTTGTTGAACGACTGATCGGTGCGCGCATACATTTGTGTGCGGCGCCCGTCATCATGTACGAAGAAACTATAGACTCCAAACTCGCCGGTCTCCTGGAAAATGACGCCATACTCGATGTCTGGTCCCAGCGAGTGAAGCCTGATGACCTCGATCTCCGCGTCTCGATAGGTGAGATCGACGCCAAGCGCAGAACGGTCGGGGTACTCGTAGCCCGCCCAGTATGCATAGTAGAGCCGCATTGCGTCTTGGATGCGTCGGCGCAGCGTGGCGTCCTTCACCCCCCGAACGACGTCGCGCAGCACCGTGAACTCCTCGTCGCTGAACAGCGGATGATGGCTAGAGTGCTCGGCGCGTCGCCGCAGGTAAATCAGCATGCGGCTGATATCCAGGTAACGCTCGACGAGTTGGTCGTTCGCCAAGTGGTCGTGCGCCTCCCCGTATGGCACGAAGTGGCGCACGTTGAGCAGATCGAAGTCTGGGAACCGGGGGAACTTCACAACGAGGGCGGCTTCGTCGGTGCGTAGCCGCTCCTCGTTTCCTTGAACCTCTCGTTCGTGTTCCCAGGCACGCTGATAAGTCCGAACCATGAGGTCAGGGTCGACGCCAATTAGGATGTTCGCGATCTCGCGCCTTAACAGGTCCAGGTGCCTGATCTCCGCCTCGTTGCAATCTTCCGCCAGCTGAACCAACCGGGGATCGGGCGCAGCCGGCTTCGGCTTGCTGAACAAACCCATAAAGCCCTCCTTGCGAGCCTACTAAGAGTCCTTGGGCGGCGCGGGTTTCCTTGGCCACCTCGCGTCCATCAAAGGCGCGGCTTTCGCGTGTGTGGCAAGAAAGTTCCTGAACCGTCGATATGAAGCCCGCGGCAGCCCTTCGAGAGCATTTCTTTTCGAAACTCGTGAATTTCGATAATTCGTCGCACGGATTCGCATGACCCGCTACTATAGAATCGCCCCCTCCTCGCGGCCGCAACTCAGACGTCATCCCAAACTTTCAAGACGCTCGGGCGTCTTGGCGTGGGTGGCCGGGACAAGCCCGGCCAAGACGGCCTCCTGGTCCTTCGATACGCCACGCTCCAACGACAGCCCCCGCTGGCGCATTCGACCGCGAGCGCCCTTCCCTTTGTCCAAGGGCGCCGTCCTGGCCGGGCTTGTCCCGGCCATCCACGCCTCGCAGCTGCGGCAGCGTGGAGGAAAAACGCTTTACGTGCACGTGACGAACGACTGCTCGACGAGCGGTTGGCGCGATCTCTTCGAGGAGCTCGCCCGATAGGATGGAAGCGGCGTGGCGTGGATGGCCGGGACGAGCCCGGCCAAGACGGCCTCCTGGAAAAATGAGAGGATCGAATGGCGAAGCCATCCGCTCCTCACCCCTCCTCCACCCGCGAGAACGACCACCGCAAATGCGCGTCCTTCACGCCGCGCCCATCCACAACGATCTGCGCGCTCTTGCGCGCTGTCGCCGGGCCGGCGAAGAAGACGCTCTCTTCCACGCTCACATCGGCGTTGGCCTCGAAGACGAGATCGACGCCGAGGCTGCGCAGCAGCACCTTGCGCTTGCCCGCCGCGCTCGCCTGCACATTGGGATGCAGATGGAAGCGCAGCACGAAATTCTCGGCGCGGGCGCCGTGGCGCAGCGCGATGAGGCGGTCGTCGCCGAGCAGCTGCGAGCCGTCATGCGCCAGCGCCAGCCGGCGCTCGTGCAATAGGCCGAGCTCGCGCGCATAGCCATCGTGCGAAAGCTCGAGCTCATGGCTCGTGTCGGTGGCGCGGCGCGACGCCTTTACTTGCGCGGGACCGGCGACGATGCGCTCCTCCGGCCGGCCGCGCCCCGGCCGCGCCTCTATGCGGCAGGAGGAGCGATCCTCGACGACGAGGGTGGAATGCGCCGCCGTCGAGCGCGCGACGCGGCGCAGCGCGTCGGAGCCGGCGGGCGGCGCGCCGCAATTGACGACGATGCGCTCGGCGCCGATCGAAAATTCGAAGGAGAGGCAGCCGGCGTGGGCCGCGCCGGAGAAGACCAGCGGCGGCGGCGCGCCGGCGTCGATGACGACCGCGGCCGCGCCCGCCTGCAGCCGCCGATAGCCCGAATGCGGCGCGTCGAGAATGGGCGCGCCGCCGGAGTCGGCATGGGCGAGGATCGTCGCCAGACGATCCGGCGGCGCGCGGCCCATTCCGTTGAACAGCGCCAGCGAGCCGTCGCCATGCTTCAGCACGCGCAGAAAGGAGATCATCGCCGCGATGGAGGCGGTGAGCCGCTCCGGCGGCCGGCGACCGCGCGCGGCATAGGCTTGGCGCAGCGGCAAGAGATCGAGCAGCAGCTCCACCGGCGTATCGGGATTGCGGCCGATATGGCCGCCGTCCGGCAGTATTTGGCGAAACAGCTCGGCGTCCAGCAAAGCGGTGGCGCGCATCTCGAATTTGCGGCCGGCGTCGGCGCAGACGCCGAAAGCGGCGAGCGCCACGGCGCAGAGCAGCCGGTCCGAGGCGCGCCGCTCCGAGCCCATGGCGCGCAGCAGAAAGCGAATATTGCGCGCCAGCGCGCGCATGAAACGCTCGTAGAAATCTTGATCGGCGCCCTCGAGCAGGATCGGCGATTGCGCCAGAAAGGACAGCGTGCGGCGCGCGACGATGCGCGGCTCATAGGCGGGATCGTCCACGAAATCGGTGCGCGTGCGCAAAAATTCGTCGACCAGCGCGCGGGCGTTGGCGCGTGCGAGCGCGCGATCGGCGGCGCGCAAATGGCGCAGCCAGGAGAAGCCGGCGAGCGAGCGCCGCCAGGCGACGGAGGGCGGCGCGATGGAGAAGGGCGAGCGCCCATTGGTCTCGACGACCTTGCCGTCGAAAGAGAAATAGCCGGCGTAGATTTCATCCGCGACGGTGGGATCGGCGGTGCGAATGTCCTGCGGCGCCACATAGAGCCGCTCCGGCGCGCGAACGCCCATGGCCTGCACGGCGTAATAAGGCCCGCGCACGGCGCGCGCGAATGAGGCGACGCCGCGCGCGGCGGCGTTCGCCAATCGCTGTCCAGAGCCTTTGGCCGTCTCGCTCAGAGCGTCCTCCTCGCGCTCCGCGATCTCGTGCGGAGCAAAGCGAATCATGATCGGGATGACACGAATCGTAAAAGCAGGAAAGCGGCGGATGCGATCCCTCGCCTTACGTCAGTCCCGCCGCACGAGCCGCGCGGCGAAGAAGCCGTCGAGCCCGGCGAGGCGCGCGTCCTCATTCGGCCAATAGGATGGCAGCGTGCGCAAATCGCCGTCCGGCGTCACGAATTCCGCCGGCACGCGATCTGCTGCGGCGTCGATGGGCGCGCGGCGCATTTCGGGATGACGGCGCAGAAAGCTCGCGATCTGCGCCTCGCCCTCCTCCGGCTCCAGCGAGCAGGTGCAATAGACGAGGCGCCCGCCCGGCCGCAGCAGGGAAGCGGCGCGCTCCAATATGCGCGATTGCAGCGCGACGAGGGAATCGAGATCGCCGGGCTTCTTGATCCAGGGCACGTCGGGATGACGACGGACCGTCCCCGTCGCCGAGCAAGGCGCGTCGAGCAGAATGGCGTCGAAGGGACGCGCGGCGGCATAAGAGGCGGCGTCGCCCACCGCTATGTCCGCGTGCAGGCGGACGCGCTGCAGATTGGCGGCGAGCAGCTTCAGCCGCTCGGCGGAGCGATCGAGCGCCGTCACCTGCGCGCGGGCGAGAGCGAGCTGCGCAGTCTTGCCGCCGGGCGCGGCGCACATGTCGAGCACGCGCTCCTCCGGCTCGACGGCGAGCAGCCGCGCCGGCAGAGCGGCGGCGGCGTCCTGCACCCACCATTCGCCCTCCGCATAGGCGTCGAGCTCCGCGATGGGCGTGCGCGCGCGCAGACGCACCGAGCCGGTCGGCAGCACGATTCCATCGAGGCGCTGCGCCCAGCCTTCGGCGTCCGATTTCACCGTGAGGTCGATCGGCGGCTCTTGCATATGCATGGCGGCGATGGCGCGCGCCTGCGCCTCGCCGAAGGATTTGATCCAGCGCTGCGCGAGCCAGGCGGGCGTGTCGAGATCGAGCGGATCGGCGCCGAGAAACTCCTCGCGCCGGCGAATGAGATTGCGCAGCACGCCATTCACCAGGCCGGCGAAGGGCGCGGTCTTCGGCTCGAGCCGGACCGCGCGCACGGCGAGATCGACGGCGGCGTGATCGGGAACGTCAAGAAAGAGGATTTGCGCCGCCGCGGCGACGAGCGGCCATTCGAGCCGCGCGGCCTGCTTGGGCAGGCCCTTCTCCAGCAGAAGCGCGAGCGCATGGCGAATGGCGCCGAGCCGGCGAACGCCCACATAGGCGATGGAGCGCGCGAGCGCGATGTCGCGCGGCTCCATTCCCGCGAGCCGGTACGGAACCGCCTGCGGAGAAAAGCGTTCGTCCAGCCGGTGGCCGCCTTGCGCGACGTCGGCGATCACATTGGCCGCGGCGATGCGCGCCTGCAGCCCCGGCACTTGTGCGGCCTCGGCCTCGCGCGCGGCGTCCGCCGGAAGGAAGCCGGCCCGCGCCTTGGCCTTGGCGGAGAAAGGTCTATTGTCTCGCATTCACACCTTCGACGCGGATCGAATCGTCGTTTATATCACATACGGAGCTGGCCCGAGGCGAGCGCCGATCGCGCGCCCGAGAACCAGCTCTTGTCGGGAGAGTTTCCCGGGCCAGTTTCCCGGGAGCGTCGCGTTCCGAGGAGGATGAATGGACGAAGCTCAGACACGCTCGGAACGCGCCGCGGCCGAGCGGACCCTTCCGCCGGAAGCGCAACGCGCGCTGGCGGAAGCCGAGGAGCGCCGCGAGCGCCAGAGTCGTGATCGCATCTCGCCGCAGCGTGAGCTCGGCGGCCGCGGCGGACTCGACCCCGCTCGCTACGGCGATTGGGAGAGCAAAGGAATAGCCAGCGACTTCTGAACGCCCGGCCCGAGCCCATGCTCGGGACGGGCGCGACGAGCGCCGCCCACGGCGCTTTGAACAATTCGAGGACCCTTGATGTTGGAAAAGCTCGTGGCCTGGTGTCTGCGCCGGCCCTGGACGGTCGTCATCGTCACGCTCGCGCTCACCGTCGCCGGCGCCTATCTGACCGCCACGCGTTTCGCCATCGACACGGATACAGCGCATCTCTTCTCGCCCGAGGTTCCCTGGCGCGCCAATGAGACGCGCCTCTACAGAGCTTTTCCGCAGATCGACGACATCATCGTGGCGGTCATCGACGCCAAGACCAGCGAGCAGGCGGAAAAAAGCGCCAATGAGCTGCGTGAGGCGCTGACCGGCAAGCCGCTCATGTCCCGAGTCTGGCGCCCGGACGATAATAAATATTTTCGTGACAATGGCATTCTCTTCCTCGGCGTCGACGAGATTCGCCGCGACATGAACTCGCTCGTCGCGCAGCGCGAGTTTCTGCAGCCGCTGGCGGAAGACCCCAGCCTGCGCGGCCTGTCGGACGCTCTGCTGTTCGGCCTCAAGCAGGTGGCGACGAGCGAGCGCGGCCTCGCCTCCTTCGCCAAGGGCCTCGATAATTTCACCGACGCTTTCGACGCCGTGCTCGCCGGCAAGCCGGCCAAGGTCTCCTGGGAGAAGCTGCTTTCCGGCGGCCGCGAGCCGGAGGCGCCCTCGGTCGGCCCCAGCGCGGAGCCGCGCCGCATCGTGCTCATCAAGCCGATCATCGACTATTCGGCGCTCGAGCCCGGCCATGAGGCGGTGCAGATCATCCGCGACACGGCGAAATCGCTCGGCCTCGTCCCCGACAAGGGCGTCACCGTGCGGCTGACCGGGCAAGTGCCGCTGGCGGATGAGGAATTCGCCACCGTCGCCGAGAACACCGGGCTGAATGTCTCGGCCACGCTGGCGGTGGTGACGCTCATTCTCTGGGCGGCGCTGCGCTCCAAGCGGCTCATCTTCGCCGTGCTGCTGACGATCATCGCCGGCCTCGCCATGACCTCGGGCCTCGGCATAGCGCTGATCGGCCGCTTCAATCTCATCTCGGTCGCCTTCGCGGTTCTGTTCATCGGCCTCGGCGTCGATTTCGGCATTCAGTTCGCCACGCGCTATCGCGAGGAGCGCCACAATGTCGACGATCTGCCGCAAGCTCTGCTGGCGGCGACGCGCGGCATCGGCTGGTCGCTGACGCTCGCCGCCGTCTCGCTGCTCGCCGGCTTCTTCTGCTTTCTGCCGACAGAGTTTCTCGGCGTGGCCGAGCTCGGCCTCATCGCCGGCCTCGGCATGATCATCGCCTATCTGGCGACGCTCACCT
The DNA here is from genome assembly GCF_000745215.1 of Methylosinus sp. PW1. Lineage (NCBI taxonomy): Bacteria > Pseudomonadati > Pseudomonadota > Alphaproteobacteria > Hyphomicrobiales > Methylocystaceae > Methylosinus > Methylosinus sp. PW1. Next base: position 525,958 of record NZ_JQNK01000009.1, read on the forward strand.
TCCTGCCGGCGCTGATCCGCATTCTCGGCCCCAAGGCGGAGACGGCGCCGGTGGAGACCGCCTCACTGGCCGCCGTCGATCATTGGATCGCCCGCCATCGCGTGCTGGTGCTGGTCGCGACGGCGATCGTCGTGCTCGCCGGCGCGCCCTTCCTGCTGCATCTGCACTTCGACTCCAATCCGATGAATCTGCGCGATCAGACCGTCGAATCGGTCGCGACCTTCCTCGATCTCTCCAAAAATCCGCAGACCGCGCCCAATAAGATCGAGGCGCTCGCGCCGTCCCTGCCGGCGGCGCGCGAGCTGGCCAAAAGGATCGCCGCTTTGCCGGAGGTCGATCATGTGACGACGATCGACCAGCTGATTCCGGCCGATCAGGACGAGAAGCTGCCGCTGCTCGAGAACGCAGCCAATCAGCTGCGCAAGATTCTCGATCCGACGGTCAAGCCCGAGCCGAGCGACGAGGAGGTGAAGAAAGCCCTCGCCCGCGCCGCCAAGACGATCCGCAAGGCCGGCTCCGCGCCCAAGGCGCCGGCCGGCCTCGTCCGCTTCGCCGATTCGCTGGATGCGCTGGTCAAGGCCAGCCCGGAGATTCGCAAGGAGGCGCAGATCGCCGCTCTCTCCGATCTCGAGCGCCTCTTCGGCGAGTTGCGCAGAGCGCTCGCCGCGCAGAAGATCACGCCCGACTCGCTGCCGGAGGATCTACGCTCGGAATGGATCTCCGCCGATGGCGAGGTGCGCGTCGAGGTGACGCCCAAGGGCGACAGCAATGATCGCGAGGTGATGACCCGCTTCGCCGAGGCGGTGCAGACGCTCGCGCCTGACGCCGGCGGCCCGCCGGTGATCGTCGCCGAGGCCGGCAAGACGGTCGTCGACGCCTTTCTGCAGGCCGGCGTGCTCGCCTTCGTGGCCATATTCCTGATTCTCGTCGTCGCGCTGCGGCGGGCGAGCGACGTCGCGCTCACGCTCGGCCCGCTCGTGCTCGCGGGAATCATGAGCCTCGAGGCGGCCGATCTGCTCGGCTTGTCGCTCAACTTCGCCAATATCATCGCGCTGCCGCTGATGTTCGGCGTCGGCGTCGCCTTCCACATCTATTACGTCATCGCCTGGCGCAAGGGCGTCTCGGACATGCTCGCCTCGAGCTTGACGCGCGCCATCTTCTTCAGCGCGCTCACCACGGGCACGGCCTTCGGCAGCCTGTTCCTGTCGAGCCATCCGGGAACGGCCAGCATGGGCGCATTGCTCGCCATCTCGCTGTTCTTCACTTTGCTCGCCGCCTTCATCATCGTGCCGGCCTTCCTCGGCCCGCCGCGGATGGAGGAGGAGGCGGAGGCGATCGGCGGTCCGCGGGAGGGCGCCCTCGGCGCGAGCGAAGCGACCGAGCGGCCGGCTTCGCCTGTGCGGCCGCCACGCGGCGTGATAGGCTCGGAGCCATGATGAAGAAGGCGGCTTTTTCCCTGCTTCTCGCCCTCGCTTCCGCCGTGCCTGCGGCCGCGGCTCCCGCGGAGGCGGCCCGCGCCCCCGCCGCGCCGACCGAGCCGATCTATGGGGTGTGGATTCGCGGCGGACATCAGCAGAAGCTCGAATTCTTCGATTGCGACGGCAAGCTCTGCGCGCGCGGCGTGTTTCCGCCGCCCCCGCCCGGCCAGCAGCCCATGCTGATTCTGCGCCATGCGGCGCGGACCGAGGCCAATCGCTGGAAAGGCGATCTCTTCAATCCAGAGAACGGCAAAATCTATATCGGGATCATCACTTTGGACAGCCCGACGCAGCTCACGCTCACCGGCTGCCTGATCGCCTTCTTGTGTCAGAGCGAAAGCTGGAGCAAAGTGCCGGGCGAGCCGGCGCCTTCCCAAAAGACGCCGACGCCGCGACGAAGAAATTAACAATCCGTAACTTGACCATAACGATCCCGCCTCGCAGGGTCGAGCGGAGCCGCGGCGACGGAATCGGTGGTTTCGGCGGCTCTTCCACGCGCCCTCGCGGGGCCATTTTCGCGGGGTCCAGTGGGATCGGCGCTTTTTATCGAATCGCGCCGGTGGAAAATTCACGCGCCCGCTATGACGGCGGCGCTCATTGGTCTAGGCCCTGTCCAAGGGTCCCGCGCTCGCCCGGGCGCGGATGCGGATAGAACGGAATTGTCCTTGTCTCCGAGACGACGACCACGGCCGCCCTTGTTCCTCGGTCGCGCCGCGGCGCTCGCCGCCGCGACGGCCCTCTCCGGCTGCGTGCTGGATTGGGAAAAGCCGGACGCCACGATCGAGACCCCGCCCGCCTTCAAGGCGGCCAAGCCTGCGCGCTCGGCCGCGCCGATTCGCGCGGCCAAGGAATGGTCGCAGGGTTTCCGCTCGCCGGAGCTGACCCGCCTCGTCGAAAAGGCGCTGGAGCAAAATCTGGACATCGCCGCCGCGGTGGCGCGCATCCAGCAGGCGGACGCGACCGCGCGGATCAACAGCTCCCCGCTGTGGCCTTCGCTGACGATGAACGACATAGCGCGGCGCACGCAGACGCCGGCGACCATCACCAGCGCGACGAGCACCAGCGCCTCGACCAGCGCCACGACGACGACCGGCGCGGCCAGCTCCACGGCGCTGCGCACGCGCCGCGCCAATTTCTTGCAGCTGCAGCTCGACGCCAGCTATGAGATCGACTTCTGGGGCAAGAATCAGGACGCCTCCAACGCCGCGCGGCTGCTCGCCGACGCCAGCCGCTTCGATCGCGACGTGGTCGAGATTTCCACCATCGCCTCGGTGGTGAACGCCTATTTTCAGGTGCTGACGGCGGAAGACCGGCTGCGCATCGCCCACAACAACATCAAGATCGCCGAGACGGTGCTGAAGGCCATCAAGGCCCGGCTCGACGTCGGCACCGCCACGGCGCTCGACTTTTCGCAGCAGGATTCGGTCGTGGCGCAGCAGCGCGCCTCCGTGCCGCCGTTGGAGCAGACCTTGCGCCAGACGAAGAACACGCTGGCCGTGCTGCTCGGCGTCCCGCCGGAGAGCGCCGTCATCAAGGGCGGCTCGCTGACCCGGCTCAGCTTCCCGAAAGTCTCGCCCGGCCTGCCCTCTGAGCTGCTGCTGCGCCGCCCTGATATCGCAGAGGCCGAGGCCAAGCTCGAATCCGCCGAATTCTCGGTGCTGCAGGCGCGCGCCTCCTTCTTCCCGTCGATCAAGATCACCGGCTATTACGGCGTGCAGAGCGTCGCGATGCGCACGCTGTTCCGACCGGAGGCGATCGCCTGGCAGATCGCCGGCAATCTGACGCAGCCGCTCTTCGACGGCTATAATCTGCAGGGCCAATATCTGCTGCAGCAGGGCAAGTTCGCCGAGCTGGCGCAGGCTTACAAAAAACAAATTTTGACGGCCTTCTCGGACGTCGAGAATGCGCTCATCGCCATACAGGAGACGTCTCGCCAGCTGAAGCTGCAGGGCGAGGCGGCGGCCGCGGCGCGGCGGGCCTATGAGGTGGCCGAAGCGCGGCTGCGCGAGGGAACGATCGACATCATCACCCTCTCGACCACGGAGACGACCTTGTTCCAGACCGAGGACGCTTTGGCCGTGGTTCGGCTCGCCTATTTCCAGGCCGCCACCAGCCTCTATCAGGCGCTCGGCGGCGGCTGGTCCGGCGCGACGCGCGCGCTCGAGATCGCCGCCGAGGACGGCGCCTATGAGTCGGACAAGGGTCCCTGGCCGTGAAACCGCCGCTCTCCTGGCCGGCCGGCTGGCGCGCGAAGCGGCCGTCGCCGCCGGTCGCGCTGGGGGTAATCGCCGCGCTCGCGGCCGGCTATTACGTCGCCCGTCCCTGGATCTTCGGCGATGGAGCGAAAGAGGCGGGCGCGGTGTCGGGCGGCAAGCGCGATGGGCGCCGCCGCAGCCTGGATGGTCCCGTCTCCATAACGGCGACGCCGGTACGGATCGCCGATGTGCCGGTGACGATCGACGCCGTCGGCACGGCGCAGGCGCTCAACACGGTCACTGTCCGCACGCAGGTCGACGGAAGGCTCATCAAGCTCGGCTTCGACGAGGGGCAGAGCGTCAAGAAGGGCGATATTGTCGCCCTCATCGATCCGACGCTCTATCAGGCCGCCTATGACCAGGCCGTCGCCAAAAAGGCGCAGGACGAGGCCAATCTCGCCAACGCCCGAGTCGATGTGACGCGCTATAAGAAGCTCGCGGCGAGCAATTTCGGCTCGCAGCAGCAATATGCGACGCAGGAGTCGCTCGTCACCCAGCTCGAGGCGCAAATCCGCGCCGATCAAGGCGCGATCGACAACGCCAAGGCGACGCTGGATTACGCCACCATACGCTCGCCGATCGACGGACGCACCGGCATAAGGCTCGTGGACGTCGGCAATATTCTGCACAGCTCGGATGCGACCGGCATCGTCGTCATCACCCAGCTGCAGCCGATCTATGTCGTCTTCACCGTGCCGCAGCAGTTTCTGCCCGCGGTGCAGAAGGCGCAGGCCCGCGCCCCCGCCCCGGCGTCCGCCCTCGGCCCGGACAATTCCAGCGTGCTGGAAACAGGCGTGGTGACGGTGATCGACAATCAGATCGATCAGACCACCGGCACGGTGAAGATAAAGGCGACCTTCGAGAACAAGAGCCTCGCGCTCTGGCCGGGCCAGTTCGTCAACGTCCGGTTGACGGTCGATGTGCTACATGACGCGCATGTGGTCCCGAGCGCGGCCATCCAGCGCGGCCCCAATGGCGCCTTCGTCTATGCGCTGAACGAGGATGAGACCGTCTCGATGCGGGCGGTCTCGGTCGGACGGCAGGACGAGGTTCAGGCGGTGGTCGTCTCCGGCCTCGAGCCGGGCGAGAAAGTGGCGACGACCGGCTTCTCGCGGCTCGTCGACGGATCGCAGGTGAGAGTGATGGAGCCGACGGCCGATCGCGGCGCGGATGCTGCGAAGCGTCCGCGCAAGGAACATAAGAGCGAGGCCGGAGGCGAGAAGCGCGGCGACGTCGGCGGCCCGCCGAAACAGAGGTGACGCTCCCGCGATGAGCGTGTCGACGCCCTTCATCGAACGGCCGGTGGCGACCTCGCTGCTGAGCTTCGCCGTGCTCTTGTTCGGCCTGCTCGGCTATGCGCGCCTGTCGATCTCGCCGCTGCCGCAGGTCGATTTTCCGACCATTCAGGTCACGACGCAATTGCCGGGCGCCAATCCCGACACGATGGCGGCGCTGGTGACGGCCTCGCTCGAGCGCCAGTTCGGGCAGATCCCCTCGCTGCAGACCATGTCGTCGCAGAGCTCCTTCGGCCTGTCGCAGATCACGCTGCAATTCGATCTCGACCGCGACATAGACGCCGCCGCGCAGGATGTGCAGTCGGCGATCAACGCCGCCGCCTCGACGCTGCCGCGCAGCCTGCCCTATCCGCCCGTCTATGCGAAGGTCAATCCGGCCGACACGCCGGTGGTGACGCTCACCTTGCGCTCCAAGACCGCCAGCATGCGGCAGATGAGCGACGTCGCCGACACGCTGATCGCGCCGCGCCTCTCGGAAGTGCCGGGCGTCGGCCATGTGGCGGTGGAGGGCGGCGTGCGCCCAGCGGTGCGCATTCAAGCCGATCTCGCCCGGCTCGCCGCCAATCGCATGAGCATGGAGGATTTGCGCGCCGCCATCGCCGCCGCCAATGTCGCCGGCGCCAAGGGCTCGCTCGACGGGCTCCACCAATCCTACACGCTCGACGCCAATGACCAATTGCAGGCGGCGCGGCAGTTCGAGACCGTCGTCGTCGCCTATCGCAATGGCGCGCCGATCATGCTGCGCGATGTCGCGACGGTGATCGACGGGCTGGAGAACGCCAGGGTCGGCGGCTGGTATCGCGGCGAGCCGGCGATCATCCTCGACGTGCAGCGCCAGCCGGGCGCCAATATCATCAGCACGGTCGATCAGCTCCACAAGGAACTGCCCAATGTCATGCGCGCGCTGCCCAAGGGCATGTCGCTCGAGGTGGTGAACGACCGCACGCAGACGATCCGCGCCTCCATCGAGGATGTGGAATTCACCCTCGTCCTGGCCACGGCGCTGGTGATCCTGGTGGTGCTGGTGTTTCTGCGCAGCTGGCGCGCGACGGTCATCGCCGGCGTCAGCCTGCCGCTCTCCATCATCGCCACTTTCGCGCTGATGTCGCTCGCCGGCTTCTCGCTCGACAATCTGTCGCTGATGGCGCTCACCATCGGCGCCGGCTTCGTCGTGGACGACGCCATCGTGATGATCGAGAACATCGTCCGCAACATAGAGCTCGGCAAGACGCCGCATCGCGCCGCGCTGGACGGCGCGCGGGAGATCGCCTTCACGGTGATCTCGCTCACCGTCTCGCTGATCGCCGTGTTCATCCCGCTTCTGTTCATGACCGGCCTCGTCGGCCGCATGTTCCGCGAGTTCGCGCTGACGCTCACCGCTCAGGTCGTCGTCTCGGCGATCATCTCGCTGACCTTGACGCCCATGCTCTGCGCCAAGCTGCTGAAGCCGGGCGCCGGCCACGCCGCCCATGCGCCGGCGAGCGGCTTTTCCGCCTGGCTCGACGAATTCTACGCCAAGACTCTCGCCATGGCGCTCGGCCGGCAAAAGCTGATGCTGGCTCTCACCTTCGGCACGCTGGCGCTCACCATCGCGCTCTACGCTTTCATCCCCAAAGGCTTCCTGCCGCGCCAGGACACGAGCCTGCTCAATGTCGTGCTGGAAGCCTCGCCGGATTCCTCCTTCGAGACGATGACGCGGCTGCAGGCCGAGGTCTCGAAAATCTTCGAGGCGGAGCCGGAGGCGACGGGAACGGCCTCGGTGCTCGGCGTCGGCCCGCTCAACGCCACCACCAATGTCGCCCATATGTCGGTGACGCTGCGCCCGCGCGATGTGCGCAGCATAGGCGCGGACGCGATCGCCGAGCGCTTGAAGAAGGCGGCCGAGCGCATTCCCGGCGCGTCCGTCTACATAGAGCCGGTGCAGGACATACAGATCACGACGCGCGCCAGCCGCTCGCAATATCAATATACGCTCACCGCGCCCGACCAGGCCGAGCTGCAGGACTGGTCGCAGAAGCTGATCGACGCGATCCGCCGCGACGGCGTGTTCCGCAATGTCGCCGCCGAGACGCAGAACGGCGGCCTGCGCACCTTCCTGCGCATCGACCGCGAGCTGATGGGGCGCCTCGGCGTCACCGCGCAGAATGTCGACGACACGCTGAACGACGCCTTCGGCCAGCGGCAAATCTCCACCATCTACGCCCAGTCCAACCAATATCGCGTGATATTGGAGGCGGCGCCGCAATATCAGCGCGATCCGACGGCGCTCGACAAGCTCTATGTCTCGCCCTCCAATGGCGGCCCGCAGACGCCGATCTCGACCTTCGTCTCGGTGGAGCAGACGACGGCGCCGCTCGCCGTCGCGCATCAGGAGCAGTTTCCCGCGGCGACGATCAGCTTCGACCTCGCGCCCGGCGCCGCGCTCGGCGATGCGGTGGAGGCGATCGCCCGCATAGAGCGCGAGATCGACCTGCCCTCCTCCATCATCGGCATGTTCAGCGCCGATGCGGCGGAGTTCCGCAAATCGCTCGCCGGTCAGCCATGGCTCATTCTGGCGGCGGCCATCGCCATCTATGTGGTGCTCGGCGTGCTCTATGAGAGCTATGCGCATCCCTTCACCGTGCTGACGACGCTGCCTTCGGCCGGCGTCGGCGCGCTGCTGGCGCTGATGGCGACCGGGCTCGACATGTCGCTGGTGGCGCTGATCGGCGTCGTGCTGCTGATGGGCATCGTCAAGAAGAACGCCATCATGATGATCGACTTCGCGCTGGAGGCGGAGAAGGCCGAGGCGCTGACGCCCTTCGACTCCATCGTGCGCGCCTGCCGGCTGCGTTTTCGGCCGATCATGATGACGACGCTGGCCGCGCTGCTCGGCGCGCTGCCGCTGGCGCTGGCGCATGGGCCGGGCAGCGAGCTGCGCATCCCGCTCGGCGTCTCGATCATCGGCGGGCTCATTCTGTCGCAGCTGCTGACGCTCTATACGACGCCGGTCATCTATCTCGCCGTCGATCGCCTGCGCGCGCGGCTGCGTGACTTGCTGCATGGATCGCCGGCGCCGCAGCCGCAGGCCGCCGCCCCGACAGCGCCGCCCTCCGAGCGCAAGGAGGCGGCGGAGTGAAGGGGTTGGGCGCCATTTCTCCCTCTCCCCGCCCGCGGGGAGAGGGTCGGGGTGAGGGGCTCGGGGCATGAGCCGGCAACGGAACACGCCCCTGCCCCCTCATCCGAACCTTCTCCCCGCTCGCGGGGAGAAGGAAGGCGGCGAAGGCCGCGCGAAACGATCTCGCCCACGCGCCGATCGAGCCCCGACGCCATGAACATCTCCGAGCCTTTCATCCGCCGGCCGGTGGGCGCGAGCCTGCTCGCGGCGGCGCTGTTCATGGTCGGAGCCATCGCCTATTTCTTCCTGCCCGTCGCCAGCCTGCCGGCGATCGACTTTCCGGCGATCGGCGTCATAGCGGCGCGGCCGGGCGCCGATCCGGCGACAATGGCGGCCTCGGTCGCCGCGCCGCTGGAGCGCCGCCTCGCCGGCATCTCCGGCGTCACCGAACTCACCTCGGTCAGCTCGCTCGGCCAGACGCAGATCGTCGCGCAATTCGACATCAACCGGAACATCGACTCCGCGGCGCGCGACGTGCAGGCGGCGATCAACGCCGCCGCCACGGATCTGCCCCCCGATCTGCCGCTGCTGCCGGTCTTCCGCAAGGCGAGCCAGGCGACGGTGCCCTCCATCGTCCTCGCTCTGACCTCGGAGACTTTGCCGACCAGCGCTATTTTCGACGCCGCCGATACGGTCATCGCCCAGCGCATCTCGCAAGTGCCGGGCGTCGCCGAGGTCCGCATCGCCGGCGCCGAGCAGCCGGCGATCCGCGTGCAGATGGATACGGCGCGCCTCGCCGCGATGGGCCTCGGCGTCGATGCGGTGGCGAGCGCCATCGTCTCCGCCAATGTGCTCTCGCCGCTCGGCGCGCTGAATGGCGAGCAGCTCGGCCGCACGATCGGCGCCAGCGATCAGCTGGCGACGCCGCGCGACTTTCGCGACATCGTTGTTTCCGCGCGCGATGGCGCCGTGGTCAAGCTCGGCGACATCGCCACGGTCGAGCGCGGCGTGCGCAATCGGCTGGCGGCCGGCTGGTTCAACGGCAAGCCGGCGGTCATCATCATCGTGACGCGACAGCCCAACGCCAATGTGATCGCCATGGTCGATCAGGTGAAGGCGCTGCTGCCCGAGCTGCGAACATGGATTCCGAGCGGCGTCGACGTCTCCATCCTCTCCGATCGCACGCAGACGATCCGCGCCAGCGTCTCGGAGATTCAGAACACGCTGCTCGTCTCCATCGCCCTCGTGATGGCGGTGGTGTTCGTCTTCCTGCGCCGGGCGACGCCGGTCTTCGCCGCTGCGGTGACAGTGCCCCTGTCCCTCGTCGGCTCCTGCGCGGCCATGTGGCTCGCCGGCTTCTCGATCAATAATCTGTCGCTGATGGCGCTCACCATCGCGGTCGGCTTCGTCATCGACGACGCCATCGTCATGATCGAGAACATAGAGACCAATGCCGAGCGCGGCATGGACCGGCTGGAGGCGGCGCTCGCCGGCGCGAAGCAGATCGGCTTCACCGTCGTCTCGATCAGCCTGTCCTTGATCGCCGTCTTCATTCCGCTGCTGCTGATGGACGGCGTCTTCGGCCGGCTGCTGCGCGAGTTCGCCTTCACCCTCACCTTCGCCATCGTCATCTCGACGATCGTCTCGCTGACGGTGACGCCGACGATCTGCGCGCATCTGCCCTCGCCGAAGCGAGAGACGCCGTCGCGCTTCGACCGCCTGGTCGAGGGCGCGCTGGCGCGGCTCATCGGCCTCTATGCGCGCAGCTTGCGGCCGGTCGTCGATCATCCTTGGGCGACGCTCGGCGTCATCGTGCTGACGATCGGCTGGACCGTTCACCTCTACGCCTCGGTCCCCAAGGGCAATCTGCCGCAGGACGATATCGGCCTGCTCAACGGCACGACCGAAGCCTCGGCGGATGTTTCCTTCGGCGATATGGTCGCGCTGCAAAAGAAGGCCGCCGCCGTCGCCGCCGCCGACCCGGACGTCGTCAATGTCGGCTCCTTCATCGGCGGCTCCAATCAGATGTCCGGCAATCAGGGCCGGCTCTTTCTGGCGCTGAAGCCCGCCAATGAGCGCAAGGCGTCGAGCTTCGAGGTGCTGGCGCGCCTGCGCAAGGAGTTCGGCAAGATCGCCGGCCTCTCCGTCTATATGACGCCGTCGCAGGATTTGCGCTCCGGCGGGCGCCAGAGCAAAGCGCAATATCAGTTCACCGTCACCGCCTCCACGGTCGACGATTTGGAAGAGTGGACCCCCAAGCTGCTGGCGCGGCTGCAACGGCTGCCCGATCTCGCCGACGTCACCACCGATCGGCAGCAGGGCGCGCTGAAGGCCAATGTCGTCATCGACCGCACCGCCGCCTCGCGCATGGGCGTGCCGATTCAGGCGATCGACGCGGCGCTCAACAGCTCCTTCGGCCAGCGCCAGGATTCGATCATCTACACGCAGCGCAATCAATATCGCGTCATCGTCGAGGCGCCGCTGTCGCGCCAGCGCGATCCGCGCGATCTCTCCGGCCTCTATGTCTCGGCCAGCGACGGAACCCAGGTCCCGCTCACCGCCGTCGCCCGCATAGAGCGCGGGACCATGCCGCTCGTCGTCAATCATCAGGGCGTGCTGCCGGCGGCGACGATCACCTTCAACATAGCGCCCAGCCATACGCTGGACGCGGCGGCGAAAGCCATTCTCACGGCGACCGACGAAATGCGGCTCCCCAATGGCGTGCAGGCGGAATTCGCCGGCGACGCCAAGGATTTTCGTAAGCTCTCCTCCGGCATGGCGTGGCTGATCCTGGCCGCGCTGCTCGCGGTCTACATCATCCTCGGCGTGCTCTATGAGAGCCTCGCCCATCCGGTGACGATCATCTCCACCCTGCCCTCGGCCGGACTCGGCGCGCTGCTGGCGCTCGAGGCCTTCGACACGGAATTCACGCTGATCGCCTTCATCGGCATTCTGCTGCTGATCGGCATAGTGAAGAAGAACGGCATCATGCTGGTCGATTTCGCCCTGCACGCCGAGCGCGACAAGGGCTTTTCCGTGCGCGATGCGGCGCTGGAGGCGGCGGTGGAGCGATTCCGGCCGATATTGATGACGACGCTCGCCGCCATGCTCGGCGCCCTGCCTCTCGCCTTCGCCGGTGGAGTCGGCGCGGAAATGCGGCGTCCGCTCGGCGTCACCATCGTCGGCGGTCTGCTGCTCAGCCAAATGCTGACGCTCTACACGACGCCGGTGATCTATCTGCTGATGAGCAAGCTGGAGAGCCGGCGGCCGCGGCGGGCGGCGGAAGCGACGAGCCGGGAGGCGGCGATCACGGAGCCGCAGACAGCGAAAGCTTCGTGACGCGCCGCGGCGGCGCCCTTGTCCCCGCATGCAGGGATAAGGGCGCCTATGAAGGCCGCGAGGCGATCGTCGAGATCAGTGCGTGAAGTCGCTCTGCGTCTCGAAGAACAGCCGCAGGACGGGATGCTCGCCACAATCCTCGACCGGGATGTGCCAGAATTTCGAATCCATCTGCGGAAAGCGCGACATGGGAAGGTGAATTTCCGTCAGTCGCGAATGATTGTCACGCCCCTCGATCATCGCCTCGCCGAGCAGATGCAGCAGATCTTCCAGTCGATCCGGCACTTCCGCGACAGTGAGCGTCGTCGTGTTCGAGAGAGGGCGGGCCTTATCGTAAACGAGCTCGTAATCTGCTGGTTTCATAAATCCGACCCCACGATTGCCGGCCTAATGGCAAGCAAGACGCATACCGCAGGCGGAGCAGCTAGCCCATGCTGCAGCGCATCCGCCCTGCGCCTTGCGCTCACTATAGACCCCTCAAGACGAAGGTCAAAAGGAGAGCGCGGCTTTCAGGGTCCTAAAAATCACAAAAGCGTGTCAATTTTGTAACCGCCTCAACCCTCGGAATTATTTATGCGATTTCCCCAGCGATCGGAGAAGATCAATTCCTCGAGCGGCAGGCGCTTGGCCCATTGCCGGATTTCGAGCTCCGGCTGGGCATAGGCTTTGGCGACGCGGCCGACGCAGAGATAGGCCACAATGGCGATTTCCGCCGGGATGTCGAGAATCGCACGTAAATCCTGCTCTCTCAATATGCTCACCCAGCCGACGCCGATTCCTTCCGCCCGCGCCGCCAGCCAGAAATTCTGCACCGCACAAGCGGTGGAGAGGAGATCGGCCTCCGGTTGCTGCGTGCGGCCGAGCCCCGTCCGGCCCTGCCGGGAGCGGTCGCAAGTGATGCATATATTGAGAGGCGCCTTCAAAATCCCTTGCAGCTTCAAGCTTCGATATTGCGCGCGCCGCTCTTGCGGCAGCAGCGCCTCCTCCGCCTCGGCGGCGCGCTCGAAAGCGGCGTGCACGGCCTCTCGCAGGCCGCGGTCCCGGATGAGCAGAAAGTTCCAGGGCTGCATAAAGCCCACCGAAGGCGCGTGATGCGCGGCGTCGAGCAGGCGCATCACCTCCTCATGCGACAATTCATCGGGCAGGAACTCGTCGCGAACGTCGCGGCGCGTGTGGATGGCGCGATAGACGGCGGCGCGCTCCTCCTCCGAGAATGGCGCGCTGGCGACGAGCGACGGCTCGGGATCAAAGACCATTTCGTCCGCTCTCCAATGCGCGCTCCAGCCGTTCCCAGGCCGCGGACGCAGCCGGCAGGCCGAAACGGAGCCGATCCGGCCGCTCGCCGAACCTTCGCGTCAATATGCCGCGCCGGGCGAGATGGGCAAACCATCGATCCGCCGCCGCATGCCGAACGAGCCGAAAAAGCGACGTTCCGCCAATGATCTCGAAGGCTGATGCGGCGAGCAGCCCATCGAGCCGGGCGGCGTCCCGCGCGAGCGCGGCGCCGCGGGCCGCGAGCCAGGGCGCATCGGCGAGCGCCGCCGCGCCGATCGCCAGCGCCGGGCCGGAGACGCTCCAGGGTCCGAGCGCCGCCCGCAATGGCTCGGCGAGCGCCGCGCCACAAAGAGCAAAGCCGAGCCGCACGCCCGGCAGCCCATAGGCCTTGCCGAAAGACCGCAAGAGCAGGAAGCCCTCCTCCCCCGCACGCGGCGCAAGGCTGGCCTCGGCGGGAAGAAAATCGGCGAAAGCCTCATCGACGATCAGCAGGCCGCCCTTCGCCGCCATGGCGCGCGCGGTCTCGGCGAGGCGCGCGACGGGTTCGAGGCGGCCGTCGGGATTATTGGGATTGACGACGACGCCGACCTCGGCAGCCGCGATCTCCTCCAATGTCTCCACCCGCGCGACCTTGGCGCCGGCGGCGCGCCAGGCGGCCGCATGCTCCTCATAAGTGAGGCCGAGGACGGCGACCCGCGAGCGGGGCAGGCATTGCAAGCGCGGCAGGCATTGAATGAAAGCCTGCGTCCCCGCCCCCGCGACCACCTGCGCCTTCGGCCCCGCGCGATAGGCCGCGGCGGCGATGCGCTCCAGCGCGGCGAGCGCGGCGACGTCCGGCAGGCGGGTGAAGACCTCCGGCGCGAGCGGCGGAAACGGATAGGGATAGGGGCTGACGCCGGTCGAGAGATCGATCCAGGGCTCCGGCGCCTCTGGAAATAGCGTCCGCGCGAGATCGACTCGGCCGCCGTGCAGAATCGGCGTTGGCGCGCTCATCGCGCCAGCTCCAAAAGCGCGTCCACGTCCAAATGGCGCTCGAAATGTTCGGCGAGGCCATCCAGCGTCGCCTCGATCGACTGCTCATAGGAGAGGTCGGAGGCGCGCGCGCCATGATCGCGCAGAAAGGCGGCGCGCAGAGCGTCATCGGCGAAAAAGCCATGCACATAGACGCCGGCGCAGCGACCATCCGTCGAAACCGCGCCGTCGCGCCGCCCGTCCTCGAAGCGCAGCAGCGGACGCGCGCAATCGGCCCCCTCTGTGCGGCCGGCGTGCATCTCATAGCCGTAGAAGGGGATATTTTCGGCGATGGTCGCGCCTCTCACCTGCTTCAGCACTTTCTCGGTCTCGAAGACCGTCTCCATATCGAGGAGGCCGAGCCCCTCCACCGCGCCGGGCGGCCCCTCGAGCCCCTGCGGATCGGCGATGCGACGGCCCATCATCTGATAGCCGCCGCAAATGCCGAAGACGCGCCCGCCGCGACGAATATGCGCGGCGAGGTCTATGTGCCAGCCGGCCTCGCGAAAGGCGGAAAGATCGGCGATCGTCGCCTTGGAGCCCGGCAAGATCACGAGCCGCGCCTCCGCCGGCAGCGGCTCGCCCGGCCGCACCAGAATGAAACGCACGCCCGGCTCCGCCCGCAGCGGATCGAGATCGTCGAAATTGGCGATATTGGGCAGCAGCGGCGTGGCGATGGTCAGGCCGCCCTCCCCGCCCGAGGCGCCGGCGCGCAGGCCGAAAGCGTCCTCCGCCGGCAGTCGCGCGGCGTCGGCGAAAAAGGGCGCGAGGCCGAGCGGCCGCCAGCCGGTGCGCTCGGCGATGAAGCGCATGCCTTCGTCGAAGAGCGAAGGATCGCCGCGGAATTTATTGACGATGAAGCCGCGGATCAGCGCTTCATCCTCTGGATCGAGCACGGCCTTGCAGCCGACGAGCTGCGCGATGACGCCGCCGCGGTCTATATCGCCGACCAGCACGACCGGGACGTCGACGCGGCGGGCGAAGCCCATATTGGCGATGTCGTTGGCGCGCAGATTGATCTCCGCCGCGCTGCCGGCGCCTTCGACCAGCACGATATCGCAGCTCGCGCGCAGGCGCTCATAGCTCTCCAGCACGGCGGACATCAGCCCCGCCTTCCATTGCTGATATTCGCGCGCGCGCGCCGAGCCGACGATTTTTCCGCGCAGCACGACTTGCGCGCCGGCGGCGCCCTGCGGCTTCAGCAGCACCGGATTCATGTCGGCGGTCGGCGCGAGACGCGCGGCGCGCGCCTGCAACGCCTGGGCGCGGCCGATCTCGGCGCCGTCCGCCGTCACCGCGGCGTTGTTGGACATATTCTGCGGCTTGAAGGGCGCGACCCGCAAGCCGCGCCGCGTGAGCGCGCGCGCGAGGCCGGCGACGACCAGCGATTTGCCGACATCCGACCCCGTGCCTTGGAACATCAGTGTGACGCTCATCTAGGCCGCCTCGCAGAAGAGAAAATCGACGGCCGCCGCGACATCATGAACAATGCGCGCCGCGCCGCCGCGCGGCGGCGTGACCATTACGACCGGCAGGCCGAGCATGCGCGCGGCTTCTATCTTCGCATAGGTCTCGCGGCCGCCGCTGTTCTTGGAGACGATGAGGTCGACCGCCGAGGCGCGCATCAGGGACAATTCGCTCTCGACTGTGAAAGGACCGCGCTCCAGGATCAATTGGTAGCGTGGCGGTAGATCGTTCTCCTGCGGCTGATCGATCGTTCGGATCAGATAATAATGCTGCGGCGCACACAGAAAATCCGCGAGCCCCAGACGGCCAATGGTGAGAAAGACGCGCCGCGGCGTCTCGCCCAGCGCGGCGACGACGCCGGCATTGTCCGCGACCTCGATCCAGCAATCCCCCTCCATTGGGCTCCAAGGCGCGCGCGTGTAGACCAGCAGCGGCAGGCCGAGCGCCGCGCAGGCCGCGCGCGCATTGGCGGAAATTCGCGCCGCGAAGGGATGGGTGGCGTCGATCACGCGCTCGATGCGCTCCTCGACGAGATAGCGCGTCAGCCCCTCGACGCCGCCGAAGCCGCCGATGCGGACCGGCAGCGGCGAGGCGAGCGGCGCGCTGGTGCGGCCGGCGAGCGAGACCACCGCATGAAGGCGCGCGTCGCCGGCGAGACGGGCGGCGAGCGCGCGCGCCTCGCTGGTCCCGCCCAGAATGAGCGCCCGGATCGGCCCGGCCTTTTGCCGCAGCGCAGCGAGGGGCGCCGCGGCCGGCGTATTGGTCTGAGGCATGGCTTAGCCCTATACTCCCGCCCGTGATTATTCAAACGGAGGCTCGAGATGAAGCGGTCCTGGATATGCGCGTCGATTTTTTCTGTCGTCGCGACCGCGGCGCTCGCCGATCCGATCGGCGAGTGGCGCGTCGCCGACGGCACCGCGCATATTCAGATCAGCCGCTGCGGGCAAGCGATCTGCGGCAAGATCGCCTGGCTCTCCGAGAAGGGCGTCGACGAGAACAATCCCGACCCCCGCCAGCGCAAGCGCTCGCTGCTCGGCCTGCCGATCCTGAATCTGAAGCCCGCCGGCGCCAATCAATGGACCGGCACCATCTATAACGCCAAGGACGGCCAGAGCTACGCCGCGAGCCTCGCGCTGCGCAGCGAGAAGGTGCTGCTCCTCGAGGGCTGCGTCAACGGCACCAATATCTGCGGCGGCGAGGAGTGGACGCGGGTGCGGTGAACGGCCGAGTGTTTTCGAGCGAAGTGGGAACCGGTTCGCGTGAAGAAAACACGACAGAATAAAGGAATCTAGCGTTTTCCGGTTCGATCTGAACCGGAAAACGCTCGGAGCCACGCTATTTCCCCCGCGCGAGATACTCCTCCTTCAGAACGCGACGCAGAACCTTGCCGACATTCGTCTTGGGCAGGCTGTCGCGGAACTCGAAATGGCGTGGCGCCTTGTAATGCGTCAGCGTCTCGCGGCAGAAATCATGCAGCTCCTTGCCGGTGACGCTGGGGTCGCGCGGCACGATGAAGGCGAGCGCCGCTTCGCCCGAATGCGGATCGGGAATGCCGATCACCGCCGCCTCGCTGACCTTGGGGTGGCGCGTCAGCACATTCTCGACTTCATTGGGATAGACGTTGAAGCCGGAGACGAGGATCATCTCCTTGAGACGATCGACGATCTTCATCAGTCCATCTGGCATCATCACGGCGACGTCGCCAGTGCGCAGGAAACCGTCCTCTGTCGTCGCGGCGGCGGTCTCCTCCGGCCGATTCCAATAGCCGGCCATCACTTGCGGACCTTTGACGCAGAGCTCGCCGCGCTCGCCGAAAGGCGCGGGCTCGCCGGAAGGCAGGCGGATCGACACTTGCGTCGAGGGATAGGGATAGCCGATGGCACCGGAAAATTCGACGAGATCGGGCCGGTTGCAGGTGATGACCGGCGAGGTCTCCGAAAGGCCATAGCCTTCGATGATGGGATGGCCGGTGATCTCCTTCCATTTGCGCGCGACGACGTCTTGCGTCGCCATGCCGCCGGAGATGCAGAAGATGAGATCGGAGAAATCGACGCGCGCGAAATCTGGATGATTGGCGAGCGCCGCATAGAGCGTGTTGACGCCGGAGATCATCGTGAAGCGCGATTTGCGCAGCGTCTTCACGAAGCCGGGGATATCGCGCGGATTGGCGATGAGCAGGCAGGAGCCGCCGATCTTCACGATCAGCAGGCAACAGGCGGTGAGGCCGAAGATGTGATAGAGCGGCAGCGCCGTCACCATCACCTGATCGAGCGGCGTCGGCAGATAGGGACAGAGCCAGGCGGCCGATTGCGTGACATTGGCCGCTATGTTGCGATGCCGCAGCATAGCGCCCTTGGCGACGCCGGTCGTGCCGCCCGTATATTGCAGAAAGGCGAGATCGTCCGGGCCGACGTCGGCGTCGCGCAGCGGCGCCACGGCGCCTTCGCGCAGCACGCGCGAGAAGCGCAGGCTCTGCGGCAGGCGATAGCGCCGCACGGCGCATTTCACATAGCGCGAGATGAAATTCACGATCGGGCCGCGCAGGCCGAGAAGATCGCCCGGAGCGATGACGACGGCTTTCTCGAGGCTCATCGACGGCCATGCGGCCTCGACGGTGTGCGCGAAATTCTCGAGCACGAAGATCATGCGCGCGCCGGAATCCTCGATCTGATGCGCGAGCTCCTTGGGCGTGTAGAGCGGATTGACGTTGACGACGACCGCGCCCGTGAAAAGCACGCCGAAGATCAAGGGCGGATAGGCCATCACATTGGGCGCCATGATCGCGATGCGATCGCCCTTGGCGATTCCCTGCGATTGCAGCCAAGCCGCGATCGAGCGCGCGGCGTTGCCGAATTCGGCATAGGTGAGCTTGGCGCCGAAGCTCTCGAGAGCGGTGCGGCCGGAAAATTCGACCACGCTCTGGCGGAACATGTCCACGAGGGTCGAATAGCTCGCCGGGTCGATCTCGGCGGGTACGAAAGGCGGATAGGATGCGACCCAGGGACGGGTGGCGTAAGGGTCCGACGCGAGAGTGGCGGCAGTCATTCGTGGCCTCCGGGCATGGGCGCGATCGACCGCGGCCCAGCGGTCCGCTCAATGGATTAGCGTTTGCTCGAGACAGCGACAACTCGGGACAGCGCAATCCACACACGAAAATATAGCGCGCCGCGGGCGCGAGCGCAGCCCCGCGCGCGCGACGATCGTCGTCGCAGCGCAGCATCGCCGCGGCTCGCGAAATTGGAGGACGTCAGCCGCCGACGACGCGCGCGCCGAGCAGCAGCGCGAGGCCGAAAGCGAGCACGAGGAGAGCGGCGAGCAGCTCGCCCGCGCGCAGCAGCGTCTCCGCGCGCGACGATCTGCGCGCGGCGAGACGCGCCGCGAAATCCTTGGCGAAGACCGCCGTCGCCGCCAAGGCGCCGGTGGTGATCGCCGTGCCGGCGGACATCAGCAGCGTCGCCCCGGCGCCGGCTATGAAGACGCCTTGTGACAGTGTGAAGACGAGCACGAGTATGGCGCCCGAGCAGGGACGAAGACCCGCCGCGACGACCGTCGCCAGCGCATCGCCCCAGCGAAAGCCGGCGCCGAGCCGGGCGGCGTCGATCGCATGCATATGGCCGCAGTCCGGCCCATGAACATGGCCGGGATCGT
Source organism: Methylosinus sp. PW1 (assembly GCF_000745215.1). Taxonomy (NCBI): domain Bacteria; kingdom Pseudomonadati; phylum Pseudomonadota; class Alphaproteobacteria; order Hyphomicrobiales; family Methylocystaceae; genus Methylosinus; species Methylosinus sp. PW1. The sequence continues at coordinate 544,823 of NZ_JQNK01000009.1, forward strand.
CGTCGACCGCCTCGCAGGCGAAGGCGCCGCGGCGCGCGACGGCGAGGACAGGCGCCGGCTCCCGCAGCGCGGCGAGCAGCGCGCGCCCTTTCACATAGGCGAGGCGCGCGCCCACGGCGGCGATGGCGGCGTAGCTCGCCGTCTCGATCCACGTCGCCGCCTCGGTCATGCGCTGCGCGGTGAAGCCGAAGAGAATGGCCGCCACGCCGACGAGCGCTATCGCCACCACACCCTGCAGCAGCGCCGCCAGAGCGGCGAGCGCCAGCCCGCGCTTCAGCGCCGTCTCATTGGCGATCATATAGGAGGCGAGCACGGCCTTGCCATGACCCGGCCCGGCGGCGTGAAAAACGCCATAGGCGAAGCTCGCGGCCGCCAGAGGGAAGAAGGCGCTATTGTCGGTCTTCAGCGCGCGCGCGGCGTTCTGCAGCTCCAAATGGAATTTGCTCTGCCATGCGAGCAGCAGGCCGGCGAGGCCGCTCGCCGCGCCGACCGGAGCTTCCGAAGGGCCGACGGCGAAAGGATGACGCGCCGCCTGCGCCAGCGCGGCGTCCTGCGACAGCGCGAGCGCGGCCAGCGCCAGGAGGAGGAGCAGCGCGCAATTCCGCGGCGAAACCCTCACGGGCAGGCCACGACGATGCGCGCCGCGAGCTTCATGCTGAAATCGGCGCCGGGCGACATATTGGCGAAAAAGGCTTCGCTCAGCTTTTGCGTGTCGACGGCGAGCAGCGGCTTCGGCTCCACGACGCTGGTGGAGCAGCCCGCCGGAGCGCCGGCGAGCGTCACTGGATTTTGCTTCTCGAGATCGAAGGCGACGAAATAGGTCGGATCATAGGTCTGGAAGGAGAAAGGCTTTTGCGCCGGCAGCGGCTTCTCCAGCGGCAGAGTGAAATGCATGGTGACGATGCGCTTGTCGTCGGCCTCGAGCCACACATCCTCCGGCGGACCGAAGGCGGCTTTGGCGTTCTGATATTTCGCGAAGGTGAAATAGTCGAATTCGGCGAGCGATTCGGCGTTGGTCTTGGCGAGCGGCGCGAGCTCCTCGCGGCTCGGCGGCTTGCCGTCCTTGCCGAGCCCTTGCAGCGCGAAGGCGGAATACATCTCGTCGAAGGTCCAAGCGTGGCGCACGCCCTTGATCTTGCCGTCCGGCGTGAACACGATCTCGCTGCGCATGGCGACCCAGACATGCGGATGCGCGGCGGCCGGGACAGCGGCGAGCGCCATGGCGAGGGTCAGCGAAGCGAATGCAAATCTTCTCGGCATAGGGGCTCTCGCCTCGGTGGAGCGCGGCGCTCTCGCGAATCGCTCCCGCTCCGAGCGCGGAGGCTGTAGTCGCGGAAGGCGGCGGAAACAGGGCTGGACGCGCTGTTTCGACAGCTTTTTCGGCGCCCGCGAAGGCTCGCTTGCTGGCGTCGCTCGTCGTGACGTATAATGCCACGCCCGGCGCCGCAAGGACAAGCCGGGCGGGTCGCGCCGGGGGCGGCGGCGGCCATCCCTCGCGGATGGGATACGGATTTTCACGGATGAGGAGGACGGGAGTCTTTCCGCCGACGCGCAAATCCGCAATATGACTCTTTCGAAAGCGCCTCGCGCGAGAGCTTTCGAGCGGCAACGCTTCATAGGGGGAGCGGGCCTCGCGCCCCTCTCCGAGACGATGACGTCGCGCGGCCCTGCGCGAGCGGGGCGCCCCGCGAGGGCGTCGCGCCGAGCGAGGAGAGAATACGTATGGCGGATGAAGTCGCCGGCGCCACGACAACCGGCCCCGCCCTAGGCGACGTGTCCCTCGCCGATCGATTCGATCTTTCCAAGACGCATGTGCTCATCAACGGCACGCAAGCGATCGTGCGTCTTCTGCTGATGCAGAAGGAGATGGATCGTCGCGCCGGACTGCGCACGGCGGGCCTCGTCTCCGGCTATCGCGGCTCGCCGCTCGGCGGCATGGACGCGCAGCTGCACAAGGCGAAGCCGCTCTTCGACAGACACGACATTCTGTTCATGCCGGGCCTCAACGAGGATCTCGCCGCCACCGCCATTTGGGGCGCGCAGCAGGCGGAGATGCGCGGCGAAGGCAAATATGACGGCGTCTTCTCCGTCTGGTACGGCAAGGGGCCAGGCGTCGATCGCTCTGGCGACGCGCTGCGCCATGTCAATCTCGCCGGCTCCTCCCGCAATGGCGGCGTGCTGGCGCTGATGGGCGACGACCATACGGCGGAATCCTCCACCACGGCGCATCAGTCGGAGTTCGTCTTCGTCGATATGATGATGCCGATCCTCTCGCCCGCGGGCGTGCAGGAGATTCTCGACTACGGCCTCATGGGCTTCGCGCTGTCGCGCTACGCCGGCGTCTGGACCGGCTTGAAGCTCATCAAGGACACGGTGGAATCCACCGCCTCCGTCGACGGCTCGCTCGATCGCGTGCGCCCCATTGCGCCGCTCGATTTTCTGATGCCGCCGGGCGGCCTCAACATACGTCCGCGCGATCCGGTGCTGACGCAGGAAGCGCGCATGCAGGAGAGCAAGCGCGACGCCATGCTCGCCTTCATCCGCGCCAATCGCCTCAATCGCATCATCACCTCCGGCGGCCCCGCCGCCAAGATCGGCGTCATCACCGTCGGCAAGTCCTATCTCGACGTGCGCCAGGCGATGGACGATCTCGGCATAGACGAGGTGAAGGCCAATGATTACGGCCTGCGCCTCTATAAGATCGCCTGCCCCTGGCCGCTCGAGCCGCAAGGCTTGCGCGAGTTCGTGCGCGGACTCGATCTCGTCATCGTCGTCGAGGAGAAGCGCTCGCTGATCGAGGTGCAGCTGCGCGAGCAGCTCTATGGCTCGTCGCATCAGCCCATCTGCATCGGCAAGAAGGACGAGGTCGGCGAATGGCTCTTCCCGGTGAAGGGCTCGCTCGACGCCAATGACGTCGCCATCGCTATCGGCCGGCGGCTGCTGAACTACGTTCGCTCCGACGATCTCGAAGGGCGCGTGCGCCGGCTCGAGCACATGCAGGAGCGCCGCAAATCGCTGACCGACGTCGGCGTGCGCGTGCCGCATTTCTGCTCCGGCTGCCCGCATTCGACATCCACCCATGTGCCGGAGGGCATGCGCGCCTATACGGGCATAGGCTGCCATTATATGGCGCAATGGATGGACCGCTCGACCGAGGGCTACACGCATATGGGAGGCGAAGGCGCCAATTGGATCGGCGAGGCGCCCTTCTCGACGCGCAAGCATGTGTTCCAAAACCTCGGCGACGGCACCTATAATCACTCCGGCTCGCTGGCCATTCGCTTCGCCGTCGCGACCAAGACGAACATCACCTTCAAGATTCTCTTCAATGGCGTCGTCGCCATGACCGGCGGACAGGCGCATGAAGGCGATCTCACCGTCGAGGCGATAGCGCATCAGGTGGCGGCGGAAGGCGTCGCCAGAATCGCGCTCGTCTCCGACGAGCCGCACAAATACGCCTCCGATATTCAATGGCCGCCGGGCCTCGACATTTATCACCGCAACGTCATCAACAGCGTGCAGAGCGAGCTGGCCGCGACGGATGGCGTCACCATTCTGATCTACGATCAGACCTGCGCCACCGAGAAGCGCCGCGGCCGCAAGCGCGGCGAATATCCCGACCCGGATGTGCGCGTCGTCATCAACGAGCTGGTCTGCGAAGGCTGCGGCGATTGCGGCCGCGCCTCCAATTGCGTGTCGGTGCAGCCGCTGGAGACGGAATTCGGCCGCAAGCGCCGCATCGACCAATCGAGCTGCAACAAGGATCTCTCCTGTCTCGAGGGCTTCTGCCCGAGCTTCGTCACCGTGCATGGCGCGCGCATGAAAAAGGCCGCGCCGACCAGCGAGACGCAATGTCCGCCGCCGCCGGAGCCCGCCGTTCCGCAGATCGGCGCGGCGCCTTATGGCGTGCTCGTCGCCGGCATAGGCGGAACGGGCGTCGTCACGGTGAGCGCCATTCTCGGCATGGCCGCCCATCTCGAGGGCAAGGGCGTCGGCGTCATCGACATGGCCGGCCTCGCGCAAAAGGGCGGCGCCGTCTATTGCCATGTGAAGATCGGCCGCACGCCCGACGAGGTTCATGCGATCCGCATCGCCGCGGGCGAGGCAGATCTCGTGCTCGGCTGCGATCTCGTCGTCGCCGGCGGCAAGCAGATACTCGCGGCCATCGATCCCACGCGCAGCCATGTCGTCGTCAACAGCGCCGAGGTGTTTCCCGGCGATATCGAGCGCGACCCGGATTTCGTGCTGCCGGCGCAGCGCATAGAGCGCGCCATACGCGAGGCCGCCGGCGAGCGCGTCGATTTCCTGAATGTGACGGAGCTGGCGCTGGCGCTGCTCGGCGATTCCATCGCCGCCAATATGTTCATGCTCGGCTACGCTTGGCAGAAGGGCCTGCTGCCGCTCTCCGAGGCCGCGCTCTTGCGCGCGATCGAGCTGAATGGCGAGGCGGTGGCGATGAATCATTCCGCTTTCGCCTGGGGCCGCCGCGCCGCGCATGATCTTTCGAGCGTGGCCGCCGTCGTCTCCTCATTGCGCGAGCGCAATCCAACTCGTGACGTTTCGCAGAGCCTCGAGGAGATGATCGAGCGCCGCGTCGCCTTCCTCACCGATTATCAGAACGCCGCTTACGCCGCCCGCTATCGCGCGCGCGTCGACGCCGTCGCGCGGCTCGAGAAGGAGCGCGTTCCCGGAACCAAGGAGCTGACCGAGGCGGTGGCGCGCGGTCTGTTCAAGCTGATGTCGGCCAAGGACGAGTTCGAGGTGGCGCGGCTCTACACGGATGGCTCGTTCCAGCGCCAGCTCGCCGAAATCTTCGAGGGCGATCTGCGCATGGAGCTGCATCTCGCGCCCAATCTCGTCGCCTTCCAGCGCAAGAACGACATTGGCGGCTCGCGCAAGATCACCTTCGGCCCATGGATGTTCCATGTGCTGAAATGGCTGGCGCGCTTCAAGGGCCTGCGCGGCACCATTCTCGACCCCTTCCGTCCCGACAGCGACCGCATCTCCGAGCGCAAAATGCTCGCCGATTATCAGACGCTGCTGGACGATATTCTGCCGCGCCTGTCGCCGGCCAATCACGCCGCCGCCGTCGCGCTGGCGCGCATACCGGAGAAGATCCGCGGCTTCGGCCACATACGCGCCCGCAGCGTGCTGGAGGCGCGCGCCGAGATCGCGCGGCTCTATGGCGAATATTACGCGATCAAGCCCGATCTGAAGATGGCGGCGGAGTGAGGGAGAAGGCGGCGCGCCGCCTTCTCTGTCGAGGCGGAACGCAACGCTTTCAGCGGAAGCGATCCCCCGCCTCGTCGATCGCCGCATAGAGCGCGTCGAGCTCGCTCGCCTCTATGCAATAGGGCGGCAGAACATAGATCGTGTTGCCGAGCGGACGCAGCAGCAAGCCGCGCGAGATGAAGAACTCATAGAGCGCCGGCCCGATGGTCGCGAGATAGCCTGCGTCGCGCGCGCGCAGATCGAGCGCCGCTATCGTGCCGATGCGCCGCGCATTGGAAAAGCGCGCGTCATTCGTAAAGCGCAGCAGCCGCTCCTCCTGCATCGCCGAAAGATGCGCGATGCGCCCGCGCACATCCTCGCTCTCCCAAATGTCGAGATTGGCCAGCGCCGCGGCGCAGGCGATGGGATTGGCGGTAAAGGAGCTCGAATGAAAAAAAGTGCGCGCGCGATCGGTGGAATAATGCGCCTCGAAAATCTCCGCCGAGCACATGGTCACGGCGAGCGGCAATGAGCCGCCGGTGATGCCTTTGGCGTAGCAGGCGATATCGGGAACGATTCCCGCCTGCTCGCACGCGAAGAGCGTTCCGGTGCGGCCGAAGCCGGTCATCACCTCATCGGCGACGAAGAGCACGCCATGCGCAGCGCAGATGCGCCGCATCTCGCGCAGCGTATCGGCGCCATAGACGAGCATGCCGCCGGCGCCGAGCACGAGCGGCTCGACGACGAAAACCGCTGCGTCGGCGCTGCGGCAGGCCGCCTCCAGCGCGTCGAGCGTCTGCTGCTCGCAGCCGGCGCTCGGAAAAGGAATGCGCGTCACATCGAAGAGCAGCGGCTCATAGGCCGCGTTGAAGACGGAGCGCGCGCCGGTCGACATGGCGCCGATAGTGTCGCCGTGATAGCCATGCTCGAGAGCGATGACGCGATTGCGCGCGACGCCGCGATTGCGGAAATAGCCGAGCGCCATTTTGATCGCGACCTCCACCGATGTGGAGCCGCTGTCGGAATAGAAAACGTGATCGAGCCCCGGCGCCGTCAGCGCGACGAGCCGACGCGCCAACGACTCGGCGGGCTCATGGGTGAAGCCGGCGAAGATGATCTGATCGAGCCGATCCGCCTGATCCTTGATCGCCTGCACGATCCTCGGATGGCGATGGCCATGGGTGATGACCCACCAGGAGGAAATGGCGTCGAGAATGCGGCGACCATCCGCGCATTCGAGCCAAGCCCCCTCGCCGCGCGCGACGAGGATCGCGTCTTTCTGCAGAGCGTGCTGAGTGAAAGGGCGCCAGACGGGCGATGTCATCTCGGCCATCCGCTTGAGCGCGTCGTCATGGATTGGTCTCCGTGAAATCGGCGCGGCGAAAATGCGCCGCGAAAGCCGCCGCCAGATCGGCGGCCGTGAGCGGCGCCACGAAAGGCAAGCGGCCGAGCGCGCGCACGCCGGAGATTTGCGCGATGACGCTCTGCGTCTCGGCATTCTCCTCGCCGATGAAAGCGACGCCGAGAATGGGAATCTCGCGACGCCGCAGCGCCTCGAGCGACAGCAGGCTGTGATTGATCGTTCCGAGCGTGGTGCGCGCGCAGAGCACGACCGGAAGCCGCCAGCGTGCGATGAGATCGATGGTCAGAGACGCTTCCGTCAGCGGAGTCATCAGCCCGCCGGCCGTCTCGATGACGAGCGGCGCGCGATCCGGCGGCGAGAGACGCGCCGGATCGATCTCTACCCCGTCGAGTCGCGCGGAAAGATGCGGCGACGCCGGCGTTCGCAGACGATAGGCTTCCGGCAGGAGCTTCTCCTCGGGAAGGCCGGAGAGCCGCGCGACGGAAGTCGTATCGGTCTCGCCCTCGAGGCCGGCTTGCACGGGCTTCCAATAATAAGCGCCGAGCGCGCCGGCGAGCGCGGCGGAAAACACCGTCTTGCCGACATTGGTGTCGGTTCCCGCAACGACGAGGCGCGTCATGCCGGCAGATCCACGAGCGCATGCGCCAGATCGTCGACCATGGCGGCGATCTGCGCCTCGCTCACATGCAGCGTGAGCGAGACGCGCAGACGCGCGGTTCCTTCCGCGACGGTCGGCGGGCGGATCGCGCGAATGTCATAGCCCTGCGCCTGCATCGCCGCGGCCAGCGCCAGCGCGCGCGCATTGGAGCCGACGATGACGGGCGCGATCTGTGATTGCGCCGGCGCCAGTCCCGCCTCCTGCAATTTGCGCGCGGCGAGCGCGATGCGCGAGCGCAATGCGACGCGGCGCCCTTCCGCCTGCTCCACGATCGGCAGCGCGGCGCGAACGCAAGCGGCGACGAGCGGCGACGGCGCCGTCGCGAAGATGAATTGCCGGCAGCGATTGATGAGGAACTCGCGCAGCGTCGCGGGCAGCAGCACGAGTCCGCCGGAGACGCCGAGCGCCTTGCCGCAAGTGTGCAGTGTGACAATGTTCTCGCGACCCTCGAGCGCGGCGGCGAGGCCGCGCCCGCCAGAGCCATGGACGCCGGTGGCATGGGCCTCGTCGATGAGGAGAAAGCCGTCGTGACGCGCGGCGATCTCGGCGAGCGCGTCGAGCGGCGCGAAATCGCCGTCCATGCTGTAGAGGCTCTCGACAACGATCCAGGGCCGGCCCGTTCCGCCGCCGCGGCGCCATGCGGCGATCTGATCGGCGAATGCATCGGCGTCATTATGCGCGGCGGCGACGCTTTCCGCGCGCGAGAGCCGCATGCCCTCATGCGCGCTGGCGTGCACGAGCGCGTCATGGACGATGAGATCGCCCTTTTGCGGCAAGGTCGAGAGCAGCGCCTCATTCGCGGTGAAGCCGCCGCCGAAAAAAAGCGCGCTCTCCGCATGGAAGAAGGCGGCCACCTCGCGCTCCAGCGCCTGATGCTCCTCATGGTCGCCGCGCAGCAGCCGCGAGCCGCCGGCGCCGACGGGAACGCCGCGCGCCAGCGCCGCCACGGCGGCGTCGCGCAGCTCCTGCGACTCGGCGAGCGCGAGAAAATCATTGGAGCTGAAATCGAGCCCATGGCGCGGCGCGAGCGTGCGCAGGCGATCCTGCGCGGCGAGGCGCGCGAGGTCCGCGGCGTAGAAGTCGAGCGCTCCGCTCGCGCGATCTGTCGTCACTCGATCCTTCCCGGGTCGCCCGGATATTCGTCGCGACTTTCCTCGCGCCGGGGGAGCCGGTTAAATAGCCGGGCGGCGACGGGACGGCAAGAAAGCCCGGCGCCCCGCTTTTCATCCGATCGAAACTTGAAAAACCTTCCCGCCAACGCGATCTGAGCAGAAAGAGGATTCCCATGTCCATCGACGACTGCCGAGCCGAGGCCGATCCGCCGTCGCGGATCGCTTGGCCGCCTTTGCTGCTCCTCGCGGCGATCGCCGGCGGGGCGCTGCTCGATCTGCTGCGGCCGCTCTCCGAGGACGCCTGGCCGCTCAGCGCGCGCATCGCCGGCGGCCTCATCGTCGCGCTCGCGCTCGCCAATGATCTCTGGTGCGCGTCGCTGATGCGCCGGCAAGGCACCACGATCCGGCCCGATCGCGCCGTCTCGAGCCTCGTCACCGCAGGGCCCTACCAATGGTCGCGCAATCCCATTTATGTGTCGCATGTGGCGCTGATCGCGGGCCTCGGCCTCGCCCTCGGCTCGACATGGATGCTCCTGCTCACGCCCGTGGCGGCCGTTCTGCTGCAGCGGCTGGCGATAGAGCGGGAAGAGCGCCATTTGTCGCAACGGTTCGGCGCCGAGTTCGACGCCTATGTCGCGAGAACGCGCCGCTGGTTGTAGACTGAGGCGAGAGGAGCTGAATCTGATGGCCGACGCCGCGACTCGCGCAGACTCGCCCGCCGCCGCGCATCTCGCCTTCGGCGTGCGCGGAATGACCTGCGCCTCCTGCGTTTCTCATGTCGAAAAGGCGCTGCGCGGCGCGCCGGGCGTGCTCTCGGCCTCCGTCAACCTCGCGACAGAGCGCGCCGACCTCACGCTCACGCCGGGCGCCGACCTCGCGCAGATCGCCCGCGCGGTGGACGAGGCCGGCTATGAGCCGGCGATCGAGACGATCGAATTGGGCGTCGGCGGCATGACCTGCGCCTCCTGCGTCGCCCATGTCGAAAAAGCGCTGAGCGCCGTGCCAGGGGTGATCGCCGCCGAGGTCAATCTCGCGACGGAGCGGGCGCGGGTGCGCGCGCTCGGCGGCGGCGACATGGCCAAGGTGCTGGCCAAGGCGCTGCGCCGCGCCGTGGCGGAAGCCGGATATGAGCCGCGCGAGCTCGAGACCGGCGCCAAAGCCGCCGATCGCGAGAGGACCGCGCGCGAGCAGGAGGCGGCGTCGCTGCGCAAGCGGCTCATCGTGGCGGCGGCGCTCAGCGCGCCGGTCGTCTTCCTCGAGATGGGCGCGCACACGATTCCGGGACTCGGCGATTGGCTGATGGCCGCCATCGGCCATCAGACCATTCGCTATCTCTCCTTCATTCTCGCGACTCTGGTGCTCGCCGGGCCGGGCCGCGCCTTCTTCGAGAAAGGCCTGCCCTCGCTCTGGCGCGGCCACCCGGATATGAACTCGCTCGTCGCCATCGGCACGATGAGCGCCTATCTCTATTCGGTCGTCGCCACTTTCGCGCCGAGCCTGCTGCCGCATGGCGCCGCCGATGTCTATTACGAATCCGCGGTCGTCATCGTCACGCTGATCCTCTTCGGCCGCACGCTGGAGGCGCGGGCCAAGGGCCGCACGTCGGAGGCGATCCGCGCGCTCGCCGCGCTGCAGCCCAAGACCGCGCGCGTGCTGCGCGGCGCCGAGCAGATCGAGCTGCCGATCGACGATGTCGTCGTCGGCGATCTCGTCGCCGTGCGGCCGGGCGAGCGCATAGCGACCGATGGAATCGTCGTCGACGGCGCCTCTCATGTCGACGAATCGATGATTACCGGCGAGCCGGCGCCCGTCGGCAAGCGCAAAGGCTCGGAAGTGACGGGCGCCACGGTGAACACGACCGGCGCCTTCACCTTTCGCGCGACGCGCGTCGGCGCGGATACTGTGCTCGCCGGCGTCATTCGCATGGTGGAGCAGGCGCAAGGCGCCAAGCTGCCGATACAGGCTCTGGTCGATCGCGTCACCGGCGTCTTCGTGCCCGCCGTTCTCGCCATCGCCGTCGTCACCTTCATCGTCTGGCTCGCCTTCGGCCCGCAGCGCGACGTCTCTTATGCTCTGGTGGCCGCGGTCGCCGTGCTCATCATCGCCTGCCCCTGCGCCATGGGGCTGGCGACGCCGGCCGCCATCATGACCGGCACGGGGCGCGCGGCCGAGCTCGGCATTTTGTTCCGCAAGGGCGAGGCGTTGCAGAGCCTGCGCGATGTGACGCTGATCGCCTTCGACAAGACCGGCACGCTGACGCGCGGCAAGCCCGAGCTCACCGATCTCGTGGCCGCGCAAGGCGTCGGCCCCGATGACGCGCTGCGGCTCGCCGCCAGCGTCGAGGCGCGCTCGGAACATCCGATCGCCGGCGCGCTCGTCGCCGCCGCGAAAGCGCGCGGCCTCTCTATCGTCGAGGCGCGAGACTTTGCGGCGACGCCCGGCATGGGCGTCGAGGCGACGGCGGAGGGGAAAAAGATCGCCGTCGGCGCCGCCCGCTTCATGACGGCGCTCGGCCTCGATATCAGCGCCTTCGACGCAACCGCGGCGCGGCTCTCGGCGGAAGGCAAGACGCCGCTCTATGTCGCGATCGATGGAAAGCTCGCGGCCATTCTCTGCGTCGCCGACGCGCTCGAGGAGACGAGCGTCGCCGCCGTCGCCGCTCTGCATGCGCAAGGCGTCGCCACGGCGATGATCACCGGCGACGACGAGCGCACGGCGCGCGCCATTGCGGCGAAGCTCGGCATGGACGAGGTGATCGCCGGCGTGTTGCCGGAGGGCAAGGTGGCGGCGTTGCAGCGCCTGCGCGAAGGGCGACGCATCGCCTTCGTCGGCGATGGCGTCAATGACGCGCCGGCGCTGGCCGCCGCCGATGTCGGAATCGCCATCGGCACGGGAACCGACATTGCGATCGAGGCCGCCGATGTCGTGCTGATGTCCGGCCATGTGTCGAAAGTGCCGGCCGCGCTCGCGCTCTCGCGCGCGACGATGCGCAATATCGCGCAGAATCTCTTCTGGGCCTTCGCCTATAATGTGATTCTGATTCCCGTCGCGGCGGGCGCGCTCTATCCGTTCAATGGAACGCTGCTCTCGCCCATGCTCGGCGCCGGCGCCATGGCGTTTTCCAGCGTCTTCGTGCTGACGAATGCGCTGCGGCTGCGGCGCTTCCAGCCGCCGGTGGGGGCGAGCGCGACGAGCTTTGAAACGCCTATGAGCGTGGAAGAGAGCGAGCCTGAAGGCTCGCTGCTGCAAGTCAGGGAGGAGGAAAGCGATATGACGACGACATTCGACGTTCAGGAAATGTCTTGCGGCAAATGCGTGAAGCATGTGACTGAGGCGGTGCAGAAGGCGGAGCCGCAGGCGCAGGTGAAGATCGACCTCGCCACCGGCAAGGTCGAGGTCTCGCCCTCGCCCAAGGACCCGGAAGGTCTCGCCCAGATCATCACCGACGCCGGCTATCCGGCGCGGGTCGCGGCCTGAGCGCGCGCCCATGGCGGGATCGCTCGCAGGCAAGACTCTGCTCGTCACCGGCGCGAGCCGCGGCATCGGCCTCGCGATAGCGGAGCGCGCAGCGCGCGACGGCGCCAATGTGGCGATCGTCGCCAAAAGCGTCACCGAGCATCCAAAGCTGCCGGGGACCATCTACACCGCCGCCGCGGCGATCGAAAAAGCAGGCGGGCGGGCGCTCGCCCTGCCCTGCGACATTCGCTTCGACGCGCAGGTGGAGGAGGCCTTCGACAAGACGGCGGCGATCTTCGGCGGCGTCGATATTCTCGTCAATAATGCGAGCGCGATCGATCTGCGCGGCGTCGAAGCGATCGAGATGAAGCGCTTCGATCTGATGCATCAGATCAATGCGCGCGGGAGCTTCCTCTGCGCCAAGCTCGCTTTGCCCTATCTGAAGAAATCCGACAATCCGCACATTCTCACTTTGTCACCGCCGCTCGATATGAGCCCGCGCTGGTTCGCGCCCAATCTCGCCTATACAATGGCGAAATATGGCATGAGCCTCGTCACTCTCGGTCTCGCGCGCGATCTTTCGGGCAAGGTCGCGGTGAACTCGCTATGGCCGGAGACGGCGATCGCCACCGCCGCCGTCGGCAATCTGCTCGGCGGCGACGCCGTGCTGCGGCGCGCGCGCAAGCCGCAGATCGTCGCCGACGCCGCCCATGCGATATTGACGCGCGCGGCGAGCGCCTGCACCGGCAATTTCTTCATCGATGTGAATGTTCTCGCCGAGGAAGGCGTGACGGATTTCTCGCCCTATGCGGTCGATCCGAGCCAGCCGGCGATATTGGATTTCTTCCTCGACGCGCCGATCACCGCCGGCGTGCAGAAATTCCCCTTCGGCGGCTGAGCGCGCTCAGCCGAGCGCCGCAAAGCCAGAATAGAGCGTGTAGAGCCCGACGATGGAGATCAGCGCGCCGGAGAGATAGGGCGCCTTGGCGGCGATCTGCTCGAAGCCGGACCAGCGGTTCGAAGCATGACGCACGCCGAGCGCCGCGGCGACGCCGACCGCCACCATTGTGAGCGCGAGGCCGATGCTGAAGCACAGTACCAAAGCCGCGCCCAGCGCCATCTGCCCGAGCTGAAGGCAGAGCAGGAGCACGGTGATCGAGGCCGGGCATGGGATGAGCCCGCCGGTGAGGCCGAACACGATGATCTGCCCCGTCGTCGCATGGCGGGAGGCGAAGCGTCGCTTTATGTCCTCCGCATGGGCGCGCTCATGCGCATCCATCGTCTCCTCGTCGAGAATCAGCGAAACGCTGTCCGCGGCGGCATGGTCATGCGCGTGGCGATGCGAATGATCGTGATCGTGGTCGTGTCCATGCGCGTGGTCATGCGAATGATCGTGAGCATGCGCGCGCGGACGGTCGCGCCAGATGCGCCATGTCATCCAGCCGGCGACGCAGAGGATCAGCGCGCCGGAGGCGATCTGCAGATAGGGCTCATTGGCCTCGGCGTTCCAATGCGCGCCGAGATAGAGCCCGGTGAGCGCGACGATCCAGACGATCGCCGTATGCGAGAGCGTCGCCGAAAGGCCGAGCAGAATCGCCTGACCGACTGTCCCGCGCACCGCGACGATGAAGGCCGCCATCATCGTCTTGGAATGGCCGGGCTCGAGGCCGTGAAGCGCGCCGAGAGCGACGGCCGTCGGCGCAAACAGCCAAGCGTTGGCCGCGCCGTCCCGAAACAAATCAGCGAGATTCGCCATGCGTCCTCTATTCTCCGCCCGTGGCATATACTGATTTTTGGTCCGCCGGTTAAGTCCCTCGCATGGGCGGACGGCGCTTTTGCCTCGGTAAGCATGAATTGCGAAAACGCCGGCCCCGCCACATCTAATCCACACGTCCCCTTGACCAGCTCGCCGAGAGAGTCGAAACTCGGCCGCATCGAGCCCGAAAGCCGCACGGTTTCATATGGATCGCCAACTCGCGTCGAGCGCAGCCGCCCAGGAGGCGGCGCGGCGCGCCTTGCGGAGCCGGCGCAGTGGCGGCGAAAGCCTACGCATCCGTTTCGGAACCGATCGCGCCGGCATGACCGCCGCGGCGCGCAGCGAGAGCCTCACCATCGGCGCCGTCTCGCGGCCGACGCGACGCTTTCGCTCGATCATTTTCGACACCGCCGTCAATGATCTGCGCAAGCAGAATATTCAGCTGCGCGGCTATGAGATGCATGGCGCCGCTTTCGTCGAGCTGAGCTGGGAGCGGCCTGCTGCGCCGGGCGCGCGCGGCTCCATAGAGCTGCGCGTGCCGACGCTCGAGGTCGGCAAGATGCTCGGCTCCTCCGAGCCGCTGCGGCGCTCCATCGCCGATCGTCCGCTGGAGGCGCGCAGCGTCGCCGAGACGGAGCGACGCGAGCGCCTGCTCGAGCGCGCGCAGACGCGCATCGCGGTCAGCTTCGACGACGGCTTCGTCGAATGCGGCGGACGCCGCGCCAATTTCCACGAGATCGAGCTGCAGCTCATCGAGGGCGCCGAGGAAGAATTCTGGAACGTCGCCGCCGAGCTCGCGCCGCGCATGAACGCGCGCTGTCTGCCGATGAGCGAGGCCGAACTCGCGCTCGCGCGCGCGACCGGCGCCGACATAGCGCCGGTGAAGGCGCGCCGACCGACGCTCCCTCAGGACGCTTCGCTGGACGAAGCGATCGTCGCGGCGCTCTCCGCCTGTCTCGATCAATTCGTCGCCAATTGGCCGGCGCTGCAATACCGAGCGCCGGAGGAAGCCATTCACCAGATGCGCGTCTCGCTGCGACGCCTGCGCGCCGGCGTCGGCATGCTGCGTCGCGGCGTCGTGAGCGAGGCGCTGGAGACCGCCGCCGCGCGTGCGAAGGAAATAGCGGCGACGCTCGGCGCGGCGCGCAATCTCGACGTGCTCGTCGATATGCTAGGCGCCGGTCCGCTCGCCCAGGCCAATGGCGAGCCGAGCTTCTATGCGCTGCTCGATGCGGTCGAGCGCCGACGCATAGAAGCGCACGCCGCTGTCGCGGCGCTCGTCGCCGCGCCGCAGACGACGCAATTCGTCGTCGATCTGCGCGCCGCGCTCGCCGGCAGAAATTGGCGCGCGCAGCCCGGCGAGGATGGTCGCGCGCGGCTCGATGCGAGCGCGCCCGGCTCGGCGAAGCAATTCGCCATACGCTCGCTCGATCGGCTGCATCGCCGCGCGCTGAAGAAGAGCCGCGATCTCGCCGCGCTGACGCCGGAGCAACGGCACCATGCGCGCATCGCCTTCAAGAAGGCGCGCTACGCCGCGGAGTTTTTCCAGTCCCTCTTCGATTCGCAAGCAAAAGCGCGCCGCTATCTGCGGCGCACGGCCGCGCTGCAGGACGAGCTCGGCGCCTTCAATGATCTCACGGTCGCGGCCGAGCTGCTGCGCGATCTCGGCGAATCCGACGCCACTCTCGCGCCGGCCAGCGCCTTCGCCGTGGGCTGGTGCGCGCATGCGCGCGGGGGCGCCGCGACGGATTGGAAGAAGACCGAGAAATCCTTGAAAAAGCTCGAGACATTCTGGCGCTGAGCCGCGCGCGCGGAACCAAGACGCCCGCAAGACGTTGACTCGCCAAATGAGCACGCTGCACCAGCAGTGGCGCGCGCCGATCGAATGGACGCGCCCGCCGCCTCTCAAAATCGCCCAGATCGCGCCATTGATCGAAAGCGTGCCGCCGCGTCTCTATGGCGGAACGGAGCGCATCGTCTCCTTTCTCACCGAGGAGCTCGTCGCGCAGGGCCATGAGGTCACGCTCTTTTCGAGCGGCGGCTCCGTCACTTCCGCGCGACATATCCCCTGCAGCGATCTGCCCCTGCGCCAGAAACGCGCGAGCGATCCGACGCCGAGCTATCTGCTGATGCTCGATCGCGTGCGCCGCATGGCCTCGCGATTCGACATTTTGCATTTTCATATCGATCAGCTGCATTTTCCTCTGTTTCGCGACATTGCGGCGCATACGCTGACGACGCTGCACGGGCGCCAGGACCTTCCCGATCTCGATCGCTTCTACGCCGGCTTTCCCGAAATGCCGCTCGTCTCCATCTCCGACTCGCAGCGCGCGCCGGTTCCGCACGCCAATTTCGTCGGCACGGTGATGAACGCATTGCCGCTCGATCTGCTCGCGCCGACGCTGCGTCCTGCGGGCGATTATCTCGCCTTTCTCGGCCGCGCCTCGCCGGAAAAAGGCCTCGATCACGCCATCGCCATAGCGCGCGCCGTCGGCCTGCCGCTGAAGATCGCGGCCAAGGTCGATCTGCCGGACAAGGCCTATTTTCACGAGCGCATCGAGCCGCTGCTGTCGCTTCCGGGAATCGAGTTCGTCGGCGAGATCGACGATCGCCGCAAGAGCCGCTTTCTCGGCGAAGCGCACGCGCTGCTGTTTCCCATCGAATGGCCAGAGCCTTTCGGCCTCGTCATGATCGAGGCGATGGCCTGCGGCGCGCCGGTTCTGGCCTTTCGTCACGGCGCGGCGCCGGAGATCATAGAGGACGGCGTCACCGGCGCGCTGGTGGAGAATGTCGCCGATGCGATCGCGCGTCTTCCACGCGTGCTCGCGCTCGACCGCGCGCAGATCCGACGACGCTTCGAGGAGCGATTTTCTGCGGCGCGAATGGCGGCGGAATATGTCGCCATCTATCGCCGCCTGCTGCGCGCGCCGGCGCCGGCCGAGCTGCGCGCGCATCCCATTGTGCTGCCGCCGACCTATTTCAGCAGGAATGTCGAGCAAATCGAACCGGACGATACATATCCCCCGCGCTAGCGAAAGCGAGGCGGCGCGCGAGCCGCGAGAGTCCGGCGCGCCGCCGGACGCCGGCGCCGATGCGCCGCAGGCGCATGAGCTGCAATTCTACATTCCGGCGACCGGCCCGCCCTCGCGGCCGCGCCGCACGCTCAAGCACGACGACACATTCGCCGTCTTCGACAGCCATGGCGACATAGGCGCGACGGCGGGCGGGCCGGATGGGCTCTTCGATCACGACACGCGCTATCTCTCGCATCTCGAGCTCCTGATCGAAGGCGCGCAGCCCTTGCTGCTCGACTCCGCCATACGCGACGACAATCTGAGCTTTTATGTCGATCTCACCAATCCCGACATTTTCCGTGACGAGAAGATCGCGCTGCTGAAAGACTCGGTCTATGTCTCGCGCACGCTCTATCTCAAGGACGGCTCGCTGCGCGAGCGGCTCGAGATCTCCAATCAGAGCGCCGAGGAGGTTCGGCTCGATCTGTCGATCGGCTTCGGCAATGATTTCGCCGATATTTTCGAGGTGCGCGGCGTCAGGCGCGCGCAACGCGGACGCGCCTGGGCGCAGCTTCTGGCGGCCGGCGCGGTCGCGCTCTATTATCGCGGGCTCGACGGCGCGCTGCGCGAGACGGCGCTCTCCTTCGAGCCCGATCCTTCGCTGCTCGTCGACAGCGTCGCCACCTATTCGCTGCGTCTCGCGCCGCGCCAGGCGCAGACGATCTTCCTCACCGCCGCGAGCCGCGGACGTCTGCCGAAATCGACGCAATCCTTCTTCAACGGTTTGACCGGCCTGCATCGCGAATTGAAGGCCGCCGCCGGCCAGAGCGCGCATGTGGAGACATCCGATCCGACGCTCAATCAAATCCTCTGGCGCTCGACCGCGGATGTGCGCATGCTGCTCACCAAGACGGCGGACGGCTGCTATCCTTACGCGGGCATTCCCTGGTATTCGACCACATTCGGACGCGACGGCATCATCACGGCGTTGCAGATGCTGTGGTTCGATCCCAGCATCGCCGTCGGTGTGCTGAAGCGTCTCGCCGCGCATCAGGCGGAGGAATTCGATGCGCGCGCGGACAGCGAGCCCGGCAAGATTCTGCACGAGATGCGCGACGGCGAGATGGCGGCGCTCGGCGAGGTGCCCTTCGGCCTCTATTACGGCTCGGTGGATTCGACGCCGCTCTTCGTCATTCTCGCCGGCTATTATGCGCGTCGCACGGGGGATTATGCGCTGGTGCGCGAGCTGTGGCCGGCGATCGAGCGCGCGCTCGCCTGGATCGACGGGCCGGGCGACCCGGACGGCGACGGCTTCGTCGAATATTCGCGCCATACGGAGAAGGGACTGCGCAATCAGGGCTGGAAGGATTCGTATGATTCCGTCTTCCACGCCGACGGACGTCTCGCGGATGGGCCGATCGCGCTGGTCGAGGCGCAGGCCTATGTCTATGCGGCGCGGCGCCTCGCCGCCCATTGCGCGCGCGAGCTCGGCCTGCATGCGCGCGCCGAGGAGCTGGCGCGCGCCGCAGAAGCGCTGCGTCTGCGCTTCGAGGAGGCCTTCTGGTGCGAGGAGATCGGCAGCTATGCGCTGGCGCTGGACGGCGAGAAAAAGCAGTGCAAGGTGCGCACGAGCAATGCGGGACATGCGCTCTATGCAGGCATAGCGCGGCCGGAGCGCGCGCAGAGCGTCGCCGATGGGCTGCTCGACTCCAAATTCTTTTCCGGCTGGGGCTTGCGCACTGTGGCGCGCGGCGAGAGCCGCTACAATCCCATGTCCTATCACAACGGCTCCATATGGCCGCATGACAATGCGCTGATCGCGCATGGGCTCGGCCGCTATGGCTTCAAGGAGGGCGTCGCGGCGATATTCGACTCGCTGATCCGCGCCGCGAGCTATATGGAGGCGCGCCGCATTCCAGAGCTCTATTGCGGCTTTCGCCGGCGCCGCGGACGCGGCCCCACTCTCTATCCCGCCGCCTGCTCGCCGCAGGCCTGGGCGGCGAGCGCGCCTTTCCTGCTCATCCAAACCATGCTCGGACTCGAGTTCGACCATAAGGCGCGACAAATTCGCCTGGTGAATCCCTCCGTGCCGCTCTCGGCCGGCGAGATCGTGATACGCGATCTCTCGCTCGGCGAGGCGCGCGTCGATCTGGCGCTGAAGCAGGATGCACGCTCGGCCATATCGCTGCATGTGCTGCGCACCATCGGCGACGTCCAAGTGTCGCTGGTCTTCGATCCCGATGTGCGTGAGCATCCGCTCACGACCAAGGGCTGAGCGAGCGGCGGAACCATTCCGGCGCGGTCGCGTTGCTTCGGGACGATCGCGACCACAGGAGGAACTGTCGATGGCGAGCGCCAATCCCGACTTCAATCTCGTCTCCAGCGAAGACGTCGAAGGCACGACCGTCTTCGATCGGCTCGGCAATCAGCTCGGAGAAATCGATCATCTGATGGTCGACAAGGTCTCGGGCCGCGTGCGCTACGCCGTCATGAGCTTCGGCGGCTTTCTCGGCCTCGGCCACAGCCATTATCCGCTGCCGTGGAACTCGCTCTCCTATGACGCCGACCGCGAGGGCTATGTCGCCGACATAATCGAGCAGCAGCTGCAGGATGCGCCGGAGTTCAGCGACGACAGCTGGACCGACCGCGACTGGGAGAAGCGCGTTCACGAGCATTATCACGCGCGCCCCTATTGGGACGAGCAGTCGCAGCAATGGCAGGGCGAGCAGCAGCCGCGTCCGCGCGGCTGAGGCGCATCGCCGAGCGCCGCCCTGCGGCTAGCTCGAGGATCGACAGGCTTCGCCGCTATGCGTTAGAAATTTCAGATCGTCGATTCGCGCGGCGCTTTTTCTCGACTCGCTTTTTCGAATGGAGATTTTCTCGTGACTCTTCGACGCTTCGCGGCGCTCGGCTTTTCGGCTGCGCTTCTCCTCGCTCCGTCGACCTGCGCTCTCGCGCAGGCCGACGGATTTTTCGTTCCCGAGCTCCCCGGGCCAGTGCCGGGAGCGGTCCCGGCGCTGACGCCGGGCGTCCTCACCGCCGCGCCCTATTCGTACTATTACCGCTATCCGGCGCCCTATCCTTACGTCTACGCCCGCAACGGCTGTCTCGTGAATGCGGGCGTCTACGACAATTGGGGCGCCTTTCTCGGCTATCAGAGACTGCGCGTCGCCTGCTGATCGACGACGCGCTTGTCGAGCAGCACCTGATTGGCGTCCAGCGAAAACTCCTTCCACGCCGCCGCAATGTCGAGCAGCGTGACCTGGAGATAATCCTTGGACGGCTTGTGCTCCTCCGGGAAATTGGAGAGCGCGCAAGAGGTGCGATTATAGTCGATGACGCCGTCGAGTAGTTCCTGAATGAAGCCGTCGAAGGCCTTTTGCGCCAGCGGCGTCAGATCGGAACGGCCCTTGTCGACGGCGACGACGGAATGGTCGAAGGGCAGGCCCTCGAGCACGGCGAGCGCCTCCTTCAGCACAGCCTCCATCGCGCCGAGCATGGCGCGTTGCGTGATCTGCTCCTTCTGGCCATTGGAGAGGCCGAAATTCAGCCGCTGGCGATAGCTGGCGAAAGTCGGCGCGCGCTTGGCGTTCACCCATTCGCGGAAACGCGCCATGCTCGCTTCATTGAGCGCCTCGCCGGAGGCGCCTTCGCCGGAAATCATCGTCGACGTCTCCTTCTGATCGAGAAGGCGCAGCCTTATGCGCTCGGCCGCGACAAGCGCGCCCTCGAGATAGCCGCCGCCCTCGCGCGCGGTCTCCGTGCCGCCGAGATAGAGCTTGCCGTCCCAAAAGGCCTGCCGCAGCAGCGGATCGCCATAGTCGGGATGCTCGGACGGGGGCGTCAGATCGATCGTCGCGCAGGTGAAGGGCTCGTGCGTCCAATCCTGCACATGCTGCTCGCCATCCTCGACCGCCCTGCCGAACAATTGGACGAATTGACTTTCGATCAGCATGGACATGCCGCCGCTGAACGCTTCCCGCAGCTCTGCGGAGAGCGCGAAGAAGCCGCCGATCGCAGCGCGCGCGCCGGAGGCGTCGCAGGCGTCGAAAATCTCGCCCAGAACGGCCTGCTCATGTGTGGCGAAGGCGTTGCCGGAATGCCCGTCCGCGCGCCAGGCCGGCGCGCCGGAGAAGCCGACCACGGCCTTGGCCTGCGCCGCCATCCAGGTCGGCGCGCTGCGCATGGCGTTGCGGCTCAGCGCATCGAGCTCCGGCTGGAAGGCGAGATGCTCGGCCAAGAGGCGGGGCGGCAGCGCCAGCACGGCGCGCTTAGCGGTCACGGTCTCGGTCTTGCCGTCCGACTCGAAGGTCAGCTCCACATGATCGCCGCGATCGGCGATGGCCCGGAGCACGGAAGAAAGATGGATCGCCTCCGCCGGAACCGCCGTCGTCAGCGCCTCGATCAGCGAGGCCATGCCGCCCTCCAGCCGACGCGCGCCGGAATGGAGATTGGGCGTCATGCGCGTCTCGGGCTTTTTGTCGCCGAAGGCGAGCAGCAGCGCCGTGCCCGGATCATATTGCGGAAAATCCGTGAGGCCGAGCTCCTTCACCAGAGCGGTGATGGTCGGCTGCGTGTCCGGCCAGAACCAGGTCGGACCCATATCGACGCGCATTCCCGAGGCTTTGTCCTCGACCGACAATACGCGCCCGCCGAGCCGCGGACGCGCTTCATAGAGCGCGAAGCTCACCCCTGCCCCAGCGAGACCGCGCGCCAGCGCCAAGCCGCAGGCCCCGCCCCCGACAATCACAACGTCCAGCATATTTCAGCTCCTGAGCCGTCTGGCCTTTTGCTGCAAAGCGACGCAAAGGGCGTGCCGGGATTTTGTCGCTTTTGCGCCCTTTCCGGGCTGGCGCCTCGCGTGCAACAGCGGCATGGCCTCCGATGGAGAGACCGCAGTGACCGACGACCGCAACCGCCTCGGCGAGGAGACGAGCCCCTATCTCCTCCAGCACAAGGACAATCCCGTCCATTGGCGCGCGTGGTCGGCGGAGACGCTGGCGCTCGCCAAGGCGCAGGGCAAGCCCATTCTGCTCTCCAGCGGCTACGCCGCCTGCCATTGGTGCCATGTGATGGCGGCCGAGAGCTTCGAGAGCGAGGCGATCGCCGCGCTGATGAACGAGAATTTCGTCAATGTGAAGGTCGATCGCGAGGAGCGGCCGGACATAGACCATCTCTATCAGCAGGCGCTGCAGCTCACCGGGCGGCGCGGCGGCTGGCCTTTGACCATGTTTCTGACGCCGGACGGCGAGCCCTTTTGGGGCGGCACCTATTTCCCGCCGGAGCCGCGCTATGGAATGCCCGGCTTCGCCGATATTCTGAAAGCGATCTCCGAGCTCTGGCGCGAGAAGCCCGCAGTGGTCACGCGCAATGTGGCGGCGATCGGTGAGGGGCTGAGCCGCCTCGCCGAGACTGCGCCCGCGGATCCGATCTCGCCCGATCTCGTCGAGACGATCGCCGAAAAGCTCGACCTCTATATCGATCGCGCCAATGGCGGCGTCGGCGGCGCGCCGAAATTTCCGCAGGCGGCGAGCCTCGAATTTCTCTGGCGCGCATGGAAGCGCACGGGACGCGCCTCTTATCGCGAGGCCGTGCTGACGACGCTCGATCATATTTGCCAGGGCGGCATTTACGATCATCTCGCCGGCGGCTTCGCGCGCTATTCGACCGATGAGCGCTGGCTCGTCCCGCATTTCGAGAAAATGCTCTATGACAACGCCCAGCTCGTCGATCTGCTGACGCTCGTCTGGCAAGAGGAGAAGAAGCCGCTCTACGCCGCGCGCATAGAGGAGACGATCGATTGGGCGCTGCGCGAGATGCGCCTTGCCGAAGGCGTCTTCGCCAGCAGCCTCGATGCCGACAGCGAGCATGAGGAAGGCAAGTTCTATGTCTGGACCGTTGCCGAAGTCGACGCCGTTCTCGGCGAGCGCGCCGCGGCCTTCCGCGCCGTCTACGACATAGAGAACAGCGGCAATTGGGAAGGCAAATCCATTCCCAATCGCCTGCATTCGATGGAGCTGCTGTCGGCGGAAGAAGAAGCCGCGCTCGCTCTCGACCGCGCGAAGCTATTGGACGCGCGCGCGGCGCGCGTCCGGCCGGGCCGCGACGACAAGGCGCTCGCCGATTGGAACGGGCTGATGATCGCCGCAATAGCGAGCGCCGCGCAGATCTTCGGGCGGCGCGACTGGCTCGAGGCGGCGACGGCGGCCTTCGATTTCATCGCCGCGACAATGACCACCGCCGACGGAAGGCTGCTGCACTCCTATGGCGCCGGCCGCGCGAAACATATGGCGGTGCTGGACGATTACGCCGATCTCACGCGCGCCGCTCTGGCGCTCCATGAGGCGACCGGCGAAACGCGCTTCCTCGAGCGCGGATGCGATTGGATCGAGATCGTCGAGGCGCATTATCGCGATGCGAACGCCGGCGGCTATTTCTTCACCGCCGACGACGCCGAAGCGCTGATCCGCCGCTCGAAAATCGCCGAGGACGCCCCCTTGCCCTCCGGCAATGGGACGATGACGCAAATTCTCGCGCAGCTCTATCATCTCACCGGCGACGAGCGCTATCGCGCGCGCGCCGACTCCACGCTCGCGGCTTTCGCCAGCGCCGTGCGGCGAGGAATGCTCGGCTATTCCACGCTGCTGAACGGCGCCGAGACTTTGCGCGACGGATTGCAGATCGTCGTCATCGGCGCGCGCGAGGCGAGCGATACGGCCGCGCTGCTGCGAGTCGTTCACGGCGTGAGCCTGCCCGGCCGCACGCTCGCCATTGTCGCGCCGGGCGCCGAGCTGCCGCCCGCGCATCCCGCCGCCGGCAAGACAATGATCAATGGAAGCGCGGCCGCCTATGTCTGCCGCGGCGCGACCTGCTCATTGCCGATCATCGAGGCGACGGAGCTCGAGAAAGCGCTTCGTTAGGGCGTCTTCCACGCCAGCGCCGCCGCATAGCCCGGCGGCGCCTCGAGACGCGCGATGCGAAGATCTCCCCAATCCGCCTCGGCGTGGCGCAGCTCGTAGAGATCGCCCTGCCCCGGCCACACAGAGAAAGCCTGCAGCTTCTCCGTTATGCCGAGGCCGAGCGCCTTCAGCGCCGCCTCCTTGGCCACCCAACGCTCGAAAAAACCAGCGGCGTCGATCTTTTCGCGCTCCTCTCGCGTCAAGGCGATGGAGGAGAGACCGGCGACGTCCACCTTGCGATCCGCGCGTTCTATGTCGACGCCGACCTCCCAATGACGCGAGACGGCGATGAGCGCGCATGCGCCGGAATGCGAGACATTGAAGAAGAGGCCTGCGCCCGCGAGCCCGAGCTTGCCGTAAGTCCCGGAGTCGAAGCGTAGCGCCGCCGGATCGACGCCCAGCTTCTCGCCGAGGAGACGCCGCAGAGCCGCGCGCGTCGAAATCATGCGCAGCCGATCCTCATGCCGCAGAAAGCGCAGCGCCCGCTCGCGCTCTTCCGCGCTCAGCGCGTCCCAATCGGCCTCGGACCAGGGCGCGGCGAGATCGAAATCGAGACGCGTGATCTCGATGCGCCCTTCGCTCACCGCGGGAGCCCAAGAATGCGTCATTGCATGCGCCACTGCATGCGCTGATGGATGCGTCACGCGCCCTCCCTATCGCTGCGCCTCCGCCGCCGGCGCGGCGAGCGTCTCGATCGCTCTCTCGAAAGCCGAAGCGCTCGCGCTGCGCAGCGGACAATAGGGAATGCCATGGCTCTCGCACAAGCTCTTCACCGCGCCGACAGCGCGATGGCTGACGCAATCGACGGGAAAAAACACCGCGTCGGCGCGCCGCACCAGCTCGCTCAGCATGGCGCGACTGTCTTCCATGCCGCCGTCATGATGGATGAGCGAGCCATTGCGCCGCTCGACGAGACGCTGCAGCCGGCATACCGTGCGCGGCCGGCCGCCGACATAGAGCAGGCAGCGGCCGCACAGATCCGTCTCGCTCTCGCGCGGCTCGTCGGCGACGGGCTCCGCCGCGACGGCGATCTCAGAAACGATCGGCGCAGGGGCGCGCGTCTCCTTCGCCTTCATCCGCTCGAGACGGCGCTCGAGCCGCGCATGATCCTCGCGCAATTCGGCATGCGAGAGACGGAGCGCCCCGAGCTCGCGCAATGTCTCGTCGCCACGCTCCGCCGCGCGCAGAGCGTCGACCTCGCGGCGCAGGCTCTCGCATTCGCTGGCGAGCGTGCGCGCCTCGCGAAGCTGCGCGCCGAGCCGGGCGATCTCGTCGCGCAACACGGTCAGCTCGTCATTGCGCTCGGCGATGACGCTGGCGAGACGCCGCGCGATCTCGGCCTTCGCGCGTCGCGCCTCCGCGACCTCGCGGGCGTCGCCGCGATGCGCGGCGCCGCTCAAATGCGACATCATGTGAATATCGCCGAAAATGCGCGTCTCCACGCCGGGCGTGAGGCGCGGATGGCCGATCAGCGCCCAATAGGCGCCGGGAACGAAGCCAGCGTCGATCGCGCTCTCCCAATAGGCGAGCAGCGCCTCCTCGCCGTCGAGCGCCTTGGCCTTGCGGATCGCGCCTTCATAGCGCGTGTCGAGATGTTTCTGCACGGCGCGCGAGACGACATTCTCGTCATGCATCTTCTCGACGAAGAGGCCATGCACCTGATAATCATTATAGCGCGCTTCGTCGCCGAGAAAGCCGGTGCGCCGCGCGATCTTGCGCAATTCCGCGATCGTCAGACATGTGCCGACGATCGAGCAATGCGACGCGCCGATGATCTCCCATATGCGGCGGCGCGCGCCCGCCTCCCGCCGCGCGGCGGGCGCGAGCTCGAAGCCCTCGCTCGCCATGGCTGATTTCAGCACGCTCAATGAGACGAGAGGCCGCCGCTCGCTCATGGCGTCGCCTCCACCGCCGCATCGTCACGCGCATTGGTCTGCGCGAGCACGGCGTCGAAACCCTCGAACTCGGGATGGCCGACATAGAGCGGCTTGTTCTTGCCGGCGTCCTTATGCGAATCGCGGAATTGCTGCGACGTCGTCCAAGCGAGAAAGCTCGCCTTGGTCTCCCACATCGTATGCGAGGCGTAGAGCGTGTGATCCTCGCGCTCCGGCCCGCGCAGCAGATGGAAGGAAATGAAGCCCTCCATCTCCTCGAGGCGCGTGCGGCGCGAGGCCCAAATCTGCTCGAACGCCTTTTCCTCACCCTTGACCACCTTGAATCGATTCATCGCGATGAACATGCGGAGCTCCGTTTCGTCGGCCGCGCGCAGGCGGCCGGAATTGGAGGCCATCGTCGCGCGGCGCCGCGTCGCGATCAAGCCCCGCCTCGGCCGAGGAGGCTGCAAGATTTCCAAAATCCTACTCTGCAAGCTTTCCAGCCGCAGCTCCACGATATCGCCAGAAACGCCGCCATCATCGGCGCGGCGAAAGCGAAAGGAGAAGGCCATGTGCGATATCGAAGGCGAGCGGAACAAGATCGACGCGCTGCTCGATGCGGCGGCGCGCGCCGCACCCGCAGGCGTGCGAGAGGACGAGCGCGCGCTCGCGCGATTTTGTCTAACCGCGCTCGGCGAGCATTACGCCACCGAATGTCCCGACGAATGCCTGCGGCGACGCTGCGACGATTTCGTGGCGCGAATCATTCTCGGCGATGTGATCGCTCAGGAGAACGCCTGAGCGATATCGGCGACGAGATCGTCTGGATGCTCTATGCCGATCGACATGCGCACCAGCGCCGGCGTGATGCCGATCTCGCGTCGCGCCTCCTCCGCCAAACCAGAATGCACGGTTGTCGCCGGATGACACACGAGCGACTCCGTGCCGCCGAGGCTCACCGCCAATTTGAAAATCTGCAGCCTGTTCAGGAAAGCGAAAGCTTCCCTTTCGCCGCCTTCGACATCGAAGGAGAAGGTGGAGCCCGCGGAGCTCGATTGACGCTGCATCAGCGCGCGCGCCGGATGAGCCGGCGGCAGCAGCGGCGGATAATGCACGCGCGCGACCTTCGGATGCGCGGAGAGATATTCGGCGACAATCGCCGCATTGCCGGCGGCGCGCCGCATGCGCAACGACAATGTCTCCAGCGAGCGCGCCAGCATCCAGCAGGAATGCGGATCGAGCTGCGTGCCTATGGCGTTGCGCATCGTGCGGATCGGCGCCAGCGCCGCATGCGCGCCGATGACGGCGCCGCCGATGAGATCGCTGTGGCCGCCGACATATTTGGTGAGCGAATAGAGCGAGAGATCGGCGCCATGCTCGAGCGGCGATTGGAACACGGGACCGAGCAATGTGTTGTCGCAGCACAGAATCGGACGACGCCCTTGGCGCGCGCCGATCTCCTGCGCGATGCGCGCCACCATGTCGATATCGACAAGGCTGTTCATCGGATTGGACGGCGTCTCGACGAAGATCATGGCGACATTGCCAATCGCCATTGCGCGCTCGGCGGCGTTGCGCACGACAGTCTCGTCGAGCCCGTCGGCGAAGCCGACGCTTTTGATATCGAATGGCGCGAGCGTGCGGCCGATCAGCACCTCGGTTCCACCATAGAGCGGGCGGCTGTGCAAAATCACCTCGCCCGGCTTCGCATAGGCGAGGATCGTCGTGACGATCGCCGACATGCCGGATGAGAAGACGAGGCCAGCCTCCGCATTCTCATGCACGGCGAGTCGGTCCTCGAGGATCTCGAGATTGGGATGATTGAAGCGCGAATAGACGAGCCCCGGCGCCTCGTTGCGCGCATGCGCGCCGCGGCCGGCGATATGGTCGAAATAATCGCGTCCATCCTCCGCCGTGCGGAAAGCGAATGTCGATGTGAGAAACACCGGAGGCTTCACCGATCCTTCGGAGAGAGCCGGATCATAGCCATAGCCGAGCATCAGCGTCTCTGCGTGGAGACGATGATCGCCGATGCGGATCTTGTGATAGCGTTCGCTGCTCATGATCTCTCTCCTGTCATCGACTCGGCGCGGAAGATCGATTGCGATTCCGTAAATGAAATCCTGCGCGCGCGCATTCTTCGATCGTCTCCACACAAATGAATACGTAGCTTTTTTCGCTAAGGTCGCATGTGCGTCACAGTCACAGAAAATCGATGAAATGTCACGTCGTTGCGGCTCACCGCCGTTGACCGAATCTCGGCGTGCGACTTAGCATTTCAATAGCCGCATTACCCACGGCGAGCGGACAGCGACAGCGCGCGGCCCATGCGGTGACAAAACTTTGTTGAAAAGGATTCCTCGATGAAGAAGTTATTCTCAGCCACCGCGATTGCACTGGCTCTCTCCGCTGGAGCGGCGCTGGCCGCGGACCTGCCGGCCGTCAAGGCTCCGTTGCCGCCTCCGCTGCCGCCGCCGCCCCTGTGGACCGGATTCTACGTCGGTCTGAACGCCGGCTATTCGTTCGGCGCGAGCAACAACATCGATGTCACGACCGCCCACATCTACGACTCGCTCGGACCGAATGGCTTCCTCGCTCCCCTCGTGATCGATCCTGGCGCCGGCGGCGCCGCTCTCGCTTTGAGCGGGACCGCCAACACGCAGCGCAACGGATTCATCGGAGGCGGCCAGGTCGGCTACAATTACCAATTCGGCAACAGCTTCCTGGTCGGTCTCGAAGCCGATTTGCAAGGAGCCGGCATCCGTAGCGACAGCAGCTTCGTCAGCGGCTCGTCGTGGAACGCCTTCGACATCGGACCCGGCATTCTCAGACTGGACCGCTCCGCCGCCGGCGCCACCACGGTGACGACGCGCACGGATTGGCTCGGCACTGTGCGCGGCCGTTTGGGCTACATCTGGGGACCGTCTTTCCTGATCTACGCCACCGGCGGTCTCGCCTATGGCGGAACGCAGGCGGCGACGCATCAGTCCTTCTATGTGAACAACACGCTGTCCCTTCTCCCTCCGCTCCTTTCGGTCAGCGTGCCCTACGGCTCGATCGGCGGTTTCTCGCGCTACGATCAATCGCGCATCGGCTGGACGGTCGGCGGCGGCATCGAGTGGCTGTTCGCTCCGAACCTGAGCTTCAAGGCCGAATATCTCTACTACGATCTCGGCACGGCGCGTTACCTCAACAGCCCGATCGCCGCGACCGGCCCGTCGGTCAGCTTCCTCGGCATCACCTCGCCGCTGCTGGCCTCGATCAACCAGGGCGTCACGCGCGTGAAATTCGACGGCCATATCGCGCGCGTCGGCATCAACTATCACTTCATCTCGGCGCCGCCCGTGCCGGTCGTCGCCAGATATTGATCCGGCCCTAGCGCTGTCGCGATCACGAGAGCCCGGCCTTCGCGGCCGGGCTTTTCGCGTTCATCGTCGATCGAATGTGGATATCTCGGCGCCGATCGCGCTAGTAAGGCGCGACGCAACGAGAGCTCCGCCGCAAATGACATCCGCTCCCGCCTGGGCCTGGGCCGCATTCACTCTCACCGCCGCTGGCGGACAGACGCTACGCAACGCGCTGCAGCGCGATCTCACCGACAAGCTCGGCGCCGCATGCGCGACCTTCGTGCGCTTTCTCTTCGGCTGTCCTTTCGCCTTTCTCATTCTCGCCGGCGCCTGCGCCATCGCCGATGTTCCGCCGCCGGCGCCGCGAGCGCATGCTGTGCTCGTCATCGCAGCGGCGGCCGCGCTGCAGATCGCGGCGACGGCGTTGATGCTCGTCTCGATGAAGGAACGCTCCTTCGTCATTGTGACGGCGCTGCTGAAGACGGAAGCGGCGCAGATCGTCGTCTTCGGAATGCTGTTTCTCGGCGAGAAGGCGACGCCGGCGCTCGCGCTCGGCGCATTTTGCGCGACATTGGGCGTGCTCGCTCTGTCGTTGCCCGATCCCGCGGCGGCGTTGCGCGGCGCGACCTGGCGGCCGATTCTCTACGGACTCGCCTCGGCGGCGCTGTTCGGCGGCTCGACGGTTCTCTATCGCGAGGGCGTGCTGGCGCTCGGCGGCCCCTCCATCATGGTCGCGGCCGCGACCGAGCTGGTTCTCGGGCTCGTCTTGCAAACGGCGCTGATCTTGCTCTATCTGGGCGTCTTCGACCGCGGGGGCCTTTTCGCCATCGTCGCCCAATGGCGGGAATCGCTTTCGGCGGGACTGCTCGGCGCCTTTGCGACGCTGTTCTGGTTCCTGGCTTTCGCTCTCGAGACCGCGCCGCGGGTGCGCACGCTGGCGCTGATCGAGGTCCTGTTCGCGCAAATGGTCACGCGCCGCATGTTCGCGCAGAGGACCGAAGCGCGGGAATGGCTCGGCCTGGCGATGCTGATCGCCGGAGTCGCGGCCGTGTTGAACGGCGGATAGCGGCCGATTCGGCCCGCATCCTCTCAGAATTGCGAGATCAAACATGGCGTCCCAGATCGACGGCCCCCGTATTCAGCCCAAGGCCGGCAAGGCCAAGCAGCTCGTCGTCTTCCTCCACGGCTATGGCGCGGACGGCAATGATCTCATCGAGATCGGCCGGCAATGGCGGTCCTTCCTGCCGGACGCCGCCTTCGTCTCCCCCCATGCGCCGGAGCGCTGCGCGCTGTCGCCCAATGGACGACAATGGTTTCCGCTGACCATGCGCGACCCCGGCGAGCGCTGGCGCGGCGTGGTGGCGACGCGGCCCCTGCTGGAGAGCTTCCTCGCCGAGGAGCTAGCGAAGAACGAGCTGGACGAGAGCAAGCTCGCTCTGGTCGGCTTCAGCCAGGGGACAATGCTGGCGCTGCATGTGGGCCTGCGGCTGCGCCGCGCGCCGGCCGCCATTCTCGGCTATTCGGGCGTTCTCGTCGCGGGCGGCGAGCCGCCCGATATCCCCCCGCAATTCGGAGCCAAGCCGCCGTCGGTGCTGCTCGTCCACGGCGAGGAGGATTCGATGATCCCGGCCGATGCGCTGCTGCTCTCGGCCAATGCGCTGGCCAAGGCGGAGGTTCCGACGCAATGGCATCTGTCCGCCGGGCTCGACCATGGCATAGACAATGCCGGACTGCTGCATGGCGGCCTGTTTCTGGCCAGGAGCTTCGGCCTGTCGGTCGAGTTCGGCCGCCGCGGAGGCGGGGCCGCCCCCCGCTGAGCCTTTCTCAGAGCGCAGGGGCGTCGCGCCCGGCGCCGGCGCCCACCGGGGCCAGCACCTCGTCCAGCGGCGGCAGGGCGCGGCGCACGGCGCGGCGCAGGCCGGCCGGCCGATAGAGCTGCTTGGTCGCCTCCACGATATGAACCCCGCCGCCGGGCAGCGAGAAGCGCCCGGCGATTCGCTCGAAGGCGGGAGCCGAGCGCAGCAGCGAGGCGCGGGCGAAGGGCGGCACATAGAGCGCCTCGCCCCAGTAGACGGGCAGCAGCAGCGTCTCCTGCAGCAGGCTCTGCAGCTGACCGCGCGAATAGGGATGGCCATGGCCGAAGGGCGTCGTATCCACCCGCGCCCACAGGCCCGAGCGGCTGGGGACGACGACGATCACCCGGCCGCCCGGCGCGAGAATGCGCCAAATCTCCTCCAAAATGTCGCGCGGCGATTCGCCGACCTCGAGCGCATGGACGACGAGAACGCGGTCGATGCTGGCGTCGGGCAGCGGCATCATTGTCGTCTCGACCAGCGCCGAGGCCGAGCGGCCGCCATTGGGCCAATGGACGACGCCCTGGGCGGCCGGCATGAAGGCGAGCACGCGCTGCGCCCGCTCCTGAAAATCGACGAGATAGGGCGTGGCGTAGCCGATTCCGAGCACGCGCAGCCCGGAGTGATCCTCCCAGCGGGTCCGCGCCATGCGCCCGACGAGGCGCAGCGCCACCTGGCCGAGCGGCGAAGCGTAAAAATTCCGCAAGTCGACGACGTCGAGCGACATATCTGCTATTTCGCATTTATCTACGGCGCGACGCAAGCGCGAGAAACGGTCGCGGCCGCGTCGCCCCGCCGATCCTATGCGTTTCGACAGGAGCAGCGCAATGAGCGTCGAGGTCGTTCAATTCATTTGCCTCGCCGATAATTTCGGCCTGCTGCTGCGGGACGAGGCGACCGGCGCCGTCGCCTCCATCGACGCGCCCGACGCGCGCGCCATAGCGGCGGAATTGTCGCGGCGCGGCTGGACGCTCACCGATATTCTCGTCACCCATCACCACGCCGACCACATCCAGGGCGTGGCGGGGCTGAAGGCGCTGTTTCCAAAGGCGCGCACCGTCGGCCCGCGCAAGGATCGCGCCCGCATCCCCGGCCTCGACCTCGAGGTCGGCGAGGACGATTCGGTGATGGTGGGCTCCGCGACGGCGCGGGTGATAGAGGCGCCGGGCCATACGACCGGCCATATTCTCTATCATTTCGAGGCGGAGGAGATTCTCTTCGTCGGCGACGTGCTTTTCTCGCTGGGCTGCGGCCGCGTCTTCGAGACGCCGATGGACGTCATGTACGCCTCGCTGGAGAAGATCGCCGAATTGCCGCCGGAGACGCGCGTCTATTGCGGCCACGAATATACGCAGGCCAATGCGCGATTCGCGCGCACCGTCGATCCAGACAATTCTCTGCTCGCCGAGCGCGCCCGCGAGGTCGACGCGCTGCGCGCCGCGGGCGAGCCCACTTTGCCGACGACCATCGCTCTCGAGCTCGCCACAAATCCCTTCCTGCGCGCCGAGGACCCACAGCTGCAGCGCACGCTCGGCATGGATACGGCCGATCCGGTCCATGTCTTCACGCAGATCCGCGAAAGAAAGAATGTGTTTCGATGACGATGGATACGAGCCTCACGGCCGCCGATATCGCGCGGCTGCTCTCCCTCTCGCCGCATCCGGAAGGCGGCTTCTATCGCGAGACCTTTCGTGATTCCCGCGCGGTCGCGGACGGCCGCGCCGCCTCGACGGCCATCTATTATCTGCTCGGCGCGGGCGAGGTCTCCGCCTGGCATCGCGTCGACGCCGCCGAGATTTGGCATTATTACGCCGGCGCGCCGCTCGCTCTCGACATTTCCGCGACGGGCGCGACGAGCGCGCGGCAGATACTCGGCTCGCGGGTGACGCAGGGCGAGCAGCCGCAGATCGTCGTGCCGGCCGATCAATGGCAGAGCGCGCGCAGCCTCGGCGCCTGGACGCTGGTCGGCTGCACGGTCGCGCCGGGCTTCGAGTTCTCCCGCTTCGAGCTGGCCGCCGCGGATTTTTCTCCGCTGCGCGAAGACAGCGCGGAATAGGCCGAATCACGCCGATTTTGGATCGCGAATGAGTGAAAACGGGCGATCCTCACGCGCCGGCCGATGCGGCGCGTCGCGCGCCCGCGGCGCGGCGGCGGAGCGCTAAACGAGCCGTTTACTTTTGGCCCCCAATACTCGCTTCATCCGTATTCGTTCGATCAGGCCCAACCGATGCAATTGCGCCATCTCGCCGATAAGGCGGTTTCCACGGGATTGCAGGAGCCGGACTCCTCCCCCACAACGCCCGCTCCGACCGCGGAGCCGCGGCAGCCCGCGGGACCGGATGCGCGCGACATTCTCGCCTCGATCGGCATGCTCGCCTATACGTGGGACATTGCGACCGATCGGCTCGATTGGGGCGACAATCTCGCCGAGGTGCTGACCAGCTTCGCCGATGTCGATCTCTCGAGCGGGCGCGCCTATGGCGAGCGGCTCGGCGCGCAGAGCGCGACCTCGCGCTTCGACGCCATCGTCACCGCCACCGGCAGCGACGACGGCAATGGCGTGTTCTTCAACGCCATCTATGCGCTCGTGCCGCCGCGCGAGACCGGCGGCGGCCCGCTGATCTGGATCGAGGATTGCGGCAAATGGTTCGCCGGCCGCGACGGCCGCCCGAGCCGGGCTCACGGCCTCGTGCGCGTCATTACCGAGCGCCACGAGATGGAGCGCCGCATGACGCGCAGCGCGCAATTCGACGCGCTCACCGGGGCGATGAGCCGCGCTCTTTTGGCGGAACATTCGCTGCGCCTGCTCGGACAGCCCGAGAAGACGCGCAAGCCTTTCACCATTCTGCTCGTCGCGCTGGAGAATCTCTTCGCGCTCAATCGCACCTATGGCTACGACGCCGGCGACGAGATCATTGTCGGCCTCGCCTCGCGGTTGCGGACCAATATTCGCGTCAATGATCTCGTGGCGCGCTACGCCGGCAATAAATTCGCCGTTCTGCTCGAGAATTGCGACGTCGAGCAGGCCAAATCGACGGGCCAGCGGCTCATCGAGGTGATCGCCCAAACGCCTTTCGCGACCGAAGTGGGCGGGGTTTCCGTATCGGCGCGCATCGGCGCCGTCGTCGCGCCGCGCGATGGAAGATCGCCGGCCGTGCTGTTCCAGCACGCCGAGGAGGCGCTCGACGCCGCGCGCCAGCGCAATGCGCATCGGCTCGTCTGCTACGCCACCTCGCTGGCGCGCGACAATGGGCGGCTGCATGCGCTGCAGATTTCCGACAGCGTCGTTTCCGCGCTCAATGAGCGCCGCGTCGAGCTGGCCTTTCAGCCCATCGTGCAAGCGCAGACCGGCCATACGGCCTTTTACGAGGCGCTGCTGCGCGTGCGGCTCGCCGACGGCTCCATCGTCGTGCCCGGCGACATTCTGCCCATCGCCGAGAAATCCGGCCTGGTGCGCCTTCTCGATCAGCGCGTTCTGGAGCTGGCGCTCACGCAGCTGCGCGCCGATCCGTCGCTGCGGATCTCGGTCAACGCCTCGGTCGCCACGCTGCATGATCCCGAATGGCCGGAATGGCTCGCCAACGCCACGCGAATCTATCCGGGCGTCGCGGATCGCCTCACCATAGAAATCACCGAGACGACGCTGATCGACGATTTCGACAAGACGCGGCAGCTGATCACCGACTGCAAGGGCCTCGGCATCAAATTCGCCATGGATGATTTCGGCGCCGGGCACACATCCTTCCGCAATCTGCGCCTGCTGGACTTCGATTTCGTCAAGATCGACGGCGTCTTCATCCAGAACATCATCAAATCGCAGGATGATCGCTTCTTCGTGCGCACACTCACCGATCTCGCGCGGCATCTCGGCCTGAAGATCGTCGCGGAATGGGTGGAGGACGAGGAGACGGCGCAGCTGCTGCAAGGCTGGGGCGTCGATTACTTCCAGGGCTCGCTGTTCGGCTCGGCGGTGGTGGTCGCGGCGCCGGGCGAGTCGCAAAACCTTTCCCGGCGCGCCTGAGCGGCGCCGAGGCTTCGCGGCTCGCCCGTCGAGGGCGAGCCGGATCGCGCCGACAACCCGAGCTCAGCCGCTCTTCGTCGACAATTGATCGATGCGCTTGTTCAGCTCGTCGAGCTGACGCTTCATCTCGTCGAGATCGGAGCGCGGCGGCTCGGCGGCGGCCGCTGTCGTCTCGGTCGAGGCGGCGGGCGGCTCGGTCGGCAGGCCGAAGGGGTTGAACATGGTCAACGCATGGCGGAACACCGCCATATTCTTGCGCGCCTGCTCCTCGAGCGACTGAAACGCCTGACGAGTCGGCTCGCCGAAAGGCGCGCCTTCGAGCGCCTGCGAGACCTGATCGCGGAATTTCTGCTGATCGCGCGTCAGCCGATCGATGCTGAACTCGAGATAGCTCGGCACCAGCATCTGCATCGAATCGCCATAGAAGCGGATGAGCTGGCGCAGAAAAGCGATCGGCAGCAGGCTCTGGCCGTCCTTGCCCTCCTGCTCGAAAATGATCTGCGTCAGCACGGGGCGGGTGATGTCCTCCCCCGTTTTGGCGTCGCAGACGACGAAATCCTCGCCGCGCTTGACCATTGCCGCGAGATCCTCGAGCGTGACGTAAGTGCTCGTGCCCGTGTCATAGAGCCGCCGATTGGCGTATTTCTTGATCGTCGTCGGCTTTTTTTCGGTGGCCATGTTCCGCCCGCCGCCTCCGTCGTCCTGGCGCGCCGCCACGATCTTCTCGGCTCCGGCGGGTTGAGCGCCGGCTCCCTTCTCATATTTCGGCGTGCGTAGCAAAATTTCCTCGCTTCTCGTCCGGCGACGCGCTGAGCGATCGCAGCTTCTTTCCGAACGATAGCCGCAACCGCACGCATCCCGCAATAAATTCGTCGCGAAAAGGTTTTTTCCTCCCGCAAAGGTCGAATTCGAGGCGCGGTAGCCTCTCGATAAGAGCCGCAGCCTCGGCTATATTGCATACACCATTCGCCGAACGCCCATAGGAGGACGATATGCCGATCACCAAGCTGCTGCTCGCGGCGGCCGCGGCGCTCCTCGTCGGGGCCTGCAACACCACGAGCCTGGCCGAGCAGCGCGCCGCCGATGAAATCCGCTGCCGAAATTATGGTTTCCGGCCCGGGACCGACCCATTCTCCAAATGCCTGATGCAGGTGGACCTCGACCGCTCCGCCGATCGACGCGCCGCCCGCTACGACTATCCCTATGGCTATGGGCCGCGCGGCGGCTATTGGGGTCGGGGCTGGTGGTGATGGCGGAAATCTGACGGAAAAAGGGTGTTCTCACGATTTTTTGCCGCAATGCGGCATGCGGTTTCCCGCAGCGCAGCAATAGGCTATGAAAGGCGCGGCGCCGCAGCGCCCCGCCGAGAGCCCGAGCGCTTGAGACGGGCTCGTCCATATGCGAAACAGCGCGCCGAGGCGGCCGATTCGCCGATCGGCGCCCCGCCCGATACGGGCGCTGAAGGACGCCGGCGAGAGCGAGACGGGCCGGAAACGGAATTGGGCTCATGTTGTTCAACATAGAAGCCGACCGTGGCGACCAGATCGTCGGCTATGTCGTTCCAGACGATTATACCGCCTCGCCGACGCTTCGCATCACTCAGAGCGGCATAGAGATCGCGGAGCTGCCCTGCCGCGAGGCGCGGCCGTCTCTGGTGGCCGCCGGCCGTCACGCCACCGGCCTGTGCGGCTTCACCGTCGACAGCTCGATCGTTCCCGACCTCGTGTCGAATCAGAGCCTCGAGATTCGCGACGCCGAATCCGGCATCATGATCTACCGCCGGCGCAATAGCTCGGAGGTCACGCATCGTCGCGTGTTTCGGCTGGAGACGCATCTCTTTCCGCTGTGGCGGCTGGACGAGAAGGTCGAGCATAGATTTCAGTTCTTCCACAAGGGCGTGGAGCGGCATGGACGCGAGACCGCGCTGCAGGTCTTCATGCTCGAGAACGTCAACTCGCTCTATGTGAGCGGCCGCCTGACCTTCTCGAGCTATTCCAACTATCTGCAAGACAAGTTCAATTCCATCATACTGATGCACGACCCCTATCTCGAGCTCGCCGAGCGGCTGCTGACGCTCAAGCATGTCTCGCGCTTCGGCGAGGAGCTGCTGGGGCCGCGCGACATGCTCACCTATCAACGGGCGATCGAGTTCGCGCAGCAGATCGAGCCGGACGGCTCCGGCCTGCGGCGCGCTTTCGACTCGATGCCGCGCGACGTCATCGGCGCGCTCGCCAATCCGCTGACGCGGCAGCTCGCCTCCGAGGCGCTGGACGAACCGCCGCCCAAGAACGGCGTCGCCAAGGCGCTCGCCGCTCTCGCCAGCTTTTCTGTTGTCGGGCTGCGGGAAAGTCAGGACCGTTTTCTCGAGGAGGTGGAGGCCCTGCTCGACATAGAGCCCGGCGTTCTGCCGACGCTGCCGCATTTCGCGGCGGTGGGCGAGCTGGCGCGGGAGCTGCGCCGGCTGCCGGAGGTCGATCTGCTGCTGGAGCAGGACCTCGAAATCTACCAAACCGCCAAAGCGGCGATCGAGGAGGCCTTTTGACGAAGATTGCTGACGCGGCAAAGCGCGCGCCGACCCAGGCGCGGATCGCCGGCGGGCGCCGATGATCGAGACCAGGCCGCCGCTCGACGACGAGCGCCTCCGCTCGCGTATAGATCCGAAGCTGGAGCCGAAGCCCGCGCGCTCGCTGGTGCCGGCCGCATGGCTGCGGCCGCTCGCCAATGCGCCGGAGACCGCGCGTCAGATCGTCGACCAGGTCGAGCGGATCGCGATGGAGGCCAATCGCGCGCTCGAGAGCCGAACGCGCATTCCGCCGCTGTGGCTGAGCTTCATCGCCTTCGTGATCATTCCGTCCTTCGTGGCGTCGGTCTATTTCGCCTTTCTTGCCGCCGACCAATTCGCGGTCGAGACGCGTTTCGCGGTGCGCGCGATCGAGCTTGAGGCCGTCGCGACGCCCAAGGGCGAGTCGGCGGCCTTCACCTTCACGCCGTCCGGGCAGAACGCCTATATCGTCACGAGCTACATCCGCAGCCGCGCGATCGTCAGCGATGTGATGGCCAAGCTCGATCTGCGCGCTCTCTACCGCCGGCCGGAGGCCGATTTCTGGGCGCGCCTGCGCCGCAACGCCACGATGGAGCAGCTGACCGACTATTGGCAATCCATGGTCGAGACCACGGTCGACGCCAATTCCAGCCTCGTCACCGTCAATGTCCGCGCCTTCCGCAAGGAGGACGCCTACGCGCTCGCCAACGCCATCGTCGCGGCGAGCGAGGCGCTGGTCAATCGCATCTCCGAGCGCGCGCGCCGCGACGCCACCGCAATGGCGGAGAGAGACGTGCGCCGCTCCTTCGAGGCGGTGCAGGCGACGCTGTCCGATCTGCACAAGTTCCGCGACGAGTTCGGCGTCATCGACCCGACCCTGACCGGAACCGAGATCGGCAAGCTGCTGGCGCCGCTCGTCGCGCAGAAAATCAAGCTCGAGAGCGAGCTTTTCGTCGCCGGACATGAATTGTCGCCGGACGCGCCGACGGTGCGCGTGCTGCGCGAGCAGCTCGACTCCGCCGAGAAGCAGATCAAGGAGCTGAAGGGCAAGCTCACCTCCAATGACGGCGCGCGCTCCTCCAGCTCTACCGTGGCTGGAATTCTGGCGAAGTTCGAGGAGCTCGAGGTGCGCAAGGCGCTCGCCGAGCGCTTCTATGCGCTCTCCAAGGCCGATCTCGATCGCGCGCAATTGCGCGCCAATCGGCAGAGCATCTATTTGACCGTCTTCGTTCCCCCGGCGGCGCCGGAGATTTCCCGCTATCCGCACCGCTTGACTTACCCCTTGCTGATCTTCCTCGCCTTCGCCATCGTGTGGAGCATCGTCGTGCTGCTGCTGGCGACGATCGAGGATCACAGGCTGTGACGCGCAGGCCCGGCGAGACGCGATAAGCTCTAGCGGGCGGCAGAATCGAAGGGAAAGCGCGAAAGGAGAGGCTTACGATCGATGGCGACGATGGACGGCGATTTCTGGGTCTTCGGCTATGGTTCCTTGATGTGGCGGCCGGGTTTCGAATTTCTCGAAAGCGCCCTCGCCTGGGTGCATGGCTACCACCGATCGCTCTGCGTCTTCTCCCATGTCCACCGCGGAACGCGGGAGCGCCCGGGCCTGGTGCTCGGCCTCGACTATGGCGGCTCCTGCCTCGGCGTCGCCTTTCGGATCGCCGGAGCTGCGCGCGAGGAGACGATCGCCTATCTGCGCGCCCGCGAATTGGTGACCTCTGTCTATATCGAGCGCAATGTGGGGCTGCGCTTCGCCGAGGGCGGCTCGGCCCGCGCGCTCGCCTTCATCGTCGATCGCGCCCATGAGCAATATGCCGGGCGCCTGTCGATCGACGAGATGACCCGGCTCGTGGAGAGCGGCGTCGGCGCCTCGGGCGACAACCCCTCCTACGTCCGCAACACGCACGCGCATCTTCAGCAGCTCGACATTCACGATCCGGCCCTCGCCGAGATCGTGCGCCGACTTTCGGCGCCGACGGCCTCCCTCGCCGAGAGCGCCTGAAAAAGCTCAGTTCAGCAAGGCTTTGGCGAGGTGACGCGCGACCTCGACCGGCAGAGCGCAAAAGCGCACATGCCATTCGTTCACGCCGAGAGCGACGGCCGCCGCGCGCGCGAGGCGGCCGCTCGGCGCATCGAATTCCTCGGTCGAGAGCACGCAGACCGGCCGGCGTTCCGCGCCCTCGCGCGCCACGCCGATGACGACGGCGCGGGCGAAACCCGCCACCAGCGCTTCCTCCTCCGCCGAAAATATCGTGCAGACATAGCGCTCGCCGCGGCCGGCGCGCCAGGAATAGAAGCGCTCGCGCAGAGGCGTCGCATGTAGCGCCGCCAATCCGCCTCCGCGAATGACCGATGCTTCGGCCGCCGGCCTTCCGCCCCGGTCCTGGACTCGATCGATCACGAACATGACGCCCCTCACGAAAAGCCTCGAAGAAAGACAAGAACAAAATTAGAACATAAAAAGAACATTTGTCAAACTGTTCGTATTCGCCCGGAGGGGCCTTTTGGTCTACGCCGCCGCCGAGCCGCCCTCCGTGCGCAGCCAGGCGGCGCCGCAGGCGCGCGCCAATTCGCGCACGCGCAGAATATAGCTCTGCCGCTCGGTGACGGAGATCACGCCGCGCGCATCCAGCAGATTGAAAGCGTGGCTGGCCTTTATGCATTGATCATATGCGGGCAGCGCCATCAGATGGCGCTCGCCCTCGCCCTTGTCGCCGAAGGCGAGCAGCTTGCGGCATTCGGCCTCGGCGGCGCGGAAATCGGAGAACAGCTTCTCTGTGTCGGCGGCCTCGAAATTATGCCGTGAATATTCCTGCTCGGCCTGCAGGAACACATCGGCGTAAGTGACCTTGTCCTCGTCGCCGCCGTTGAAATTCAGCTCCATGATCGAATCGACGCCCTGCAGATAGCAGGCGAGCCGCTCGAGCCCATAGGTCAGCTCGCCGGCGACAGGCGCGCAATCGAAGCCCGCCACCTGCTGAAAATAGGTGAATTGCGAGATCTCCATGCCGTCGCACCAGCATTCCCAGCCCAATCCCCAGGCGCCGAGAGTCGGGCTCTCCCAATCATCCTCGACGAAGCGGATGTCATGCAGCTTCGCGTCGACGCCGATCGCCGCCAGCGAGGCGAGATAGAGCGATTGCAGATCCGACGGCGAGGGCTTCAGAATCACCTGATATTGATAGAAGTGCTGAAGCCGATTGGGGTTCTCGCCATAGCGGCCGTCCTTCGGGCGCCGGCTCGGCTGCACATAGGCCGCCTTCCAAGGCTTGGGGCCGAGCGCCCGCAGAGTGGTCGCGGGGTGAAATGTGCCTGCGCCCATCTCCATATCGTAAGGCTGCAAAATGACGCAGCCCTGCGCCGCCCAGAAATTCTGCAGGGTCAGAATGAGGCCCTGGAACGAGCGGGTGGGAGAAAGTCTGTCTGGCGCGGTCATTTGCATCGATCCTCATGCTGCGGGCGGCAGGCTAGTCGCGGCGCGCGCGCCGGTCAACGCGGCGGGGGCGCCCGCAAAAAAGCCGCGCGCGGTCCAGCCGCCCGCGCTATTGTCCAGCCGCCGGCGATGACAAAGGAGCGCAGGGCTGGAATGAGGGGGCGTGATATCGTCTTAGCGATCGGCGGGGCGGCGGCGGCGGCGATTTGGATCGACGGAGCGAGGCCTGCGCAGGCGCATGCCGTCCTCTCGGAATCGACGCCGCGCGAAGCGCAGATCGTCTTTGGACCCGATCTCGATGTGGAGCTGAGATTCAACTGCCGGATCGACGCTCGCCGCTCGCGGCTGCTGCTGGTCTCGCCGGACATGCATGGAACTGTGCTTCCGCTGCTCGAGGGCGCCGCCGATGAGCTGCGCGCCGGGCTGCATGATCTTCGGCACGGCGCCTATCGGCTGCATTGGCAGGTGCTGAGCGTCGACGGACACATCACCCGCGGCGACATCTCTTTTCGCGTCGGCCGCTGAGCCATGCAGCAATTCATCGAAATCTACGGCTTTCTCAGCGTCATTCTGCGCGGCTCCATCTCGGGGGCGCTGTCGCTCGCCGTCGGCGGCGTCGCCTTTCTGCTGCTCATCGCCGAGCCGCTGGAGCCGCGGCTCGGCGCGGCGGCGAAGCCCATCGCCGCGCGCGCCGGACGAATCGTTTTTTGGAGCGCGATCGCCCTCGCCTGTCTCGTCTCTCTCGACGCCGCGGCGCTCGCGACCATGCTCGTCGGCGCGCTGGAGCTCTCCTTCGCGGATGCGCTCACCGCCGATGCGGTGAAGGCCGATGCGCTCGCGGCGGCGCCGGCCCTCGCGCTCGCCTTCGCGATTCGCGGCGGCGTAGCGCAGCCCCTGCCCCTCGCCGCCTTCGCGGCGGCTTTGATCTGCGCCCGGCTCGGCGCCACGCACGCCGTCAGCCGGCTGGACAATCCGCCGGGCCTCGTCGCCGCGGAACTCGCGCATCTCACCGGCGTCGCTCTGTGGATCGGCGGCATTCCCTATTTCCTCATGGCGCTGGCCCGCGCCTCGGATGGCGAGGCGCAGCGCGCCATCGGCCTGCGCTTTTCGCATCTCTCCACGGTCGCCGTGGCGATGATCGCCGCCGGCGGCGTCGCCATGTCGATCGTCTATATCGGCGCGGTCGAGAATTTCTACGGCGCCGCCTATGGCGTGATGGTGGGCGCCAAGACCATCCTCTTCGCCGGCCTGCTGTCGCTCGGCGCGCTCAATTTCCTCGCCGTCCGCCGCTCCCCGGCCGATCGAGACGCCTTCGCGCGGCTGCGTCGTTTCGCGGAGGTGGAGATCGGCGTCGGCTGGACGGTTGTTTTCGCCGCCGCCTCGCTCTCCTCGCTGCCGCCGGCCGTCGATCTCGCGCGCGACCGGGTGAGCTTCGCCGAGATCGTGGAGCGCCTGACCCCGCAATGGCCGCCGCGCCTCGAGAGCCCGGATCACTCCACCCTCTCCG
The DNA here is from genome assembly GCF_000745215.1 of Methylosinus sp. PW1. Taxonomy (NCBI): domain Bacteria; kingdom Pseudomonadati; phylum Pseudomonadota; class Alphaproteobacteria; order Hyphomicrobiales; family Methylocystaceae; genus Methylosinus; species Methylosinus sp. PW1. Next base: position 586,929 of record NZ_JQNK01000009.1, read on the forward strand.
TCTCGCTGCCGCCCGTCCAGACCGCGCGCGCCGATGAAACGTCATCGACGGAGGCGAGCGACGCGGTGACCGCCTCCATCGCCGCGCAGCGCAACGCCGAGGACATCGCCTGGTCCGAATATAACCACCACATCGCCGGGCTCTTCGTCGCCGCCATGGGGCTGCTGGCGCTGCTCGAGCATTGGCGTCGCCTCGCCCCGCTCGCGCGTCATTGGCCGATGCTGATGCTCGGCCTAGCCGGCTTTCTCTTCCTGCGCGCCGACGAGGCGGTCTGGCCGCTCGGCCAGCTCGGACTCATCGAGAGCCTGCGCGACCCCGAGATCGCGCAGCACCGCATCTTCCTCGCGCTCATCATCGGCTTCGGAATCTTCGAGTGGCGCGTGCGGACGCGGCGCGTGAAGGCGCAATGGGCGCCGCTCGCCTTCCCCTTCATCACCGGCGTCGGCGGCGCGCTGCTGCTCGCCCATTCGCATGGGCTCTCCAACATAAGGGAAGAGTTTCTGATCGAGGTCACGCATACGCCGCTGGCGCTGGTCGGCCTGCTCGCCTCTTCGGCCCGCTGGCTGGAGATCCGCCTGGACGGCCGCGGCGCGCGCATCGCCGGCATCGTCTGGCCCATCGCCTTCACTCTGGCCGGCCTGATGCTGCTCGCCTATCGAGAGGCGTGATTCGACTTATGCACGCATTTCATGGCTTCATGAAAATTCTGCATTTCAGCCGTCAAAAGCCCGCGCCATAGAAACCCTCGACGGTGAATGGCCGAATGGGAGGGACCAATGACGATTCTCGCGGAAGTCTTGTCGGCGAACGACAAATATGTCGCGGATTTCGGAGACAAGGCGAAGCTCGCTCTGCCGCCGGCGCGGCGTTTCGCCATTCTGACCTGCATGGATGCGCGCCTCGACCCGGCCAAATACGCCGGCCTTTCCGAAGGCGACGCGCATGTGATCCGCAACGCCGGCGGACGCGCCTCCGATGACGCCATTCGCTCGCTGATCATCTCGCACAAGCTGCTCGGCACGCTCGAATGGTTCGTGATCCACCATTCCGATTGCGGCATGGAGCTGTTCTGCGACGAGGTGATGGCCGATCTTCTCGACGACAGCTTGGCCACCGCGGCCTTCGACGGGACCACATGGTCCAATCCCCAGCATGGCGGCGGATGCACGGCGGGCCATTTCGTGAAATGGCTCACCATCGAGTCGCAGGAGGAGAGCGTCTATCAGGATGTGAAGCGCATCCGGGAGAATCCGCTGACGCCGAAGAATATTCCCATCTACGGCTTCATCTATGATGTGAAGAGCGGCAAGCTGATCGAGGTCCCCAAGGCGACCGAGGCGGGCCGCGCCGCCTGATGAAGCGAAAAAGCCCGACGCGACGCGCCGGGCTTTCTTTTTTCGCGAGCTCGGCCCGAAGCCTCACATCTTGCAGTTGGCCGCGCTCGGCAGAATGGAGAGCTCGGTCATCTCGCCGGTCAGCGCGAAATCGCCATAGTCGAGCTTCAGCGCGCGGGAGACGCCATTCTCATAGAGGTCGAAGGACAGCACATAGACCGGCTGCTCGTCGCGCTTGCCCGGCTCGAAATAGGAGATCGACACCGGCCAGCGCTTGAGCCCTTCGAGCTCCTTGATCTGCGCGGCCTTTTCGGTGACGACGCTGCTGGTCGGCCGGCCGATGACGCTCATCGTGTCGAAGACCTTCTCGCCGTCGCCGGAGCCGTCGAAGACCTTGGCCTCGAGAATGCGCTCCTCGGAGAGGGCCGCGGCGAGGATATGGCGCAGATGCTCGGTCGGGAACAGCGCGCCGCCGTCCAGCGAGAGCGTCGACGGCTTGGGCCGGGCGAGATCGACCGAGAGCGCGGCGCCGGTCTTCTTCTTGGCCTTGCCGTCTATGTCCTCGGCCTGGACATTGTCGAGCTTGGTCTCGATGCGGAAACGGAAATCCTTGCCGTCGCCGGCCTCGAAAGTGGCGGAGCGCATGTCGGAGAGGCGCGGCGGGCCTTCGGCGGGCTGCAGCTCGGTGATCTGGCGGAAATTCTGCACCCAGCCCTCGCAGGAGGAGCCGGTGAAATCGAAAGCGATGCGGCCGCGCGCCGAGGTCGGCGCCTTGCTGCCCGAGGCCTGCGCCAGCGTCAGATCATAGACGGCGCGATGCGGCGTCAGCTGCGGATGGCCGGTGACGGCCGCCACAGTGGCCGCACTCTCGGCATGGGCGGCGAGCGCGAGGAAGGAGGCGCAGGCGAGCGTCGCGCCGATGAGATATTTTTGAGCCATATGGGGTCTTTCTCCCTCTGTCGCGCTCTTGGTTGGTTTCGGGTCCGGCGTCTCCCGGCGCTTCGCGTCGACGACGACAGGGGCCGGAGGGCTCTATTTTCGCTCCGGCGGGTCGTCGCGGCGCGGCGCCCGCGCTGACGTCCACTCTATCTCGGACGAGCGAGATGTCGAGGCGAAGTCTCGCTCGACGCATTGCCTCCCGACCTTGGCCAAATTACGGTCGGCGGCAAAGCTGCAAATTTCTTCAGAGATTCGGAAAGGATGCGCAATGTCCGACACAGCGAAGACGCCGCTCGAAAAGCTCGAGGCGCTGGGTCTAACCCTCCCCACTCCGGCGGCGCCGGTCGCCAATTACGTGCCCTGGACGCGCTCCGGCAATCTCGTCTTCGTCTCGGGACAATTGCCGGTCGGCGCCGGCGGCGCGATCGATCCCGCGCATAAGGGCAAGCTCGGCGCCTCGGTCGCGCTCGAGGCCGGCCAAGCGGCGGCGCGCATCTGCGCGCTCAATCTCCTCGCGCAAGCCTCGGTCGCGGCGGGCGGCGATCTCGCCAGACTGCGCGTGCTGCGGCTCGGCGGATTCATCAACAGCGCCGCCGATTACGGCCAGATTCCGCAAGTGCTGAACGGCGCGTCGGATCTCGTCGCCGCTGTGCTCGGCGAGAATGGACGCCATGCGCGCTTCGCCGTCGGCGTCGCCCAGCTGCCGCTCGACGCCGCGGTGGAGGTGGACGCGACCTTCGAGATTTTGGCGTAGCCGATGAGCCCGGGCGGCGGCGGCCGTTACCCTTGGCTCACGGAACATAAGATCGCGCATAGAGGCCTGCACGATCTCGCAAAAGGCGTGGCCGAGAACTCACTGTCGGCGGCGCGCGCCGCCGCCTGCGCCGGTTACGCCATAGAATGCGACGTGCAGGCGAGCGCCGATGGCGAGGTCGTCGTCTTCCACGACGAGACATTGGAGCGCCTGACCGATGCGACCGGCCGTCTCGACGCGCTGACTCGTTTCGAAATCGCGCGGCTCACCTTGCGCGGAACGCGCGAAGGCGTGCCGACGCTGCGCGATCTTCTCGCGACGATCGGCGGAAATGTTCCGCTCTTCATCGAGATCAAGAGCCGTTTCGACGGCGATCCCGCCCTTGCGCGCAATGTCGCGGATATTGTCGCACATTATCGCGGAGCCGTGGCGATCGAGAGCTTCGACCCCGCGCCGATCGCTGAATTGCGCGCGCATTTCGATAGCTTGGGCATTTCCGGCGTTCCGCTCGGCATTGTCGCAGAGGCGTCTTACGAAGGGCCGGACTGGAGCTTTCTCACCGCCGCGCAGCGGGAGGAGCTCACGAAATTCTCCCATGTCGCGCGCACGCGGCCGGACTTTCTCTCCTGGAACGTCGCCGATCTGCCGCATGCGATTCCGCGCCGCTGCCGCGAGGAGCTCGGCGTTCCGGTGACGACATGGACGGTGCGCAGCGCGGAACAGGCGAAGGCCGCTCTCGCCTTCGCCGATCAGATCGTCTTCGAGGGATTTGCGCCCTGAGCGGCCTCGTCCGACGTCGTTATCCGTCATAAATCTATCGTCGAGCTCACGCTAATATCGATCGTTAATTTTATTTGGAGCTCGAAATGATTATCGAATCGAAGTTCGACGACGCCGAATTGCGCGACCAGATCCGATCTGGACAGGCCGCCCCGCGCCCGACGCCGGATTCCGCCCGTGTGGTCGATCAGATCGTGCATCGCGTGCGCGCCGGCGCGGGCGTCGATTTCGACGCCTATGAAGCGCTGATCGGCGCGAATGATCTCGTCGAGATCAATTATCTCGAACGCGGCCTCATGGCGGCGCGCGCCGTGTGCCGCATCAATGCGCCGGCCCTCGTCGGCAATGGGAGCGAATGGGGAACTGGCTTTCTGATCGGCCCGCGCCTGCTGCTGACCAATAATCACGTATTGCCCACGCCCGAGGACGCGCTGCGCGCGACGATCGAGTTCGGCTACGAGCTCGACGGCTCGGGCCGGCTGCGCCGCAGCACCCGCTTCGCCCTGTCGCCTCAGGACGGCTTCGTCACCAGTCCGAGAAATCGTCTGGACTATACCATCGTCGTCGTCGCAGAGCGCAGCGAGGACGGCGCCGCGCTCGCCGATTTCGGCTATCTGCGTCTCGACGCGCGCACCGGCAAGATCGACACTGGCAATTACGTCACGATCATCCAGCACCCCGACGCGCGCACGAAGCGCATTTCGCTGCGAGAGAACAAGATCGTCAAATATGGCGACGAGAGAGATTCTTCGAAGGACGATTTCCTCTGGTATTCGTCGGACACCGCGCCCGGCTCCTCCGGCGCGCCCGTGTGCACGGATGCCTGGCAGGTCGTCTGCCTCCATCACGCCGGCGTGCCGGAGCGCACGATCGTCAATGGCGTCGAGCATTGGACGCTCGCCGACGGATCGACCGCCCCGGCGACGACGGCGCGGCGGCTCGAGGGCGAGAAGATCAAATGGATCGCCAATGAGGGCGTGCGTGTGTCCAAGCTGCTCGCCGACCTCGAGCAGCAGGTCAAATCCTCGGCGACGCCGCGCTCCGCGCTGATTGGAGACTTGCTCGCCGACGCATCCGGCGTTGCGCCCTTTCCAGGCGCGCAGCCCTTGCAGAGCATCGTCGGCCCGCCGATCATCGGCGCTCCGACGATCCTCGTCGCGCAATCGGCCGCGCTGGAAGCTGCGCGCGCACCGAAACGGCGCACGCATCCGGCCAATTATTTCGACGGCAGAAAAGGCTATGACCCGAATTTTCTCCCGGTAGCCGCGCCCTTGCCGACGCTCGGCCCCAATGCGCTGCGCTTCGGCAGCCCGGCGAAAATCGCCGGCGCCTCGGACGACGTTCTGCGCTATCTGCACTTCTCGGTCGTCTTCAATGGCGACCCCAAGCGTAAGCTGGCCTTTTTCACCGCCGTCAACATAGACGGCGCCAAATGGGTCAATCTCGATCGCGGCGCCGACGCCTGGTACTATGACCCGCGCCTGCCGGAGGAATTGCAGAACGGCGACGAACTCTACGGAAACGAGCCCGTGCCGGGGAAGAACTACTTCGACCGCGGCCATCTGGTGCGCCGGCTGGACCCGGTCTGGGGCGCGATTCGCGAAGCCAAGCAGGCGAACGACGACACCTTCCACTGGACCAATTGCTCGCCCCAATATTGGGGCTTCAATCAAGGCGCCGACCTCTGGCAGGGTCTCGAGAATTTCATTCTCTACAATACCGACGAGGAAGATGTCCGCGCCAGCGTCTTCACCGGCCCCCTGTTCCGATCCGACGACGAAGAGCATCGCGGCGTGCTGATCCCGCAATTCTTCTGGAAAGTCGTCGTCGTCGCCGACCGCAGGGGCGCGCTCTACTCGAGCGCCTATCTGGTCAGCCAGCAGGACTATGCTCTGAACATTCCCTTCGAGCAGCTGCCGGTAGGCCCGAACAGCGCGGAGCCCGGCCAGAATTTTCAGGTTCCGGTGACAAAAATCGAAACGGAGACGGGACTGCGCTTCCCGGACGCAGTGAGAAGCGCCGACGTCTTCACCGGCCCCGGCGCCGGACGACGGCTGCGCACGCTGGCCGACGTGCAGCATCCGAGACGCTGACCGCGTCTCGGATGCTTCGGCGCAATCAAGGCGTCGAAGGCGCGGCGACCGCCGTCGAAACATGCGCGGCGAGCGCGTCACGCAGCGCCTGCTCCTTATTGTGATCGAGCGAGGTCTTGAGCACGATCCCGCCAGTGCCCTTCACCGCATCGAGCAGCTTGTCGGCCGTCAGCTTGCGGATCAGCACGAAGAGCGCGGCGTTGCCGGGCTGAAGCGTCTCCGAGAGCTGCTTCATGAAAGCGTCGTTGATGCCGTAATCGGTGAGCGCGCCGCTGAGCGCGCCCGCGCCCGCGCCGATCGCCGCACCGAGCAGCGGATTGAGGAAGATGAGCCCGATCAGCGCGCCCCAAAAGGTGCCGCTCACGGCGCCGGCCGCGGTGGTGTTGAGGAGCTGGTTCAGCTTCACATGGCCGCTCGGCTCCTTGACCGCGATGACGGCGTCGCTGATCTCGATCACATATTCCTTCTGCAGCTCGAACAGCTTTTGCCGAATATCCTCGGCCTTGGCCTCGGTCGGATAGACGATGACAACGAGATCGGACATGAAAGCTCTCCTCTTGTCGGAAGACGCGCATCCTCATTGAAGCGCGTGAACGTGTCGTTGCGACGACCGCGCGAATGCGAGACGACGATGCGCGCTCCGCCGTCACCCGGCGAAACGCGCGACCGCGCGCATCGTTTCCGCTTCTCTCTATCTAGGGAGCTAGGGCTGAATCGAAACCAGCCGGCGCCAAGCCGCCGGCAGGCGGTCGATAATATCGTCCGCGATGAGCCCGGCGCCGAAATCATCCGCCGCGGCGGCGTGCATCCACACGGCGCAGGAAGCGGCGGCGAAAGGCTCCATGCCTTGCGCCAGCAGGCCCGCGACAATGCCGGTGAGAACGTCGCCGGAACCGGCGGTGGCGAGCCAGGGCGAAGCCTCCGCCAATATAGACGCGCGCCCGTCCGGCGCGGCGACCACAGTGTCCGGTCCTTTGAAAATAACGATGGCGCCGATATCGCGCGCGGCGTCGCGCGTGCGCTCGAGCTTGGAGATGGGCGCGCCGCTGATCGTGCGCTCCCAGCGCTGGCCGTGAAAGAGCCGCGCGAACTCTCCGCCATGCGGCGTCAGCACGACCGGCCCCGGCGCAGCGCGAATCGCCTCGCGCAGACGATCGGGCGCGAGCGCGAAGCTGGTCAGCGCATCGGCGTCGAGCACGGCCGCGCGGCGCTCCTTCGACGGCGCGAGCGCGGCCTCGACCAGAGCGCAGCTCGCCTCGCCGACGCCGAGCCCCGGCCCCAGAGCGACGACATTCTTGCGCTTGTCCTCGAGCAGAGCGGCGAGCCCGGCAGGCCCGTCAGCGACGCGCAGCATCACCGCGGTCAGCGCCGGCGCGTTGATGGCGAAAGCCTCCTGCGGCGTCGCCAGAGTGACGAGCCCGGCGCCGCCGCGCAGCGCCGCCAGCGCGGAAAGCCGCGCCGCGCCCGTATGCGAGGCGCCGCCCGAGACCACCACCGCATGGCCGCGCGCATATTTGTGCCCCTCGACGCTCGGCAGGCGCAGAGCGTCTCGCCAGGCGGCGGGCTCGTTGACGAAAGTCTGCGGCTGGATCTTCTCCAGCACATTCGACCTTATGCCGATATGGGCGCAGGAGATTGTTCCGCAGCGCAGCCGGCCCGGCAGCAGAAGATGCCCGCACTTCAGACGGAAGAAAGTGACCGTCGAATCGGCCTGCACGGCGACGCCGCGAATGGCGCCGCTGGTGCCGTCGACCCCGGAGGGAATGTCGATGGCGATGATCTTCTGCTTGGTCTCCTCGCGCCATGCGTTGAGACGCAGGATCAGCTCCGCCGTCGGCCCGTCCAGATCACGCGCGAGACCGGTGCCGAACAAAGCGTCGATGACGAGATCGACGCCTTTGAAATCGCAAGTGGCGGCGTCCTCGACGCGGCCATCCCAGCTCGCCGCGGCCAAGCGCGCGTCGCCATTGAGCGTGTCCGGCGGCGTGAGCGCGGCGACGCGCACCTTGAAGCGCTGGCTGCGCAATATGCGCGCGGCGACATAGCCGTCGCCGCCATTATTGCCCGGCCCGCACAGCACCAGCACGCGCCGCCCCGCCGTCTTCACCAGAAAGGCGGTGGCGGCCGCGGCGATGGCGGCGGCCGCCTTTTCCATCAGCGCCATGCCGGCGACGCCGCTCTCTATGGTGAGGCGGTCGGCGCGCGCCATTTGCGCTGTGGTCAAAAGTTCGGGCGGATAGGGTCCGAGCGGCATGGCGCGATGGTGGGCGAAACCGCCCCGCTCCGCAACGCCTTTTCCCCGCTATGGCGGAAACCCGCGCTTTTTTGACGCGTTTGCGCCAGCGGGGCGGCTAGGCGTCGCGCCTCGAGAGCGCGGCGCCCGAATCGGCGCCGCGCCGAGGCGAGGCTCAGGGCGCGCCTTGGGGCTGCACGTCGAAATGCAGCATCATGCCCATGTCCTCATGCTCCACCAGATGGCAATGATAGGGATAGACGCCCGTATAGCCGCGCGGGAAATGCACGAGCAACTCGACCAGCTCGTTGGATTGGATGCGCACAGTGTCGTGCCGCACGACGCCGTCGAAATCGAGCCGCCGCTCTATGCGCGCGAAGACCGAGTTCTCGGAGGCGTCCTTGCGCAGGCGAAAACGCCGCAGCACGACGAAATTCACGAGATGCATATGAAACGGATGCATATCGGGAAGGCCATCGGCGAGATGCGCCTGATCATTGCCGATATTGGCGACATACCAGCGCTCATAGCTGCCCTCGCGCGGACGGATGACAGCGCGCCCCGCCGCCGGATTGTGCCGATAGAGATGCGCGTAGCGATAAATGGGCGGATAGCCGGCGGGATCGACATTGTCGGTCGCGAGCGGCCATAGCGGATCGGCGTGGCGCGCCGCATGGGGCGGATTGGGATCGGCGGGCTCGAAGAAAAAGGCGCGCGAGACCTGATAGGCGACGCCCGCCGCGGGCTGGCCCTCCTCCCAAGGCGTCGCCAATCTGGCGTCGAAGGGCACGGTGAAGGCGCTGGCGTCGCCTATGGGCGCGGTGGAGGGCCGCAGCTCCCACATTTGCGTGTCGCGCCAGGGTCCGCCGGTGATCGGATTGACCGGCTCGACATCGGCCTTGCCGGCGGTGTCATTCATCAGCAGCACGAAGCGATTGCGCACCACGGGCGCATCGGCGTTGGCGCGCGTCAATGCGGGCTTGCTGGCGTCCCAGCGGAAGCTCTCGTCATCGGCGTAACGCAGCAAAATCTTGTCGAGCGTGACGCGATCGAGCGGCGGCTGCGTCGCGGCGTGATGCGCCGCCGGCGCAGCGGCGCCCCCGGCCCCATGCGTATGCGCGGCGTCGACGATGCGGAACTCCATCACATTGGCGAGCGGCAGATCGGCATGCGGTCCGTCGCTCTTTTGCGTGAAGGCGATCGCCTTCAGCGCCTCCGGCGTTCCCGGCGCGAAGACGGAATTGGCGTCGTTCTGAAAGATCGGCTCCTGCTCCGGCTGCGCCGGGTCATAGCCCGCGATCGACAGATTGACGAGATGGAGCGAGCGGAGGACGTCATTGTCGATCTGCGTGAGATCGAGCAGAACGTCGAGACGCTCGCCCGGCGCCAGCAAGAGATAATCCAGCTCCTCGAGCTTCTCGCCGCGGCTGAACAGGCCGCCGTCATTGCCGATGGCGGTGAGAAGATCGCCATACCAGATCTTGCCGCCGATCTTTCCGTCGGGATCGGCGAGCGTCAGCGCATAGCTGCGGGCGTTGGAGCCATTGAGAATGCGCAGGCGATAGATCTTGGGATTGACATGGGCGTGCGGCCACGGCCGGCCATTGACGAGAATTGTGTCGCCGAGAAACTCCGGCCGAATGAAGGAGCGCTTGCCGGTCGCCGGGTCCTTCTGCAGCGGCACGCCCTTCAGATAGCTCACCCCGGCGCCGTCGGCGTTCAGGCAGCGGTCCTGAATGACGAGCGGCAATTCCTGCGTCTCGTCGCCGATGAGATGGAACAGCTCGGCGTCCGAATTGTCGCGCACGAAATAGAGGCCCGCGAGGCCGGCGTGCACCTGCACCGCGGTATTGTCCATGCCATGGTCGTGGAACCACAGCATGGCCGCGCGCTGGTCATTGGGATAGCAATAGGAGCGATAGGCCGGCATTCCATAAGGATTGCCCTCGAAGCTCGCCGGGCTCAGCGGCCAGCCGTCGGAATCCGGCCGCGCCTTGGCGCCGTGCAGATGGGCGACGACGCCGACCGGATAATTCATCGATTTATACTGGTCTATGTCCTCGGCGAGATCCATGGGCGGCGGATCGATCGGCGGCATGGCGAGCGAGCGCGCGTCGCCGGGCTTTTCCGCCGGCATGGAGCCGATTCGGTTGATCCAGACCACCTCGAGCGGACGCCCGCGCGTGACATTGACGATCGGCCCGAGATAATTCTCGAGGCTGGCGGCGCGCTCCTGCGGCGAGCCTTGACGAATATAGCACCAGGCGTTGGGCGAGGCCGGCGCGGCGACGGAATCGGTATATTTGACGCTGCGCGCCTCGACCGAAATGGCGATTTTCCCCCAGCCGCCGGTCTGGCCGGCGCCGATCACGTCGAGGGCGGCGAGCGGCAGGTGATTGTCGAATTTCATGAGCATGAAACAAAATCCTCGAGAAGCAAGCAAATCGAACGCGAAACCGCGGTCAGGAGAATGATCGCCCATATTGTGGCGAACAATGTGACGGATCGTCTCCTTTGGCCGAAATCGGACGCCTGCCGCGCCACCCTCGCGCCCCGTCCCCCGGCGTGCTAACTCCTTCCCATGCCCTCCCTCCCCCCACAGGCGCGCGCGCTGCTCAAATCCGTGTTCGGCTATGAGGATTTCCGGCCCGGCCAGGCGGAGATCATCGCCGCGGTGCTGGCCGGCGAGCCGGTGCTCGCCATAATGCCCACGGGCAGCGGCAAATCCATGTGCTATCAGCTGCCCGCTCTCGTCGACGGCAAGCTCACTGTCGTCGTCTCGCCGCTCATCGCGCTGATGCGCGATCAGGTGCGGCAGATGCGCGCCTATGGCGTGCCGGCGGCGACGCTCAATTCCATGAACGACGCCGCCGAGAATGACGAGGCGCGCCGCGGCATTCGCACCGGCGAATTGCGGCTCTTGTTCGTCTCGCCGGAGCGGCTGGTCATGCCCGGCCTCATCGCCGAGCTGCAACGCGCCGGCGCGGCGCGCCTCGCCATAGACGAAGCGCATTGCGTCTCCGAATGGGGCCATGATTTCCGCCCGGAATATCGCGAGCTCGGCGCGACGGCGGCGACGCTCGGCGCGCAGGTCGTCGGCCTCACCGCCACCGCCGACAAGGCGACGCGCGCCGACATCGCCCAGCGCTTGTTCAAGACCAATCCGCATGTCTTTCTGCACAGCTTCGACCGGCCCAATCTGGCGCTCAATTTCGCCGCCAAGGACAGTCCGCGCCGCCAGCTGCAGCGCTTTTTGGACAAGCACCGCGGCGAGAGCGGCATCGTCTATTGCTCCTCGCGCGACGGCACAGAAAAGCTCGCCGCCTATTTCGCCGAGCAGGGCCATGGGGCCATCGCTTATCACGCCGGGCTCGAGCAGACGCTGCGCAATCGCAATCAGGATCGCTTCCTGCAAGAGGACGGAATCATCGCCGTCGCGACGATCGCCTTCGGCATGGGCGTCAACAAGCCGGACGTGCGCTTCGTCGCGCACGCCGACATGCCGTCGAGCGTCGAGGCCTATTATCAGGAGATCGGCCGCGCCGGCCGCGACGGGCTGCCGGCCGACACGCTCACGCTCTACGGCCTCGACGACATGGCCTTCCGCCGCCGGCAGATCGATCAGAAAGACGTGCCCGATGAGCGCAAGCGCATAGAGCACGACCGCTTCTCCGCGCTCGCCATGCTGTGCGAGACGCCCTCCTGCCGGCGCCAGATCTTGCTCGCCTATTTCGACGAGGAGAGCCCGCCTTGCGGACGCTGCGACGTCTGTCTCGGCCAAGTGCATGTCTATGACGGCACGGTGGATGCGCAAAAGGCGCTCTCCGCCGCCATGCGGACGGGGCAGCGCTTCGGCGCCGGCTATCTCGCCGATATTCTCATCGGCGAGGCCAGCGAGGCGGTGCGCCGCAACGGCCACGACTCCATCAAGACCTTCGGCGTCGGCAAGGATCGCTCCAAGCAGGATTGGAGCGCGATCCTGCGGCAGCTCTTCGCCGCGCGCGCTCTGGCGAGCACGGAGCATGGCGGCTTTCACCTGACGCAGAAGGGTGAGGATATTCTCTTCGGCCGCGCGCAGATTTCGCTGCGCCGCGATCCGCTGACCGCGAAGGCGCCGCGCGGCAAGCGCGGCGAGGCGCCGCGCGGCGCGCCGCTGGACGATCAGGAGGAGCGCGTGCTGGCGGCGCTGAAGAAAAAGCGCCTGGAGCTGGCGCGCGACGCCGGCCTACCGGCCTATATGGTCTTCCCCGATCGCACGCTGATCGAAATGGCGTCGCGTCGCCCGGCGACGCTCGACGAGATGCGCCGCGTGCAAGGCGTCGGCGAGCACAAGCTCGCGCAATATGGCGACGCTTTCCTCGAGGCGCTGTCGGACGCGCTGCGCTGAGCCGGCGCTCTCGGCGAGGGCGATACGCGCCGGGCGTCGTCCCGGCCGCCTGTTTCACATGACCTCCGGCAAAATTTCCCGACGCGCGTCGAGCTTCCCGTGACATTTGCGCTTCGCCGAAAAGCGCGCGATCTTTTCGCTGCGGCGGAAACAAAACAGGAGGCTTTTCATGACGCGCGCATTTTGGGTGTGGCTGCATCGCTGGACCGGTCTGACGATGGCGGCTTTTCTGATCGTTGTCGGGCTGACCGGCAGCATGCTCGCTTTTCTTCCCGAGCTCGATCATTTCTTCGCGCCGGAAGCTCACCCCGGACGCCACGCCGGCGTCGAGCTCGAACCCGCGGAATTGTTGCGCCGCGCCGAGGCGATCGCGCCCGAGGCGCGCGTGAACACTGTCTATCTCGGCGAGGAAGGCGTCGCGCAGATCGGCGTCGACGCCCGTCCCGGCGAGCCGCCGCTTCCTTTCGACAGCATCACGCTCGATCGCGTCACCGGAGAGGAACTGGGCGAGCGCATAAAATGGAACGGTCTGCCGACGTCGCGCGCCGGCATAATGCCCTTCGTCTACAGCCTGCATTACGAGCTGGCGATGGGCGGCGCGGGCGCATGGATTCTCGGCATTGTCGCGCTCGTCTGGACGATCGATTGCTTCGTCGCCTTCTATCTCACGCTGCCCCTGCCGAGCCGCGCCAATGCGCGCTCCTATCTCACGCGCTGGAAGCCCGCATGGCTGGTGAAGACCAGCAGCTCCTTCTATCGACTGAATTTCGATCTGCATCGCGCCGGCGGCCTGTGGTTGTGGGGCGCCCTGCTGATCTTCGCCTGGTCCAGCGTCTATATGGATCTCAATAGCGTCTATGCGCGCATCACGAGCTTGTTCTTCCATTATGAGCAGCCGATCTGGGCCGCGACGCCGGACGTCGCTCCGCCCGCCGACAAGACGCCGCTCGGCTGGGAGATCGCGCAGGCGACAGGCGCCCGGCTGATGAGCGAACACGCCGCCGCCGATGGTTTTTCCGTCGGGCCGGCAGCGGCCTTGTATCTGCTGCGGGAGAAAGGCGTGTTCGAATATCGCACGCATTCGTCTCGTGACGTCGGCGACAGGCATGGAGCCACCTCCGTCGTCTTCGACGCCTATACGGGCGAGCTGCGCCGCCTCGATCTGCCGACCGGCCAGCACTCCGGCAATACGATCACCGCCTGGCTCGTCGCTCTGCATATGGCGAGCGTGTTCGGCCTTTCCTATCGCGTCTTCGTCTGCGCGCTCGGCCTCGTCATCGCCATGCTGTCCGTAACCGGCGTCTATATTTGGTGGAAGAAGCGCGCGGCGCGCAAAGCGCATTCGACCACGCATGCGTTTTCAGAAATGTCTCGCGAAAGTAACACGACAGGTTGGTGAAAGATTCGCCGATGAATTTTGTCGTTCGATTGCAGTCGAAATAGAGTGCGTTATAAGAGAGCGGCATGCTGCGCCGGAGTGAGTTCTGCTCTGTTCGGCTGCGCGTTTCGCCGTGAGGTTCATGTGAGGTTTCATCCTGACGCATATTCTCGGGCGACGCGCGCAGAGCGTCGCCCGACGAGCGTAGATCCCTTGTTTTTGCTTGCTCGGAGCGAGAGACGAGACGCGCCGTCCAGCGCGCTTTCCTCCTATCGTCTACGGCGAAGCCTACGCGACATAGCGATGATCTCTGTCTTCGCCCTGCCCGCGTCCGCTCTTTGCGAGGAGGCGACGGAGGAAGCGAGAGTGGGCGTCGCACAGATGCGACCGGGAGAAAAAAAGGAGAAGGACGACGCGCCGAAGGCGAAGAGTCTCGGCAAGGATGTCGCGGGCGTCTTCGTCAATGCGTCGGTCTCCGATTCCGGCTATTCGCCGGGCTTCGTGATGCGCGGCTTTCCCGGCGGCCTCACTCTGTTCGACGGCGCCGCGCATGGCTTCACCTCGCAGGAGGTCAATCTTTCGACGGTCGATCACGTCGAATTCTACAAAGGCCCCTCCGCCATGCTGTTCGGCAGGGCGCTCGGCGGCTATGGCGGCTCGGCGAACTACATACGCAAGGCGCCGACGACGGAGACTTTTGCGCGCGGAACGGCGACGATCGGCGCATATGACGTCTATCGCACGACCTTCGACGTGAACGCGCCGCTGAACGACGCGCAGAGGCTGCTGTTCCGCATGACGGGCTTCGCGCAGAGCGTCGGCAGCTTCGTCGATTATGTGCGCACGCGCGGCTTTCTCATCGCGCCGACGGGCACGCTCATCCTCGACAATGGCGACAAGGCGACATTGCGCGCCGAATATAGCGCCTCGCGCCTCGTCTATCGCGACGGCGCTCCGGCCGCGCCGATCTTTCTACATGCGCCGCGCTCCTTCTACGCAGGGGCGCCGGTCTATGAGCATGAGACGCCGAATGCCGCGGATTTCACCTTTACCTATGAGCACGCCTTCGACGCCGACTGGTCGCTCACATCGGTCGTCGATTATTCGCTGAACGGCAACGAATACGGCTGGTTTCAGGGCTGGGGCTATGACGGCCTCCATTCGGTGACGCTCGGCCGCCCGGTGCAAACGCATCAGGCGTCGCGCAGCTTCGACGCGCAGCTGCGGCTGAACGGACGCTTCATGACCGGCGATATCGGCCACGCTGTATTTCTAGGCCTCGAGCATTGGGACTATTTCTACGGCCATGACGAAAAATTCGCGCGAGACAAGCTGCCGAACATCGACATAGGCGCGCCGATCTATCCGGTCGGCGTCGATTTTTCTGGCGCGCAATGGGCCAATGGCGCAGCGCGCGCCTGGAGCCGCTCTGTCTATGCGCAGGATCTCGTCGATCTCTCGCCGCAATGGCGCATTCTGCTCGGCGGCCGCTATGATCTGCTGGCGCAGCGCGAGACCGTCTTCGATCCTTTCGGCGCGCTCTCTGGAGCATCCTCTTCCACGCTCGGCAAGGGAACGCGCGGCTATTTCAGCCCCCGCGCCGGCATATTGTATCGACCGGACGAGCAGACGCATCTCTTCGTAGCTTACGGGCGCTCGCTCATTCCCAATATTTCCGTGCGCGTGAGAGGCGGCGACGCGCCGCCGCCACAGCAGGACACGCAATATGAGATCGGCTTCGAGCGGCGCTTTCCAGAATATAAGGCGCGATTCGAAGTGGGCCTGTTCGATGTGACGCGCGACCATGTCGCCATCGCCGACCCCGCCGATCCGGGCGGCTTCTACGCCCTCGTCACTGGCCGCCAGCACAGCCATGGCGTCGAATTCAATCTCTCCGGCGAAATTCTCCCCGGCCTTCAGGCGAGCGGCGCGGCTACTTTTCTGCACGCCGTCGTCGCCAAGGACTCCAATGTCCCCTCACAAGCCGGCAGCGATCTCCTCGGCGCGCCGCGACGCGTCTTCAGCGTCAGCCTCGACTACAAGCCTGAATGGGATGCGCTGCGCGGATTGGAGCTGGGCGCGAGCTATTATTACGCCAGCGCGGCGGAGGCGACGCTGCCCAATGTCCATGGCTTCACCCTCGCGCCGCAGCAGATGCTCGGCGCCTCGCTCGGCTATCGTTTCGACGAGCATTGGAAGCTCGATGTGAGCGCGAGCAATCTCACCGATCGGCCGAATTTTACTTCCGGCGGCGCGCTCTTTCGTGGCGAGCCGCGCTCGATCTCGGCGACATTGTCGTTCAAATATTGAACGCTCAGCCGCGCAGCGTCGCGCCGATCAGAACGAGGCAAGGTCCTTCGAGCGTCTCCTGCGCGACGCGCTGCGGCAGATCATGAATCGTGCCGGCGATGATGCGCTGCTGGGGCGTGCTGGCGCGCTCGACGAGAAAGGCCGGCGTCGCAGGGTCCATGCCCTCCTCGAGCAGGCGCTTCGACAGAGCGGGAAGCGTGCGATTGCCCATATAGACGGCCGTGGTCGCGCGGCGGTCGGCGAGCGCGCGCCAATCTATGTCCTCGGGGAATTTGCCGTCGCTCGTATGCGCGGTGACGAATTGCACGCGGCGCGCCGTGTCGCGATTGGTGAGCGAGACTTCGAGCGCCGCCGCCGCGGCGAGCGCCGCCGTCACGCCGGGCACGATCTCCGCCTCGAGGCCGGCGGCGCGAATGGCGTGGATCTCCTCATTGGCGCGGCCGAAGATCATCGGATCGCCGCCCTTGAGGCGCACGACATTCTTGCCTTCCTTGGCGAGCTTCACCAAGAGAGCGGTGATCTCCTCCTGCTTCACCGACGGCGCATAGCCGCGCTTGCCGACATTGATGCGCACCGCCTCGCGCCGCGCGAGATCGAGCACGGCGGCTGGCACCAGATCGTCGAAGAGAACGACATCGGCGCCGACGAGCGCGCGCAGCCCTTTCAACGTCAGCAGCTCCGGGTCGCCCGGCCCGGCGCCGACCAGAGTGACGCGACCGCGCGTGGAAGCTTCATCGGCGCGGCGCGTCTCCTCGAGCAGCGCGTCGAGGTCGATGTCCTGCGGCGCATGCTCGACACGCGCGAAAGCCTCGCGCGTAAAACGCCGCCAGAAATCACGGCGCGCAAAA
Organism: Methylosinus sp. PW1; assembly: GCF_000745215.1. Taxonomy (NCBI): domain Bacteria; kingdom Pseudomonadati; phylum Pseudomonadota; class Alphaproteobacteria; order Hyphomicrobiales; family Methylocystaceae; genus Methylosinus; species Methylosinus sp. PW1. The sequence continues at coordinate 603,985 of NZ_JQNK01000009.1, forward strand.
AAATCCAGGCCCGAGGCCATCACGCGCGGACGCCAGGCGCGCGCCGCTCTGGTCCAGGCGGAGAAGCTCGATGGAATCAGCGTCTCGACCCGGGCGCGCACGGCCTGGGCGAAGGCCGGCGCCGCGCCGCTGGTGGAGACGCCGATGACCAGCGGCGAGCGATTGACGATGGCGCCCATCAGAAAATCGCTGAGCGCGGGCCGATCGGTGAGATTGACGGGAACACCCTGCCCTTTCGCCGCGTCACGAAAGGCCTGCGCCTCGGCGTCGTCCTCGATGACGGCGAGCGCCATGGCCGCGCCGGCGAGATCATCCGCGCGCCAGCCGCGCTCATGCAGCGTGAGGCGCTCGCGCGCCGCGACGACGGCCTGCAGCCGTGGCGACGGAGACGCCGCGAAGACATCGACCCAAGCCCCCGCCGCGGCGGCGAGGTCCGCCTTCCAGGCCGCGCCATCCGAGCCGCCAGCGACAACGACGCGCCGCCGCTCCAGCGCGTAGAACACCGGCAAGGTCGCGAGCTCCTGCATCAGCTCGGCTGGGACTTCGTCTGGCTTGCGCGTCAACTCGGCTCTCTCGACACTGTCATCTGGTCTTCCGGCCGAATGTCTCGGCGCGCTCCCCCTCTCCCCGCTCGCGGGGACAAGGCCGGGGTGAGGGGCTCGGGGCGCGAGCCAGAAACGGAAAACGCCCCGAGCCCCTCATCCTCACCTTCTCCCCGCGCGCGGGGAGAAGGAAGGCGGCGAGCGCAGCGCGAGCCGCTCGGTCGGAAACCATGTCACGAAGGCATTTAGCCCCTATCCGGCAAAAGAAAAAGCGGCCCGCGAGGGCCGCTTTCGCCAACCGAACGAAAGGTTCGGATTACTTCTTCTTGCCGTCGGCGCCGAACTGGCTGAGATAGGCCCAGACATTGTCCTGGTCCGCCTCGGACGGCAGGCCCGGGAACACCATCTTGGTGCCGGCGACCTTGGCCTTCGGATTCTTGACGAATTCCTTGAAGGCGGCCTCGTCCCAGGTGATGCCGGAGTTCTTGAGGGGGTCGGAATAGGTGTAGCCCTCCACCGCCGCGGCCTTACGGCCGTTGATGCCGTTCAGCTCGGGAGCCACGGCGTTCTTCGCCGTCTCGCCGACCTGATGGCAGGCCTTGCACTTGTTGAAGACCTTCTCGCCCGCCGCGGGATCGCCGGCGGCGATCGCCTGGCCGGCCATGGCGGTGAAAACGACGCCCGCAGCGAGCGCCAGTCTGGTCACAGATTTCATCCTCGTTCCTTTCCTCGAAGCGTCGTCCCCTGGGAACCGACTATCTTGGTTTTGCCGGCCCGGGCGTGACGCCAGCGCCGATCGTTCATCCCGCGGCCGGGAAACTATATCGGAGCGCTATTGGTGACAATATGCTCGCCCGCCTGAACGGGGCCTGAAATATCGTCAGGTAACGCGGCGCAACGTCAAATTGATGCGCCCGCCCTCGGCGAATAGCGGAGAGACGAGCTTCGGCGCGAGTTCCGGCAGCAGCCGATCGACGCCATGGAACCGCAGCCGCGCCGGCCCGCCCAGCGTCAGCACGTCGCCCGACGACAGAACGAAGGCCCGCGACGAATCGGAGCGCCGCGCGCCGCCGAGGCGAAAGCGGCAATCGGCGCCGAGAGAAACGGAGAAAATCGGCGCCGAAAAATCCGCTTCGTCACGATCCTGATGCGCGCCCATCTTCGCGTCGCGCCCATAGTAATTCACCAAGCAGGCCTGCGGCGGCTGCGAATGCTCGGCCAGCGCCGCCCAGGCGTCGAGCAGCATTTGCGGCATGGGCGGCCAGGGCTCGCCGGTTTCGGGATGACGCGCCTCATAGCGATAGCCGCGCGACTGATCGCTGAGCCAGCCGAGCGGGCCGCAATTGGTCATGCGCACGGAGAAGGGCTGTCCGGTGCGCGGCATGGTCGATGTGAACAGAGGCGCGCGAGCGACGATCCGCTCCAGCTCGCGCAGCAGAGCGAGCTGCGCCGCCTCGTCGAAATAGCCGCGATAGAGGCGAACGCCAGGCGCCATCTCGGACATGATCGCTCCCTCCGGCGCGGAGCGGCCGCGCATCACCGGTCGAGCACTTCCTTGGTGGCGACGGTCGAATCGGAGTTGAGCCGGTAGACGATCGGCACGCCGGTGGCGATCTCCAGCGAGGACACCGATTCGGGCGTCAGCCGGTCGAGCACCATGGCCAGAGCGCGCAGCGAATTGCCATGCGCGGCGACCAGCACACGCTCGCCCCGCATGGCGCGCGGAAGAATCTCCTGGCAATAGAATGGCAGCACACGCGCCACCGTATCCTTGAGGCTCTCGCCGCCGGGCGGCGCGACGTCATAAGAGCGCCGCCACAGCCGCACCTGCTCCTCGCCCCATTGCTGGCGCGCCTCGTCCTTGTTGAGGCCGGAGAGGTCGCCGTAATGCCGCTCATTGAGCGCGCGGCTGCGGATGACGGGCACATCTCTCTGCCCGAGCTCCTGAAAGGTGAGATCCAGCGTGTGCTGCGCGCGCAGCAGCAGCGAGGTGAAGCCGATGTTGAAGCGCAGATCGATGCGCTTGAGCTCCCGCCCGGCTCGCCGCGCCTCCTCTGTCCCCTTGGGCGTGAGGTCGGGATTCTTCCAGCCCGTGAAGAGGTTTTTGGCGTTCCACTCGCTTTCGCCATGGCGGAGGAGGACGAGAATACGGTCCATGCGGGCTATGTCCCTCGAATCGAACGATGCGGCGCGCGATCAGGCGCCGGCGAGGCCGAGCACATCGGCCATAGAATAGAGGCCGGCCGGCCGACCTCGCGTCCAAACTGCGGCGGCGATCGCGCCGCGCGCGAAAATGCCGCGATCCTCGGCGCGATGCGTGAGCTCTATGCGCTCCCCCGCCCCGGCGAAAATAACCGAATGCTCGCCCACAACCGTGCCGCCGCGCAGCGAGGCGAAGCCTATGTCGCCCTCCCGGCGCGCGCCGGTGAGGCCGTCGCGGGCGCGGGCGCTATGCTCGGCGAGCGCGATCTCGCGTCCCCGCGCCGCCGCCTCGCCCAAAAGGAGCGCCGTGCCCGAGGGCGCGTCCACCTTCATGCGGTGGTGCATCTCGACGATCTCTATGTCCCAGGCGGAGCCGAGCGCCTTTGCGGCGCGCTCCACCAGCACGGCGAGAAGATTGACGCCGAGGCTCATATTGCCGGAGCGCACCACAGGAACGCGCTCGGCCGCAGCGGCGAGAGCGGCGAGGTCCTCGCCCGAAAATCCGGTGGTGCCGATGACATGGGCGACGCCGGCCGCCGCCGCGAGCCCGGCCAGCGCCACAGTCGTCGCGGGCGTCGAAAAATCAATGGCCACATCCGCCGTCGCCAGCGCGGCCGCGACATCGGCGGAAAGGCGCACCCCATTGGCGGGGCGCCCGACCAGCAGGCCGGCGTCCTCTCCAAGGACGGGGGAATCGGGCGATACGAGCGCGCCGGTCAGAGCGACGCCTTTCGTCTCGCCGGCGGCGGCGATGAGCATCCGGCCCATGCGGCCGGCGGCGCCGACGATGACCAGCCGCACATCGCTCATGACGCTTCGCCCCCCTTTTGAATCCACGCGGCCTCACTCGAGCCGGCGGCCAGTCTATACAGCCCCGATGCGCGAATGAGAAGGGGAGACGCCCCACCCGATCGGGCGGCTATTTGCCTTTCGGGCGGAAGGCGGCGACGCGCGCCGGATCTGTCTCTATATAGGCCGCGCCGATGAGATCGAGACAATAGGGCACGGCCGGCATCACCGCGTCGAGGCAGAGCTCGATTGCGGCCGGCTTTCCGGGCAGGTTGATGACGAGGCATTTGCCGCGATGCGCGGCCAATTGCCGCGACAATATCGCCGTCGGCGTCTGCGCCAGCGACACTTTACGCATCAGCTCGCCAAAGCCCGGCAATTCGCGCGGCGCGGCGGCGAGCGTCGCCTCCGGCGTCAGATCGCGCGGCGACGGCCCCGTGCCCCCCGTGGTGACGACGAGATCGCAGCCGATATTGTCGGCGAGATCGATGAGCGTGTCGCGCACGCTCTCGAAGCCGTCGGGGATGAGGCGCCGCTCTATGCGGAAGGGCGTGGTCAGCACCTTCTCGAAATAGGCGGCGATGGCCGGTCCGCTGATGTCCTCATAGACGCCGGCGCTGGCGCGGTCGGAGGCGGTGACGACGCCGATGACGGCTTGCTGTCTCTCAGTCATGCGCCGCACAATAGCGGGTCCAAGGCGCGAGACAACCGAAAGCTCCGTCGATCGTGACGACGAAGCAGCCTCGAATCGGAAGTGATGAACGATGGGGGAGCGGCGTCGCCTCTTCTGAGCGAGAGAGCGTTATCCGCAGCGTCGGCGCATCGAGCGCAATATTGGAAACGCGGCGACTGTATGAAATTCGAGCACAGCGCTCGCGAGATTGTCTGTCCGAGGCCTCCTCTCCGAAGCCTCCTGGGCGCGCGATATATCGCGCGCCCGGCGGCGTCACGAGCCTCGAGGCGAGCTTTGCGCCCGCCGGGCTCGCGTCGATCCGATAAGGATTACTCCTTCACAGAGGCCGGCTCGCAGCCGCACTTCGTGTAGCAAGCGTCCCGGTCCGTCTTGGCCTTCAGGAGACCCTCCGGGCCTGTCGAGAAGCGGTTCTTCACGGACACGTATTCGAAGTAGCACTTGTCGACGCAGACGCCCTGCTTGTCTTCATCCTTGATGTCGCAGCCGGCGAAAACCGGGCCGACCATGCCGAGCGACAGAGCAGCGGCCGTCACAATGGCGCGAATGTTCATTTGCCGTTTCCCTCTTTTGGACGTGGGAGCATTTGTCCCTTATTTTGTTACAGGGCGCATCGTCCCGCGGGGCAAATAGGCTGTTTCCGCTGCGACTGTCAATGTAATTGACATTTCGGTGTCGCGCCGAAGACGATGCGGAGAAAGCCTTCGCTGCATTGCAGAAAAAGCTCCCGCCCGCATTTTCTGACGAAAACCGCCGTCGCGCGCCTCATTCCGCGACGTAGATCTGCGCGCCCTTCTCCAAAAATTCCGCGCTCTTTTCGGCGAAGCCCTTCTCCCGCTCGGCGATGGCCGCCGCCTCCTCGCGCAGATCGCGCGTGATCTGCATGGAGCAGAATTTCGGCCCGCACATGGAGCAGAAATGCGCGACCTTATGCGCCTCCTTGGGCAGCGTCTCGTCGTGATAGCGGCGCGCCGTATCGGGATCGAGACCAATGTCGAACTGATCCTCCCAGCGGAAATCGAAACGCGCGCGGCTCATGGCGTTGTCGCGTTCCTGCGCCGCGGGATGGCCCTTGGCGAGATCGGCCGCATGCGCTGCGATGCGATAAGTGATGACGCCGGTCTTCACATCCTCGCGATCGGGCAGGCCGAGATGCTCCTTGGGCGTCACATAGCAGAGCATCGCCGTGCCGAACCAGCCGATCATCGCGGCGCCGATGGCGGAAGTGATGTGATCATAGCCGGGCGCAATGTCGGTGACGAGCGGCCCGAGCGTGTAGAAGGGCGCCTCGCCGCAATCGCGCAGCTGCTTTTCCATATTCACTTTGATCTTGTGCATCGGCACATGGCCGGGGCCTTCGATCATCACCTGGCAGCCCTTGTCCCAGGCGACCTTGGTCAATTCGCCCAGCGTCTCCAGCTCGGCGAATTGCGCTGCGTCATTGGCGTCGGCGATGCAGCCCGGACGCAAACCGTCGCCGAGCGAGAAGGAGACGTCATAGCGGCGCATGATGTCGCAAATCTCGTCGAAGCGCTCATAGAGGAAGCTCTCCGAATGGCGCGACAGGCACCAGCGCGCCATGATCGAACCGCCGCGCGAGACGATGCCGGTGACGCGATCCGCTGTGAGCGGCACATGGGCGAGACGCACGCCGGCGTGAATGGTGAAGTAATCGACGCCCTGCTCCGCCTGCTCGATCAGCGTGTCCTTGAACACTTCCCAATCGAGCTTGGTGGCGTCGCCGCCGACTTTCTCCAGCGCCTGATAGATCGGCACTGTGCCGATGGGCACGGGCGAGTTGCGGATGATCCAGTCGCGGATGTTGTGGATGTTGCGGCCGGTGGAGAGATCCATCACCGTATCGGCGCCCCAGCGGATCGCCCACACCATCTTCTCCACCTCCTCGGCGACCGAGGAGGTGATGGCCGAATTGCCGATATTGGCGTTGACCTTCACCAGGAAATTGCGGCCGATGATCATCGGCTCGGCTTCCGGATGATTGATGTTGGCGGGAATGATGGCGCGACCGCGGGCGATTTCCTCGCGCACGAACTCCGGCGTCACGAAAGCCGGAAGCGCGGCGCCGAAGCCCTCCCCCGCCTCGATCCGCTCCCCCGCCTGCGCGAAGGCGCGCTCGCGGCAGAGATTCTCGCGATGCGCGACATAGATCATCTCCTCGGTGACGATTCCGGCGCGCGCGAATTCGAGCTGCGTCGCCGGCGCCGAGCCGGCGGCGCGGCGAATGGCGCGCGGCGCGGGACAGGGCGGGACCAGCCGATCCTCGCCGACGAAGCCATTGTCCTCCGGCTTCACCGCGCGACCGTCATAGGCCTCGAGCCCGGCGCGGCTCTCCAGCCAGCGTCGCGCCGCCGGCAGGCCGGCCGCGAGATCGGGCGTGAAATCGGCGCAGCTATAGGGACCGGACGGGTCATAGACGCGCAGAGGCGCGTCGCCGGCGGAGGGGTGAAGCGCGATCTCGCGGACGGGAACGCGAATATCCTCGCGGCCGCGCGGCGCGAAATAGAGCTTGCGCGAGGCGCCGATCGGCCCGGTGGTCACGCTCTGGGGCGTCGTCGGGCGCTTGTCCTGCACGTTCATCGTCGCGCTCCATTGGTTCTGAGGATGGGCGGCGGGCGATGAAGTCGGGCGCGCCGTCCCGAAAAATCGGGCGTCGCGTCCTGCTGGCCTTCCCTCGCGCCGGCATTACCCGGATCAGGTTCGATGGGTGCTTCTCAGCCGCTCCTCTCGGAGAGGCGCCCCTCGCCATGCCGTGATTTTATCCGTGGCCTCGGATCGCGGCAAGCCGGCAATCATGCGCTGTGGCAAAAACGTGACAGACCTCGAATTATTCACGGAAATCCGGGCGACGGCGCTGTCGCGGGGCGAGCGCTCTGCTAGGGTCTCGGACAATAGTGAGTCGTGTGATGAGAACGCCGCCGGGTTGCCGAGTGCTTCTAAATGGCGTGTGAACGGCGACCGAAATCTGGGGCGGGGCGATAGATAATGAACGGATATTCCTGGCGTAATTTCGTCTCGGCGACGGCTCTGACAGTCTCTCTCACGGCTCCTGCGCTCGCGGCGGACGGCTATTTTCTGATCGGCTATGGCCCGCGTCAGAAGGCGCTGGGCGGCGCCGGCGTCGCCGATTCGCGGGATTCCATGGCGATCTCGATCAATCCGGCCGGCATTGTCGATCTCGAGCGCCAGATGCATCTGGGCATCACCGCCCTCATGCCCGAGCGCGGCTATTCCACCGAGGGGCGGCCCAAAGTGGTGGCGCCCGGCGATATTCGCAGCGGCCGTCCGATCTTTCCGGTGCCGAACAGCGGATATGTTTCGCCGATCGACGCCAATTCGTCCTGGGGCACGGCGTCCTACGGCAATGGCGGCATCGCCACTTCTTTCGATTTCGGCCATTATCACCCGCCGCTCGGCGGCCCGTTCGGCGGCGGCTACGCCGGCGTCAATCTGGAGCAGTCCTTCACCAGCTTCGCCTATGCGCAAAAATTCGGCTCGCTGGCGATCGGCATAGCGCCGACGATCGCGGTGCAGATGATCAATCTCCAGGGCCTCAAATCCTTCTCGCCCTATTCGAGCGACATGTATCGCCTGTCGGACAATGGCTACGATTGGTCCTTCGGCGGCGGCATGCGCTTCGGCATGCAATGGCGCGTGACGGATCAATTTCGCATCGGCGCCGCCGCGTCGACGCCCATGTTCATGACGCGCTTCGCCAAATATGCCGGCCTTTTCGCCGATGGCGGGCGCTTCGACATTCCCGCCTCGATCACCGCCGGCGTCGCCTATGACGTCACGCCCGATCTGACGGTGATGGCCGACTGGCGCCATATTTTCTATTCGGGCGTCTCCTCGGTGAGCAATCCGAGCTTCCCGGTCCTCTATCACTCGCTCGGCTCGTCGAATGGCCCCGGCTTCGGCTGGAAGGACACCGATTCGGCGTCCTTCGGCGTCGAATGGCGCGCTCAGCCGGGGCTCGCCCTACGTCTCGGCTATCATTATGCGACCAATCCGATACCGACGAACAGCGTGACGCTGAACATACTGGCTCCGATCATCAATGCGCATCACGCGAGCGCCGGCGTGAGCTACGCCATCACCAAAAATTCGACGATCGACGTCGCCTTCGTCTATGGCTTCAAGAACAGCGTCCGCGGGCGCGAGGCGCTGCCGCAGACGCCGGCGACGCCGTTCGGGGCCTATAATCCTGCCGCCAACGTCAATATCTGGCTGCGCGGAACCGAAGTCTCCATCGGCTGGAACTACAAATTCGACCTCGGCGACGATTCTTTCATCCCGACCCATCTCTGAAGACAGGTCGGCGGCGGCGAGAGCCGAGCGCGCCTGACCAGCCCAAGAGAAAAAGCAAAAGGCCGCGGCCCGCCAGACGGCGGCCGTGGCCTTTTCGCATGTCTCAGCCGATGACGATTTTCGGCGGCGCCTTGCGCGACTGCGTTTCCAGCAGGTTCTTCACCTTGGCGGCGAGCTCCTTGTAGATCGCCGCATGCGGGCCTTCCGGCGCGGAGGCGACGACCGGCGTGCCGGCGTCCGAGGTCTGGCGAATGGTGAGATCGAGCGGCACCTCGCCGAGGAAGGGGACGCCCAGCGCCTCGGCGTCCTTCCGCGCGCCGCCATGGGAGAAGATGTCGGTGCGGCCGCCGCAATGCGGGCAGAGGAAATAGCTCATATTCTCGATAATGCCGAGAATGGGCGTCGAGACCTTCTGGAACATGGCCACGCCGCGGCGCGCGTCGATCAGCGCCAGATCCTGCGGCGTCGAGACGACGACCGCGCCGGCGAGCGGCACTTGCTGCGCCATGGTCAGCTGCGCGTCGCCGGTGCCGGGCGGCATGTCGACGACGAGCGCGTCCAGCTCGCCCCAAGCGACCTCGCCCAGCATCTGGCCGAGCGCCTGCGCCACCATCGGCCCGCGCCAGACCATGGGCACATCCTCCTCGACCAGAAAGCCGATGGACATGATCTTGATCCCATAGGCCTCGAGCGGAATCATCTTATTGCCGACGACCTCGGGCTTGCCGCTGAGGCCGAACAGGCGCGGCGCGGAGGGGCCGTAGATGTCGGCGTCGAGCAGGCCGACGCGCCAGCCCTGCGCCGCGAGGCCGAGCGCCAGATTGGCGGAGGTTGTCGATTTTCCGACGCCGCCTTTGCCCGAGGAAACCGCGACGATATATTTGATCTTCTCGATCGCGGCGATGGTCTTGCGCTGCGGCGCCTGTCCCGGCGGCGGCGCGGCGGGCGCCGGCGCCCGCTCGGCGGTCAGCGTCACGATCGCCGCCTCTATCCCCGGCACGGTCTTCACAGCGCCCTCCACGGCGACGCGCAGCACCTCGAGCTCCTTGGCGCGCGCCGGATCGCCGGTGAGCGAGACGAAGGCCTTGGCCCCCGACACATTGACTCCGCTGACGAGGCCGGCCGCGACAATCGACTTGCCGTCCGGACCGGCGACGCTCTCCAGCGCTTTCAAGACTGATGCTTCATCGGCCACTGTCTTCGCCTTTCGCACGAACCCGCATCCGACGCCCTCACGAGGAGGGCGTCTTTTGGAAGCGTTCTACGCAATCGGTATGCCGATATTCGGCCGATGCGTCTACGGGTCCGCGCGCTGGCGCGTCACGCCCGCTGCTTCTGAACGAGAGCATTGCGGATGAGGCCGACGATGGCGGTGACGATCGCGCCCGACACGCCGCCGCCGACGAGCTGTCCCGCGAAAACGGCGATATCGAATCCGCCATTGCCCGCCGCCCCGGCGAGCGCCGGAATGAGCGAGGTGAGGATGGAGCCGCCGCCCGCGCCGCCGAGCGCGCCGATGATGGCGTTGGCGATTGGGCCGAGATCGAAACTCTTATTGGCCTTGGCGACGCCGGAGCCGCCGGCCGCGCCGGCAAAGAGCTGGATGATGAGATTGATGAGCGTCTCGGACATGGGCTGCGCCTTTCGTTAATGGTTTACGACCGTAACGAACTCGCGCGCGATGGCGGATTATCAACCCTGCCGGGACTGACAGCGGCGGATTGCTCGCGTCGCGGGCGCCTGGCTCGAGCGCGAACCGCCACGGACCCGCGCTCGCTTTATTCCTTCTCGGCTCTCGGCGTAGGGGAATGATCGGGATCACGCTATCCGCGAGGGCAGCACCGATCGTTATCCGCATTTTCTTGCGATCTCTGGATCGGAGGGCACGGCGAGTCGCCGTAAGAGCAAAATACGCAGCAATCGCCGGCCTTGGGCCGAAGCATCGCCTTGCACTTCTTGCATTCGTAAAAGACGACGCAAGCGTCCGCCGGCATCGCTTCAGCGGATTTATGGCCGCAGAATGGACAGGTTATCGTAGACACGAGATGCATCGGGTTGCCTTATTCGGCCGACCCGACGTGCGCCGACGCTCGCTCACTTTCGATTGACGGCGGGGGACGATTTGAAAAGACCGAGTCGGCCTCTATCCGCTCACGCTCTCGAAAGTCATATGCTCAAGATGAGCAATGGTCGGAGTGGCGGGATTCGAACCCACGACCCCTTGTCCCCCAGGTTCATATTCACGATCGGCGAACTCTCGCTGATTCATGATGTTATGATGTGGATCATCCCGCTGTGCGGGACTTTTTGCGGGATTTCGACGCGGCCTCCATGCCGGCGGCGACCTCCTCGTCCAGCACATGGGCGTAGCGCGTCGTCGTCTCTATCTTGGAATGATGGAGGGCGCGCTGGACGAGCCGGAGGTTGCCGGTCTCCCGGAGCAGCTTGGTCGCGAAGTCGTGGCGCAGGTCGTGGAAGCGGAGGTCGGACGGTAGAGAGGGGCCGGAGGCGCGGGGGCGCTTGGCGCGGCGCCAGAGGGTTTTTAGGCCGGAGGGGGTTATGGGCAGGCGGGCGCCCTTGGGGTGGCCCTTCTGCCCTTTTTTGTCCCGCTTGGCGCGGGCGGCGGCGTAGGTGAAAACAAAATCGGTCGGATTGGCCATTTCGGCCATCAGGATGGCGCGCATCTCCGAGGTGATCGGATGGTCGATCGCCTTGCCGCCCTTGCCGATCGTCCGAAGGCGGCCGGCGACGAGATCGACCTCAATCTTGCGGAGCAGGCACTCGGCCATGCGCAGGCCGGAGGCGCGGGCGAATTCGACGAGAGGGCGATAAGTCCGCCCGAATCGCCTCCTCGAGCGCGCCCTCCTCCCCTGTCCGCACCTCGCGGACGCGCTCGGACGTCTCCGGCAGAAGATGCTGGCTCCATTTCGGCTCGCGGGGAAAGGAGCGGCTCCAAAAATTTCGGGCGCGATTGAAGAGCTTCTGCAGGACCTCGACCGTCGAGCGATTGACCGTCGCCGGCGAGACGAGCGGCGCCGCGATCATCTTTCCCTTATTCGCCGGATCGGCGATCTTGCGGCGGCCTTTGACCGTCTGCGCCCGCCGCCAGGCGACGAGCTGGGCGATGTCGTCGTCGGTGATCTCATCGAGCCGCTTGCCGTCGCCGAAATAATCCTGCAGCCGGATCAGGTTTTTCAGCGTCGTATTCGAGGCCGCATGATGCTTGCCGACCTCCTCGAAATAGCGGACGGCGGCGGAGGCGATCGTGAGCGGGGCGCCCTGGGCCGACCTTTCGGCCTCGATGTCGGCTTTGGCCTTGGCTTTGGCCGCAGCCTCTATTTCTTTTGCTTCGCGGCGGTTCGCCGTGCCAGCTCCGCCCGTAAATCGACGACCGGCGAGCTGGAAGTCGTAGCTGTAGACCGTTTGGCCTTGGCGTTTGAAGACTGACATTTCGGCGTCTCGAACTGCTTGCGGGAGCGCGCAAAGGCCTCGATGTCCGCCGGATCGAAGGCGCAGCGCTCACGCTTCTTCCCGCGGCCGATCGGAATTTTGGGGATCGAACCATCCTGGACGAAGCCGAGCAAGGTCTTTTTCGAGACGCAGAGCCGCTTGGCCGCCTCCTCGGGGGTGATGAGGGCGAAAGTCGGAGATTCGTCCGCGATCATCCTCTGGCCCCTTTCGCATTTTCGGCGCGGTCGAGGAGCGCCTCCTCGACCAGCTGCCTGATCTGGGCCGCGAAGCTGGAATTCTCGCGGAGGGCTATGCCTCGCACTTCGGCAAATGTCTCCTCGTCGAAGGCGATGACGATTCTTCGCGTCCCGTCGGGGTAGAGCGAGCCTTTGCCGGCCGGCCGCCGAACGCCGATCGCCGGGCGCGCATATGTCGCGCGATCAGCCATGAAAGCACTCCGGGAAATTTTCCCTCAGCATGACGTTTGCCCTCGCGTCAAATGAGGCCCAATCGACCGCGCTGATGTCGAGGATGCACTGGCCGGCGCTGCTCGTCAGCGAGATCGCATCGCCGGCTTTGCCGGTGATCCACCACAGCTCGCCGCAGAAGACGAGCGTGCAATGATCGTCGTGCTGCCGATCGGAGATCGTGATCATGGTCGCGCCTCCGAGGTCGACGCTCTCATCGTGATGATCGGACGATACCAATTGATCATGATCTCGTTTTTACCAACGAGATCGCCATATTCGCCGATCATCCAGCGAGGCTGCTTGCAGTGAGGATCAAAGGCTCCGTCGAGCCTTTTCCAACGCTTCCCTGGCGTTGTGCCAGTCGGAATGGAGCATGAATATTCGCGGAGCTCGCGAAATTCTCTCCTCGTGAGGCGCAAGATGGGAAGATCCTCCATCGCTCACTCACCCTCGTGCTCGATGATGTTGGCGAGACGATCATGGGCCGGGCCGGAAAGATACATCCAAGGATGGCCCTCGACGGCGGCGCGCACGGTCTCTCCGGTGATCTTGAAGCTCGCGGCGACGTCGCGAACCGTCGTCGGCAGCGGCTGCAGGATCGACCAGATTTGAATGGCGTTGGCGAGATCGTCGACAGAGACGCCGCCTTCCTGGTGAAAGTCCGCGAGATCGTGGATATGAATCGATTGCGTGTCCGGCATGCTCGATCTCCTCAGAAGGGAATGTCGTCGTCGATCTGCTGCGAGATCGGCGCGCGCGGCGTATCGCCCATGGCCATGCGCGGATCGTCGTGCGGGCGGCGCGCGCTCTCGCGGCCGTAGTCGCTCTCATCGGGCGCGGCGCGCTCGGCGCGGTCGAGCAGCGCCAGCTCGCCGCGGAAGGCCTTCAGCAAAATCTCTGTGACCTTGCGCTCGACGCCATCCTTATCGGTGTAAGAGCGCGTCGCGAGCTGGCCTTCGAGATAGCAGAGCGAACCCTTGCGCAGATATTGCTCGGCGATCTTGCCGAGCGGCTCGTTGTAGACGACGACATTGTGCCATTCGGTGCGCTGGCGGCGTTCGCCGGAGTCTTTGTCGCGCCAGCTTTCGCTGGTCGCGAGCGAGAAAATCACCACGCGCGAGCCGGCGCCGGTCGTGCGAGACTCCGGATCGCGGCCCAGATGGCCGATGAGAATGACCTTGTTGACGGAGCCGGCCATCAAGCAGCCTCCCGCAAGGATCTCCAAGCCTCGACCGCCTCGCTCATCGAGCGCGCGGCGAGCTTATCGAAGATGGTGAGAAAGCGATTGTCGATCGTCTTGTCGCGCAAGGCGAGCGCGGCCGCGATCTCCTTGCGCGTCATGCCGCCTGCGGCGAGGCACATGACCTGCTCTTCCGCCGGCGTCAGCCGATCGGCGGGACGCGTCCCCGGGAAACAAAGCCCCTTCTTGCTCATATCGCCTCGCCTTTCTCTTGCGCCGGGCTTCCGCTCACGGCGACTTTCTTGCGAAAAACGGCCATGCGCAGCTCAGCCTGCTTCGCCTCCGTCTCGCTGACCTGTCCGGCCGGTTCGCCGTCGAGACCGATGCGCTGGGCGCTTGCGGTGAGATTGCGGCAGTAAGTCGGGCCGGAGGCGTAGTCGCGCAGAGCCGCGACAAGAGCCACCGGCGGCAGCTCCGGCATGGCGAGCTGCACATCGCGGCCAATGCCGATCTTCAGTGGCGGCTTGCTCGCGCCTCGTCCTCGAAAAGCGAGAGGAAAGCGCTCGCAGAGGATTTGACGCACATAGCGCGCATGCAGCGCGAGACGTCGCTCGCGACGATCGGCGACGGCGCCGGGAGGGAATTCGACGCTGTCCGGCATAGCGTCACTCCGCAGCGATTGCGGCGGCGCGCGCGGGCTTCAACGCGAGGCCGAGGTAATAGATTCCATCCTTTTGTCGCTGCTTCTCGACGCCGAGCGTTTTGAGCAGCATGCCGATCTCGTTTATCGAGACCTGCTCGCCTTGCGCCGCGAGATAGGCTTCGCGCAATTCGCTCGCCTTGAGGCGCGCGCCGTCGACTGTTTCGACATTGGCGGAGAGAAAACGCGCGAGCATGGGCGCGGAATGATGCGCGGAGGATTCACCGATGCGGATCGTCCAATCTTTTTCAGCTTGGCCGCGCGCTGGATCGTCGCGCTCGCCCGGATCACGATCGCCAGGCGCGTCATGAGCAGGCGCGGATGACGCTTGCGCGTCGCCGCCAGAATTCGCCAGAAATGGAGCCTCCTCGGCCTCTTCCTCATCGAGCAGGCGAACATCGTCGATCTCCTCATCCTCGGCCTCGTTCGCCTCGGCCTCTCGCAATTCGTCGGCTTTGATCGCCTCGGCCATCGCCTGCGCGGTCGAGCGACTATCCTTCGGCCGCGCGCGGGTGGCGTCGGCGAGAATATCGGGAAGCCAATGGCGATCCTTGGCGAGCAGAGCGGCGCACTGGACAATGTCGTCCTTCTTCAGCTTGCTCGCCGCTATCGCGGAGGCGTCGCCGTCGATCGCCGTTATGGCGGCGAGCGCATGATTTTTGCTCTCGGCCTTGAAATAGGCCTCGCGATCGAGCGCGCGATCGAGCGCCGAGGAGATATCGGAAAAGCGCGAGGCGACGCCGATCATCAGCCTCGGCAGATCAATATCTTTCGAGCGCGCCGAAGAAATGAAGCCGCCCGTCAGCTCGGCGAGCGCGCCGGGGACGAGGCTCGGATCGTCGAGCTGCGCGGCGCAACAGCTATAGAGCGCCTGCTCGAAAGGCTGTTCCTTGATCTTGCGCAGCAGATCGTTACGCGGCTTGCCGTAATGGATCGTCGAGCCCTTTCCGCCATAGCCGCGCGAGAGATCGAGCGTGTCGGCGCCGTAGCGGCAGCCGAGCGCGGCAGTGAGAAAGACGAGCGCGAGGCTGACATTGCGGCCGGTCACATCGGCGAGCGCCTTGTCCATGGTCTCATCCAGCACGGCGCGCAAGGCCTTCGCCGGCGGCTCGGGCAGCGACGGCATGGCGCCGGGCTCGGAAGCGATGGTCTCCAATCGTGGCGCGGAAAGCGGCCTCGATGTTGCGGCCGGCGGCGCATCCTCGTCCGGCTGCGCGACGCTGGGGCGCGGGACGCCGGCCTCGCGATAGACCACGCCGCGCTCGACGATGGCGCGGCCGGTGGAGATGCTCAGCGACAGATAGACACCCTGCTCGGCGCGATCCTCGGCGGAGATAGCGCGCAATATGGCGCGGGCCCCGATCTGCTCGATCTCGTCGATTGCGGCCTGGCGCTCGGCCTGCGGCAGAGCCTCGATCGCGTCGAGGCGCTCAATCTCCTCTTCAGTGTAATCGCCGTCGCTGGCGTCGAAAGCAAAATTCGCGTCATTCCAGCGATGCGCGTCCTTATGCTCGTAGCAGGCCCAGCCCCAGCCTTCCGCAGCGACAATGGCGGCGCCGATTCCCTCGAGCTTTTCCTCGGCCATGCGTTTCAGCAGCGCGCCGTCGAGAAACCAGCTGTGGCCCTCGAGTAGCTGCTCGTCGAGCGCGCCGCCCGCGGCCGCATAGGCCTCCTTGCCGACGAAGACGGCGAGATAATTCGTCTCGCGCACGGACTCGCCGCGCAGGCGCTCGAGCAGCTCTTCCGGCTCGGCGAGCGAGAAGTCTCCGCAGCATTGCTCTTCGAGCTCGTCCAGCTCGCTGTCCTGCTGCTCCGGGCTGGAAGCAGTGGCGAAGGCGCGCGCCAACTCGGCGCCAATGCGGCCTCGCCGCCAGTAATCGCGCACCTTCGCCGACAGATGGCCGAGACGTAGTCGGTCCTTAACATAGCGCAGGCTTTTGCCGGTCTTGCGCGCGATCTGCTCAGCATCGAGGAAAAAGCTCACGTGCAAGCGCACGAACTGTTCGAACTCGGAGACGGGATGAAGATCGCGGCGCTGAAGGAAGGAGATCAGGCTGACCTCGGCGGCCTGCTCGTCCGAGCCCTCGAAGATTTCGCAGGGGACGGGACAATCGACGCCGATGTCGCCATGCTCGACCAGCGACGCCAACGCCTGAAAGCGCCGGCCGCCGTCGAGCGCGACCGTCTTGCCGTCTTCGATCCGCAGCAGCAGCCGGTCGATGACGCCGTGCTCGCGGATGGAGGCGGCCAGCTCGGCGATCTCCTCCGGCGCGGCCGGCTCGTCGCGGCGGGCGTTGAAACGCGAGACGCCCGCGATCTTGTGCAGGGGCAGCGTGTCCATCGTTAGACTCCGGGCTCGGCGAGAAGATCGGCGGCGGAACGCAACGCAGGCGGCGCGGCGGATTCGATTATTCTCGCCGCCTCTTTGTTCAGCTCTTCGCTCAAGACGATGGAAGCGCGCGTCTTGGTGATGTTTTTGCCGATCTTCAGCTTGATATGCAGGACATGCGTCTCGACCGTCCTGTTGCTGACGCCGAGAATCTCACCGATCTGCTTGTTGAGCAGGCCTTTGGCCATATGGACGGCGACCTGGCGCTCGCGCGGCGTCAGCTTGTCCAGGATGCTGTCCGCGGTCGATTGTTGCGTCTCCATCGGTCAGCCCTCCATCGCTCGGGGCGCGCGGGCGGCGTCGGCGAGGGCGAGGAGCTCCTTGCCCAGGGACAGCACGGCCTCATTGCGACGCATGATCATGCGCAGGCGGGCGCGGCGCGGCAGGCGCGGCGGCGGCTCCAGCGCCGAGAGGCGCAGGATGTGAAAGCGCAGATCGTGGAGATTGCCCGCGTCGCGAGCGAGACGCGCCTCGCGCAGATCGCGCCAGAGCATATCCTCGAGCTCGATCATGGCGCCTTCGCGCGGCGCTTCCGGCAGGGGTCTGAACAGATAGGCAAGGTGAGCGGGAAAGGCGATCGGGAACATTTCAGCCTCCGAAAGAGGTGATGGCGGTGAAAGCGAGAGAGGCGACCGCGCCGAGCGCGGCGCCGAGGCAGAGGGCCAGAAGGCCGAGCGGCATGGACGCCGAAATCTCCGGCGGCGCGGCGAGCGGATCGGGATCGAAGACGAGCGGCTCCGGCTCCCTGGCGACGATGGGATCGGACATTGCGGCGGCGAGCATTTCGGCGCGCCGCAATTGCAGGCGGCGCGCGCAAATGGCGGCGGCGTGCTCGCATGCCATATCGAGATAGGACCGCACCACATGCTCGGGCCAGCCGAGCGCGGCGAGCGCCTGTGGCGACAGCTCTTCTCGCGCCTCGAAAAGAGCGGTGATGTCCTCGGCGAGGCGACAGGTGACGAGCAGAGGATCGACCATTTCCGCGCGCGTCTGCGGCCAGCGCGCCGCGTTCCAAAGCTCCGCGAGAGAGGCTGGTCCGAGCGTGAGGGCCGAGGCGCGCGCGGCGTCGATCATGCGCTGCGGCTCACCTTCTTGTGGCTGGCGAAGCCGCCCTTGCGGCCGGCGGCGGAGGCGAGCGCCGGATCGCGCGAGAAGCTGCGCTTCTCCGGCGCGACCGAGGTTCCGCCCTTGCGGCCGGCGGAAGCGGCGAGATCGGGATTTTGCGAGAAGCTCCTCTTCTCGGCGGGAACAGCGCAGCCGCCGCGACGGGCGATCTCGCGCTGCTTGTCAGGATCTACCGAGGCGAAGCCGCGGCGGGATTTGGCGGGGGATGAGGGAAATTCGTCCGAGCAGCGCATTTGAAACTCCATCGCGGTGGTGCGATGGAGGGAAGGCTAACGTATAAAAATACGCTGTCAAGCGATAACGTATTTTTATATGGTTTCGGAGCCGCCCGCTCTCATGCAGATTCCATCGCGCATCGTGACGACGAGGCGCGTGATGAAAAAGTCGATATTGATTGTCTTGGCGATTGCGGCGATCTCCACATTGTTTTGGAAGCCTGCGAAAACGACGACGGCGGAGTCTGATTTCGTCGAGAGGGTCGCCGATCGAACCGATGATCTGCTCGACGCCGCCGACGCAGACGTCGTGAGGCTGGAGGGCGACGATCTCGCGGTTCAGACACGGCGGTGGGCGGGGAAGATCGTCAGCGCTCGCATGAGCTGCTTTTACGCGGATGTGGGCGATTATCGCTGCTTGGCCGGGCCGGCGCGCGTCGATTTCACAATGATCATGCCCGAAGCCGCCGCTGGGGCGCTGCGTCGGGACTGCGATCGAATTCGGCGGCTCGATAGCTCGGCGTGCCGCAAGACGATCCGGTTCGTCTATTCGGCCATGCGCCATGTTGTGAAGGACGACGGATCGACCGCGATTATGGTCGAAGCGAAAGACGCATTCGGCGTCGATCCTGAATATCGAGGATTTGGAAGAAGGCTATATCGGAAACGCATGGAATGAGTTTTCAAACTCCGAAAAGCTCATTCATGGTGAGAACCTTATGCAAGGCGTAGATGGTGCTTTTCTTGTATTTCAATTCCGCTATCGGGTTGAACTGATGCGCGACGATTTCGTCTTTTGTTTCTCGCACAAAGGTTTTGATATAGGCCTCGATCGGCGCGCCCGGCCGAAGCTGAATTTGAATAATCACAGAATCGCCCGGCTTGCACATGCGATGTGGATGCACGAACCGCAAATCGCCCGGATTGTGCAAGGGGATCATTGATTTACTGACGACGTAGATGGCGTAAGCATCGTCGACGCCTTCGAGGGCCGGAGGCCTATGGACATATTCGATCACGTTCGGAGAAATCTCGAAACCATTGAGAGCCGATCCCGCCGCGGTTCCGCGGACCGGAATATCTTTTCGCCGCGGAGCGCCTCTTCGGCGCATTTCTACGGGCTTGATATCTTTTTCGACGGTCGCCGTCTGCGGCGCGCCTGGCGACACCAGGAAATCCTCCACCTTGCACTCCAGGAGCTTCGCGACCTTGCTCAGGGAAGCAATGCTCGGGCCGGTCGCAGAATTCTTGTGCTTGGTCAGCGTCGTATCCGATAGCCCAGCGGCGACCGCCGCCGAGGTCAGGGAATGGCCCTTCGCCTCGGCGCGTCGCTTGATCTCCGCGATGATCGGATTGGTGATTCCGTCCATGTCCATTTATCGCGTATTCCGATACGCACAGCGACCAGAGAAATTTACGTTGACGGCGTATAAAAATACGCTAGCCTCATGACCCATGAGCATCGAACACCTCCTCCGCGTCATCGACGCCTATTGCGCTGCGACTGGCCTCGCCGAGGCGACCGTCTCAGCAAAATTCCTGAGCAAAGGCACGCGGGCCGGAGAGCTTCGTAAGGGGAGCGACATGGGCGCGCGCACAATTCAGCGCGCCATCTCGTCGTTTTCCGATAGCTGGCCCGCCGGCGCGGCGTGGCCGGAGGACGTCTCGCGGCCGATCGCCAATCTCCAATCCGAAGGAGCTGACGCATGAGCGCGCGCCTCGTCGATCTCCTCGCCTTTCTCGCCGCCTGCGCGGACGCGATCGTCGCCGACGATCTCGAAGGACTGCGCTCGTGAGCGGGCGCGTCGCCGCGCGGACGGCGAAGCTGAGGACGCTGATCTCCGTCGGCCCCTGGCGCAATTGCGAGACCGGCGAGGAGACGGGCGATCTCGTCATTCTCTTCGAGGTGGACGGCAAGATCGGGCGCATGCGGCTCGGCGATTCCTGCGCCGCGACGCTCGCCGACGCCATCGGACCGGTGCGCGCGGCGATCGCCGAGAGGCGCAAGCGCGCCGCCGAGACGGCGGAAAAATCGAAGCTTCGCGCGGCCAGTGGAGCGGCGCGCGCGGATGGCGGGCGAGATCGCAGCGATCTTGCGCCCGCCCCTCCCCCGGCCCGCGGGGATACGTCCCCGCGGGCATGCGCAGAGGGATGAATTTGCGCGAGAGCGCGAAGAGGTGCGCCGAACGCCGGACTTCGGTCCGCCGGCTACCCGGTCCCCGCCCGAAGGCGTCCTTCGATGCTTCGGGAAAAGGGGTCGCCAGCCGCTCCGGCGGCAACCGTATTAGGCCGCGGTGGCACCGGCTCAATTCGCGCGAGAGCGCGTCCTGAAAGGTGGGCGGATTTGATCGTGGCTGCAACGCCTTTGTCTCGTGGAGCAACGATCCGACCGCTGGGGCCGGCCTGCTGAGCCGGCCCCGGACGGTCGTAAAGAGAAACATCAGCTTCGCCGCCTGTGCTTGGCGGCCTCGCGGCGAAGCGGAAGGTGCAAGGTCTCGTCTCATCTCCATCGTGCTCTCTCCTCATGACAAGGAGTGGAGCACGGATCGGAATGATGAAACATCATCTGGCGGATGATAAAATGTCAGTCGTCGCATTGGACGAGGCGGCCCGCAGATGGGCCGGCGAGCTGGAAGAGAGAGAGGCGCGACGCTCCGGCGTCTCGCGTCTGCAAGCGCGGCGCATCGTCGCCCGGCGCACGGGGCTCGCGCCCGGCACGCTCGAGAATATCAAAAATCGCCGGACCAAGGGCGTGCGCGGCTGGGTGCTCGGCGTTCTTCAGGCTGCCTATGTCCGAGAGATTGAGAATGAAATCGCCCGCCTCTCCCACGAACTGGACATGGTTCGCCTCGGCGTCCTGGCGTCTGATGGCGACGAAATTCTCGAAATGGAAGCGCAGCGCGCGGCGCTACGCGAGCTGGTGGGCTGAGCGATGGCGGAAGCGGCGCTCGCGCAACCCCGATCGAAATGGCTCGCGCATGACGAGACGCTGAAGCGGCTCTGGCTCGACGGCGTTCCGGCGTCCGAGATCGCGGCGCGGCTCGGCTCGGGCATTTCCAAGAATGGCGTCATCGGGCGGCTGCGAGATATCGGCCTCATCGGCAAGGGCGTCGGCCGCGCCACGCGATCGAAACTAGCGCGCGTGAAGGCGACGAAGGCCCCTACCCCCCCCCTCGGCCGAGCCGAAGGAATTGGCCATAGCGCCGGCTCTAGCGCCGGAGCCGAAGGCGGAATGGCCGTTTGCAGAGGCGGTCGCGGAGGCGCGCGAGATCATCGCAGCGGCGCACGCGGAGCCAACGATCGCCAGCGCTGGAATTTCCATTCTGCAGCTGCGCAACGGGCTCTGCCGCTATCCGCTGGGCGATCCGCGCGCCGAGGATTTTTGCTATTGCGGCGCGCCGACGCGTCGCCCGCTCTATTGCGAGGCGCATCATGCGATCAGCTTCCGGCCGCCGGAGCCGCGCAAGTCCCGCGGCAAAGGGCGGTGATCCGATGAGCGATCTCTTCGGCTCCTCTCCATCGGCCGCGCCGTCGCAGGATCCTCCGGCGCCGTCGTCACGCGGCGGCGTCGTCATCGTCGACGGTCGCGCGCGCATTCTGCATCGCTGCTTCGTCTGCGACGACGCGCTCGCGCCATTTGGGCGCGGCTCGCCGTTTCGTCCCGAAGAAATGATTTGGGCGTGCCGCGCGCATAGGGGAGAACTCGGATGAGCAGCCTGCAGAAAGCGAGAAATTGCTCGGAGCGCGAATGGCTATCGCGAATGTTCGAGGAAGGATGGCTCTTCGTCCGCGATGTGGCGTCGCATCATGAGCTGCGCAAAGCGCTCGCCGAGCTGCGCGCCGATGGCCGCGAGATTTTGACCTATCTGCGCGACAGCGGCCGCACGGCCATTCTCGCCAAGCGCGCCCGGGCATCCGGGAGGCGAGCATGAAATTCGACGAGATCGGCGCTCTCGCCGGGCGCCTCGCTGTCGGCGCTCCCCTCTCTCAGGAAGAAATAGAGGCGTTTCGTCTCTGTCTCATCGATAGCGGCTGGTGCGATTCGACTTCGGCGCGCCTCTATATGTCCATTGCCGCGGGAATTATCGCGCGGCTCACCGAGGCGCCGCAGCGTCTGCCCGATCGTCGCGCGGGCGAATCGTTCGAATTCGAGTTCGAAGGCACGCAATTTTCTTGCACGCTCGGGTTTTATTCCGACGGCCGCCTCGGCGAGATATTTCTCAATGGGCTGAAGCTCGATAATGCGCAGGACATTTATGCGCGCGATCTCGGCATAGCGCTCTCGATCGGGCTGCGTCATCGCGCGCCTTTCGATCTGCTGCGCAAGGCGATGACGCGCGCGGCCGGCGGCAAGCCGCAGGGCCTCGGCGGCTTCATTCTCGATCTCATCGCGGAGCATCAGCAATGAGCAGCCGCAGCGGCGCGAGACAGCTGAAGGCCGATCTGGCGCGCGCCTGGATCGAAGTGCCGCGCTGGGTGCCGCAGCGCTGGGAGCTCGATTATCTCGCCATCGCCGAGCGCGAAGGCGAAGAGGCCGCCGCCGCTATGCGCCGCCGCCTGCGCGCCGCCGCTCCGGCCTGCCAGAATGGGGCGCGCCATGGGCGATGATCCCTATCTCGATTTTCTGCGCGCCAAAATAAGGCTCGCGCCCAAGAGCGGAATAGAGGTACGGGACGAGGATCTCTCGCCCGCGCTGCTCGGCCATCAGGGTGCGCTCGTCAAATGGGCGGCGCGCGGCGGCCGGCGCGCCATATTCGCGCGCTTCGGCCTCGGCAAGAGCATTATACAGATCGAGCTGCTGCGGGCGCTGCAGGAGGAATTCGGCGGTCGTGGGCTCATCGTCGCGCCCTATGGCGTGCATCGCGATATTATTCTCGACGCGCGCGAGAAGCTCGGCGTCGAGATCAGGAAGATCAGCCGCATCGAGGAATGCGAGGCCGAAGGCCTCTATCTGACCAATTATGAGCCGGTTCGCGACGGCAAGCTCGATCCGAATGAATTTCTCGTCGTCAGCCTCGACGAGGCGAGCGTGCTGCGGTCTTTCGGCTCGAAGACCTATCAGACGTTTTTGACCCTGTTCGATCGCGTGCGCTTTCGCTTCGTAGCGACGGCGACGCCCTCGCCGAACCGCTATAAGGAGCTGATTCATTACGCCGGCTTTCTCGGCGTGATGGATACGGGCCAGGCGCTCACGCGCTTCTTTCAGCGCGATTCGACGCGCGCCAATCAGCTGACGCTCTATCCGCATAAGGAGCGGGAATTCTGGCTGTGGGTGTCGAGCTGGGCGGTGTTTCTGGAGAAGCCGAGCGATCTCGGCTTCTCCGACGAGGGCTATGACCTGCCGCCTTTCGAGCTGGTCGCGCATGAGGTCTCGACCAAGGTCGACGGCTATCGCTTCGAGCGCAATGGCCAGGGCCAGTTGTTCGGCGACGCCGCCGGCGATCTCGGCGAGGCGGCGCGGGCGCGCCGCGCCAGCCTTTCCGCGCGGATCGCCAAGACGGCGGAGATCGTCGGCGCCGATCCACAAGATCATTTTTTGCTTTGGCATGATCTCGAGGATGAGCGGAAGGCGCTGGAGAAGGCGCTGCCGGATGTCGTCTCCGTCTATGGCGGACAGGCGATGAATGTGCGCGACGACATTATGCAGCGCTTCGCCGATGGCAATCTGAGACGCCTGGCGGCGAAGCCGATCATGCTCGGCTCCGGGCCGAACATGCAGCATCATTGCCATCGCGCCGTCTTCTGCGGCGTGTCTCACAAGTTCAACGATTTCATTCAAGCCGTGCATCGCATCCAGCGCTTCCAGCAGAAGAAGCGCGTGCGCGTCGATGTCGTCTATGCGGATACGGAGCGGCAGGTCTATCGAGATCTGATGGCGAAGTGGAAGCGCGACGGCGAGCTGAGGGCGACCATGACCGAGATCATTCATAAATATGGCTTGAACGATGTCGCCATGAACGAGACGTTGGCGCGCACGATCGGCGTCGAGCGGATCGAGGCCTCCGGGCAAGGATGGCAGGTCGCGAATAATGACACGGTGGACGAGGCGCGGCGGCTCGAGGAAAATTCGCTCGATCTGATCGTCACCTCGATCCCTTTCGCCAATCATTACGAATATACGCCGAGTTATAACGACTTCGGCCACACCGACGACAATGCGCATTTTTGGCAGCAGATGGATTTTCTGACGCCGGAGCTGCTGCGCGCGCTGAAGCCCGGCCGCATCGCCGCGATTCATGTGAAGGATCGCGTGCTGTTCGGCAATGTGACGGGCGAAGGCGTGCCGACGATCTCGCCTTTCCATGCCGAGACGATCTTTCACTACAAGCGCCACGGCTTTCAGTTCATGGGGATGATCACCGTCGTCACCGATGTCGTGCGCGAGAATAATCAGACTTACCGCCTCGGCTATTCCGAGATGCTGAAGGACGGGACGAAAATGGGCGTCGGCTCGCCCGAATATGTGATCCTCATGCGCAAGCGGCAGACAGATCGCTCGCGCGGCTATGCCGATGCGCCGGTGACGCGCGAGCGCGAGAGCGGCGCCTCGTCGCTGGCGCGCTGGCAGGTGGATGCGCATGCGTTCTGGCGCTCCTCGGGCGATCGACTGGCGACGCCCGAGGAGCTGGCCCATATCGATCCCGGCTCGCTGGCCAAGCTGTTCACGCAATGGAGCCTGGCGCGCGTCTATGATTACGAGACGCATGTGCGGATCGGCGAGGAGCTGGAGGCGCGCGGCGCGCTGCCCTCGACCTTCATGGCGCTGGCGCCGGGCTCGCATGATCCCGATGTCTGGCACGACGTCAATCGCATGCGGACCCTCAACGGCGCGCAGAGCGCGGCGGGGCGCGAGCAGCATGTCTGCCCGCTGCAATTCGATATCGTCGATCGCTTGATCCAGCGCTACAGCCGCGAGGGCGAGCTGGTCTATGACCCGTTCGGGGGCCTTTTCACCGTGCCGTTTCGCGCGCTGCATTTGAAGCGCCGCGGTCGCGCGGTGGAGCTGTCGGATAAATATTTTTTCGACGGCGTCAAATATCTGCAAGCGGCCGAGCGACAGATCGGCGCGCCGACGATGTTCGACCTGCTGGATAGCGGAGCGGCGGCGTGATGAAGGCGCTCACCATCTGGCAGCCCTGGTGCTCGCTGATCGTCGCCGGCGCGAAGCCGTATGAGTTTCGCAGCTGGGAGGCTCCGCGCTCGGTGGTCGGACAGCGCATCGCGCTCCATGCCGGCGCGCGCAAGGTCAAGCGGGAGGAGATCGCCGATCTCATCTTTCGTTTGAAGGGTCGCGAGCCATGGACGACGGCGCTGCGATCCGAAATCGCGCTGCCGCTGCTCGAGAAATGGCATGCGCAGCCGGGATGCCTGCCATTGTCCTGCATTCTCGGCGTGGCCACGCTCGGCGCGCCGATCCGCGCCGAGCGCATCGTTCATGAATTCGGCGGCGCGTTCGTCAATGATTCCGCGCGCGACGAACACGCCAATTTCGCATGGCCGATGCTCGATGTTCGCGCCTCGAACGATCTGCGGCCTGTGAAGGGCGCGCAGGGCTTCTTCAACTGCAATTTTTCGGAGGCGGCGTGAGCGACGTCGATTTCGAGGATTGGATCGCAGAGGCGCGGCGCGTGACGGTCGCGGAATTCTGCCGTCGGCGCTCGATCAAGATACCGCCGGGCGATGAGGGGCGGCCCTGCCCTGGTTGCGGCGGCGTCGATCGTTTCTCGGTCAATGTGAAAAAGAACAAATGGTATTGCCGCAAGAGCGGGTTCGGCGGCGACGCGCTCGGGCTCGCCATGCATATCGACGGCACGGATTTCATCGCTGCCTGCGAGGCGCTGACCGGACGGGCGCCGCCAGGGCGCGCGGCGGCGGAGAGCGCGGCCGAGCGGCGCGCGCGCGAAGAGCGTCTGGCGCGGGAGGCGCGCGAGCGAGCGGAAGAAGATGTGCGCCAGGCGCGCGTCACGGAGCAGTTTCGCGAGGATGAGCGGCGCCGCGCCTGGAAGATATGGCGGCGCGCGGTTCCGGCGCAGGGGACGCTGGTCGAAGCCTATCTCGCGCATCGCGGGCTTTCCCTGCCGGCGGGCGCGAGGCTGAAATTCGCGGAGCGTCTCGCCCTCTGGGACAAGCCGGGCGGTCAGATCGTCCATGAGGGGCCGGCCATGGTGGCGGCGATCGAAAGGCCGGATGGGCGCTTCGGCGGCGTGCACCAGACGTGGATCGATCTTTCGACCGAGAAAGGCAAGGCGGCGATCTTCGATGCGAAGGGCAAGGAGCTGCCGTCGAAGAAGGTGCGAGGCTCGAAGAAAGGCGGCTCCATTCTGCT
Source organism: Methylosinus sp. PW1 (assembly GCF_000745215.1). Classification (NCBI taxonomy): domain Bacteria; kingdom Pseudomonadati; phylum Pseudomonadota; class Alphaproteobacteria; order Hyphomicrobiales; family Methylocystaceae; genus Methylosinus; species Methylosinus sp. PW1. Next base: position 630,393 of record NZ_JQNK01000009.1, read on the forward strand.
GCGGCCGGCGAGCGGCGCGCCACGGCGGCTGATGATCGGCGAAGGAATCGAGACGGTGATCTCCGTGCTCGACGCTCTCGCGGAAAGAGGCTCGCCGCTGCTCGATGGCGCGGAGTTCCGCTCTTCCGTCGATCTCGACAATCTCTGCGGCAAGGCGAAGGGGCGCGTGCGTCATCCGACGGAGACGAAGCCCGACGCTCACGGGCGCGCGCGCGCCGTCTTCGTCGGCTCTGCCGATGTGGATTTCGAAAACGACTGGCCGCTGATCGATGTGCCTTCGAGCGTCGAGGAGCTGTTTCTGCTCGGCGATGGCGATAGCGAGGCCTTCGCGACCAGGCTGAAGATGGAGCGCGCGGGAAAGCGCTTTTCCGCCGCGCATCCGCGGCTCGCGATTTATCTCGCGATGAGCCGCGCGGGCGATGATTTCAATAAGATGAGAATGACGGGGAGGGTCGCGGCGTGACGACACAATATCAAGAGCTGTTTTCAGACGTCATCCAAACGCTCGAGGAAATCGAGAAAGCGACACGCGGCTGCTATGGCGGCGGAACGATTTTCGATCGCGTGAATTCACTTGCCCGGGATTGTTCGAAAAGGATTACGTCGCGAAAAGATGACCGCGACACGTTTCTGACCGGGCGGTTTCAGACGCTGGTCGTGCGATGGGCGAAAGACTGTTTCGGTGAGGGCGTCGCTCTCGATCGAACAGAGCGCACGCATCGCTTTCTCGAAGAGGCTCTCGAGCTGGCCCACGCTTGTGATTGCACGCGAGAAGAGGCAATCCAGCTCGTCGATTATGTTTTCGCGCGCCCAGTGGGCTCGGCGCGGCAAGAAATCGGTGGAGTGATTCTCACTCTGGCGCTCCTCGGCGAAGCGTATAATTACAATGTCGCCGAGGAGGGAAGGATAGAGCTCAACAACGTATATCGAAGGATTGGCGAAATACGAGAAGAGCAGGCCAACAAGCCGAAAGTCGGTCCTCTTCCTGGACCGTCCGCCGTCTCATTCTCTCACTTGGCTGCGAAACAAAAAATCCTCGGCGCTCTCCTTGTGATTCAGAAAGAGATCGAATGTCTCGATCGTGAGGCGGCCGCAGCGAAATGACATCCTCCGACGAAATCGTTCGCATCGTCGAGACGGCGGAAATTCTCGCCTTTCCGCGCGGCGCGAAATCCGGCGATGCGCCTCCCTCCTCGGGGGACGATGCGCCGCCGCGCGAGCCGCCGGAAGAGCCTCCAGATCCGCCGCCGCCATCCGATGATGATGGCGGTGACGGCGACGGCAGCGTCATCGATCGGCTGAATAGCGAATTCGCTTTCGTGCTGATCGGCAGCCGCGCGATCGTCATTCGAACGCAGCCGGAGGCTCCTCCGGAGGATCGGCTGCGGATGCTCTCGCTCGACGCCTTCAAGGCCTATATGCACAATCGCGGCGCCTCGGTTCCACGGCGCAAGCGGCAGGATGACGGCACATGGGAGACGGTGCGCGTTTTCGTGAAGCTCGGGCCTTATTGGCTCGGTCATAAGGAGCGGCTGACCTATGTCGGAATAGAGTTTTGGCCCAATCCAGACGAGGTGGAGGGCACGCCCGGCTATATCAATCTCTATCGCGGGTTTTCGATCGCGCCGGATCGCGTCACGCCGAAAGCGGAGAGATGGAAGCGCTATAAGGTTTTTCGAGATCACCTCATCAATAATATCTGTCTCGGCGATAATGTTCATTTCGAGTGGATATGGCATTGGCTGGCGCATCTGCTGCAACGGCCGCGCGATCGCGTCGGCACGGCGATCGTGCTGCGGGGGTTGCAGGGCGTCGGTAAGAGCACGATCGGCGATGTGATCGGTAAGATGATCGCAGCGCATTACTTTCTTGTCGACGATCAACGCTATGTGATCGGCAATTTCAACGCGCATATGGCGAGCTGCCTGCTGCTGCAAGTCGACGAAGGCGTCTGGGCCGGCGACAAAGGCGCAGAGGGTCGGCTCAAAGGCCTCGTCACGGCGCCCAAGCAGATGATCGAGGCGAAGGGCGTCGATCCGATAAGGCTCAACAATTATGTGCGGCTGATCTTCACGTCGAATAGCGATTGGGTTGTTCCGGCGGGCATGGATGAGCGTCGCTTCGCCGTCTTCGATGTCGGCGACGGGGTGAAGGAAAATCACGGCTATTTCGCCGAAATGTGGAAGGAGCTGGAGGGCGGCGGCTTGGAGGCGCTGCTCGCCGATCTCTTGGATTGCGAGCTCGACGCACCGGGCGCGCCGAATTTGCGATCGATCCCGCGCACAGAGGCGCTGCTCGAGCAGAAGATACGATCGCTCGATCCGATCGCCTCCTGGTGGCTAGCGCGGCTCGAGAATGGGACGCAGACGCATCGCGCTGTCGCTTGGCGGCATCGTGTGCCGATCGTGACGTTGTTCAACGATTATCTGCGCAGCACGGAACGCATCGGCGTGCGGCGAAAGGCGGCCGAGACGGAATTCGGCATTCGTATGAAACGTCTCCTTCCCAATATGGCCAGGGTGAAATCGCTCGAAGAAGTCGAGGCGATCGGCGAAGACGGGCGACCTCTCGTCCAGTCGAAGCGCGTCTATTGCTGGGTTTTCCCGCCCCTCGCCGAATGCCGAGCCGCCTTCGAGGCGCAGATCGGGCAGTCCTATCAATGGGGCGACGATGACGGCTCGCCGCCAGCCGGCGATGGAAGCGGGGAGGCGGAGACGGCGCTGTAGCGCCCACCTGTCCCACCTCGCAACTTTTGTCGGCGGAGGTGGGACGCATGCAAGTTTTTGAATTTGTGGGAAGTGTCCCACCTGTCCCACCTGTCCCACCTTTTCCCTCGCGTATACGCGCGCGCACGCCTGCGAGAGGTTTGGCTGGGTCGATACCAGGCGAAATAGGTGGGACAGGTGGGACAGGTGGGACAAGCGAAGTGAATACATGTGTTTAGCGCGTCCCACCTCTTCTTTTCTCAAATGAAGAGGTGGGACAGGTGGGACAGTCGGCGACGGAGGGCGAAATGGTCGAGCGCTGGTATGTGGTCGAAGCCTACGAGGGGAAGGATGAAGAGGTCGCGCTGCGGCTTTGCGCGGCGGGCTTCAAAATGCTGCGGCCTGTGGATGTGAAGCGCTCTCATGTGCGGGAGAAGCTGGCGAGGTCCGGCCGTCATGTGCGGCGCGTGACGAAGCGCCCGCGTTTCGGCCGCTACGTGTTCCTGCGGGCGGAGCTCGACGGTGAGCAAGGCGCTTGCACCATCCGCGCGGTGAAGGACATGCGCGGCGTATTCGGGTTTTTGGAGAGCGGCGAGCGGCCCTCGCCCGTGCCGGATGCGATGATCGCCTTTTATCGCGAGTTCAATCCCGGGGCGGCGAGCGAGGCGGAGATCGCACGCTATGGCGCTGGCGATCGCGTGCGTATTCTCGTCGGGCCGTTCGAGGGGCTCATTGCTGTTGTCGAGGGCGTTGACAAGATCGGCTTGCTGCGCGTACTGCTCGACATAATCGGCCGTCCGACGCCTTTACCGATCGAAGTCGGACATGTGGAGCTTGTGGAGCAGGGCCGACGGCCTCCGATCAAGTCCGCATCCTCGCGCTGCGCCAATCGCGAATTGGCGCAAACGGCGTAGCTATCCCGAAAATCCCCGAGAGCGTCGCTTGAAGCTGCTCGTTACATTCGACGACGCCGCGCTTCGTCAAGAGATCGAAGGTCTCGACGAAGTCGCGGCGGGCGCGTTTCGGACACAGGTCGTCGGCGCGCTGAACCGCGTCGGCGCCGAGCTGCATCAGGCGATCATCGCGCCGCTGCGAATGCAGACGGGCTTGAGTGGATCGACTGTGCCGAGGTCGGTCCATGACGTGGGGGCGAGCGAGGCCGAGATTTCCTACTCGCTCGTCACCCGTGGAGGGGATATTTCGCTCAAGTATTTCAATGCGCGAGAAGAGCGCGGCGGTGTCTTGGCGTTCCCCTGGGGAAATGTGCGGACATTCGTTGCCGGCGCATTTATCAAATCAGGTAGAGGCGCGAACCGTCGATTGTCGCCAAAGCTCAACGGCCAAGTATTTCGGAATGTGGCCGGGGGCGTATGGCGAGGTAAAATCAAGAAGGTAAAGAGTGGCGTCTTCATACCGAACGAGATGGTAATAGGCGAGACAGCCGCAGTTTTTCAAAGAGTTGTGGCCGAGGAGCTGCCCCCAGCCGTCGGTCGCGTGCTGACCCTGGTGGCGGGACGCCGCGGCTGACGGGTCCTTCCCCCCTTTCGGCCGCCGACACGGCTCGAAAAGGTGCGGGGAAACGGTAGCGATGGCCTGACTTGGCCGCCCTGACATGCCTGACATGCCTGACATGAGCAACCTGACACCTCCTGACCTGCTGCCCGGCCTCGATGCTGCTGGCGTTTGGATGAGCGTCTCCGACCTCGCCAAGCGCAAGGGGCTGAAGAAGCAGACGGTGGCCGAGCGCGTGGCGCGGTTCGAGGACAAGGGCCTCGTGCATACGCGCCCGGGGCCGGGCCGCACGAAGCTCGTGAACATCGCCGAGTTCGATCGCGCCGCTGGCGAGACGATCGATCTCGCTCGCGCGCTCGCCGGCGGCGCTGATCTCGAGGAGGAGCCGCCCGCGGCCGCGCCGCCGAGCGTCGAGACGCAATCGGCCTCGAAAGCCTACACAGCGCAGCAGGCGCTGAAGACGTCCTATGAGGCGGAGCTGAAGCGGCTCGACCTCGATGAGCGCCTCGGCAAGCTGCTCCCGCTGGAGAAGGTCACCGAAGCGATGACTCGCTGCGCCGACGTCATGGTCCGAAAAATCGACCAGCTTCCCTCGCACGCTGATGATCTCGCCGCCGCGGTGGCGTCGCAGGGATCGAACGGCGCCGCGCGCCTGCTCAAGACGATCGCGCATGATCTGCGCGACCAGCTCGCCAAGGAACTTTCAGCCCTCGCCTCTTCCGGCGAGTCCTCCGATGTTCGGGACGACGCGGCATGACGCTGAAATTTCGAATTTCCGCCCTCGCTGTGGTCGCTGGAACGCTCGCGGCGGTCATCACGCCGCCGCAGCGCGTCGCGCCGGCGGATTGGGCGGCGGAAAATCTCATCGTCCCCGACGGGCCGCGCGCGGGTCAGCTGTGGGATCCGTCCGAGACGCCCTATATCGTCGAGCCGCTCAATTTTCTCGGCCCGGACACGGGCGTCAACGAGCTCGCCGTCATGAAAGGCGTGCAGAGCGGCTTCACGACGCTACTCATCGCGGCGATCGGTCACACGATCGACCGAGAGCCGTGCCGAATGGCGATTCTGCAGCCGACCGACGGCGCTCTCTCGGATTTCAATCGCGACAAGCTGCAAATAGCCATCGACGGCACGAAATCGCTCGCGGCGAAAGTCGTTCCGCAGACGTCGCGCAGCGCGCAAGGCTCGACCACTTACAGCAAGAAATATCCGGGCGGCTCACTCGACCTGCTGCTCGCCTCCTCGGCGGCCGATCTGCGCTCGAAAACGCTGAAGAAGCTCTTCCGAGACGAAATCGACGAATATGCCGACGATCTCAACGATCAGGGCGACCCGCTCGAGCTCAGCGACGGCCGTCTGACCAGCTTTCTGAAGTCGGGAGACTGGAAGAAGGCGGATATTTCGACACCGACGATCAAGGGCGCGTCGAAGATCGAGGCGCGCCACGCGCTCGGCGACAAGCGCCGCTGGCATGTCCCCTGCCCGCATTGCACGGACGATCAAGGCCAGCCGTCGCTCTTCGTGCTCGACCCGCTCTCGGCGAATTTCGTCTATGAGCGCCAAGAGCCTTACGCCGCCTATTATGTCGCGCCCTGCTGCGGCGCCATCATTCGCGAGTTCGAGAAGCGCGACATGGTTCGCAAGGGCCGCTGGGTCGCGACCGATCCGCGTCCCGGCGCATTTCCGTCCTATCATTTCGACAGTCTCAGCTCGCCCTTCGTCCCCTGGCCCTTCCTGGCCAAGAAGATCGTCGACGCCGGCGACGATCCGAAGAAGCTCAAGGCGCTCTACAATCTCTGGTTCGGGCTGCCCTATGAAATCAAGGGCGATGCGCCGGATCATGTGCGCCTAATGGAGCGCCGCGCCGAATTTCCGCGCGGCCATATTCCGCCGCGCGGCCTCATGCTCGTCGCCGCGGCCGACGTCCAGATGCGCGGCATATGGCTCGAAATCCTCGCCGTCGCGCCGGATCGGCAGAGCTGGCCCATTGACGCCCTCTATCTCGACGGATCGACCGAGTCGCCGGACGGCGAGGCCTTCGAGAAGCTGAAAGCGCAGGCGCTGAAACGCGAGTTCTCCGACGCCTTCGGCCGCAAGCGCCGCATCGATGCGCTCGGCGTCGATTCCGGCTATCGCAGCCATGTCGTCTATGCATGGGTGCGCGCCAATCAGGAAATGCACCCGGACACGGGCAATGACATGGTGCTCGCCCTCGACGGCCGCGACGGCTGGGGGCGCCCGGCGATCGGCATGCCGACGCTGGTGGACATCGATCTCGCCGGCAAGAAGATCAAGCAGGGCGCGAAGCTCTGGCCCGTCGGCACCTGGCCGCTGAAGGGCGCGTTCTACGCCGATCTGCACAAGGAGGGGCTTGCCGCCGGGCGTGAGCGCGACCCTGAAGGCTATTGCCATTTCGGCGCGTGGCTCGACGAGACGTATTTTCGGCAGATAACTTCGGAATATCTCGCCGATGAGAAGTTCAAAGGCCGCACGCGCAAAGTCTGGAAGCTGCGTCCGAGCGAGAAGGACAATCACCTTCTCGACTGCCGCGTCTACAATAATGCGCTGGCGGAATATCTCGGCCTCTCCTCGACGACGCCGGAAGAATGGGCGCTGCTCGCCAAGCGCCGCGGCGTGCCGCAGGAAGCGATCGCGCAAGGCCTGTTCGCGCCGCGCGCCGTCGAGGTCGTCGTCCCCGCGCTCGCTTTGCCCGCTCCCGTCCAGCAGGCTCCTGCGGATGAGGTCGACGACGATCCTTTCGCGCGCCTCGCGGCGCTCAATAGGTCTTGATGCGATGACCGACGTTCCCGCCGTCGATTCCGCCACGCTCCAGCGCTGGCTCGCCGAGGCGCGCCAGGCGCTGCACGAGCTGAATATCGGCCGTCGCGCCATCCGGCTGAACCACGGCACGAATCAAAAGGGCGTCGAATATCAGCGCGCCGATCGCGACGCGCTGCGCGCCTATATCGCCCGTCTCGAGGCGCAGCTCGCCGGCGGCGGCGCGCCCTCGGGCATTTCGATCGTCTTCTAACGAAACGGAAGCAGAATGGCGGAATTCGCCAAGATCGCGGGCGTCACGCCGGCGAGCGAGATCGGCTGGGCGCCGCGCGGCTTTCGCGCGGCAATGCCCATGACCTCGCCGCCGGCGATCAGCGGCACACAGGCCTATCGCGCCGCATCTGGCATGAGCCAGGAGCTCGCCGCCTATTGGCCGGGGCTCACTTCCGGCGATTCCGCCGTGCTGCCGAATATTCGCGTTTCTGTCGATCGCACGCGCGATCTCATCCGTAATGATCCGCATGCGGCGGCAGCGGCGATGCGTCTCGCCGATATGCTCGTTGGCCATGGCTGGCAATGCGTGCCGACGCCCGAAGCCCGCGCGCTCGGGATCGAGCCGAAGGCGGCGCGCGATCTCGGCCGCGCGATCCGCTCGGAATGGAAACTGTTCTCGCGCGATCCGCGCAAGTTCAATGACGCGCGTCGGCGGATGTCGCTCAACGGCCAGTTTCGGCTCGCAGCGCGCACCTTGGCGACAGTCGGCGAGGCCTGCGGCGCGCTGAAATTCGATACGAGCCGTGTGCGGCTGAAGCGTGCACGCTATGCGACCTGCCTCGCGCAGATCGATCCCGATCGTCTCAGCAATCCGAACAATATGCCGGATTCGCTGAAAATCCGCGGCGGCGTCGAGTTCGACCCGGATGGCGTTCCGAGCAATTACTATATCCGCAATGCGCACATCGGCGATTGGTGGGCCGCCGTTCAGTCGCAGACATGGGAGAAGATTCCGCGCGAGACGTCCTGGGGGCGCCCGGTTTTCATTCATGCGTTCGAGCCGGAGCGCGAGGATCAGACGCGCGCGATAACGCCCTTCGCATCGCTGGTCTCGCGCCTGCGCATGGTCAATAAGCACGCCGATCTCGAAATCGCCAATGCGACGGCGAATGCTCTGTTCGCGGCCTTCGTCGAGAGCGATCTCCCCGCCGAGGAGGTCGCGAAGAGCCTCGCCGCCGGAACAAATGGGGCATCAGTGCGCGCCTCCTATCTGGATAGGATGGTCGACCACTACGAGAAAAACCCGGCGACGCTCGGCGGCGTGCGCATTCCGTTGATGCTGCCCGGCAGCAAGATCACGATGAACGGAACGACGCGCACGACGACGGCGTTCCCCGCATTTCAAGCGGCTTTCCTGCAGAGCATCGCCTCGGCGCTCGGTCTCTCCTATGAGCAGCTGGCGATGGATTGGAGCCGCACCAATTATTCGAGCGCGCGCGCGGCGCTGAACGAGGTATGGCGGACGATCAAGCGCCTGCAGGCGGTCTTCGCCGAGCAGTATGTCCAGCCGATTTATTTCGCCTTTCTCGAGGAGGCTTTCGACAAGGGCTATATCGTCGTTCCGGCCGGCGCGCCGGATTTTTGGGACATGCCGGAAGCCTATGTCTCAGCGCGCTGGATCGGCCCCGGCCGCGGCTATGTCGATCCGACGAAGGAGGCGGAGGCGGCCGCGCTGCGCATGGAGGGCCTGACCTCCAATCTCGAAATCGAATGCGCCGAGCAGGGCCTCGATTGGGAAGAGAACATAGAGCAGATCGCCTTCGAGAATGACGTGCTTGCCGAGCAGGGCCTTTCGCGACTGTCGATCGTCGCCGCCGTGCAGTCGAACAAGGGCGCGAAGCCCGATAGCGAGGAGGCGACGGGTCCAGCCGGCCCGGGCGCCCAGAAGGAGGCGGCATGAGGCGCAATCTCGCACAGATCGCGCTCGCGGCTTTCGAGACGCCGCTATTGCTGCATCCGCGCAAGGCCGAGGTAATCGCATCGGTGCTCGCCGAGCATATGGATGGCGTCGCGCCGATGCTCGATCTTTCAGCCGCCAAAGCAGAGGTAGAATCCGCTCGATCCGGGCGCTCACAGATGCTCGATCGCTTCGACGGAGAGAGACGCGGGCCTCGCCTTAAGGACGCTTATGGCGACACCTACGTTCAAACGCGCTATCTCTTCAAAGACGGCTTAGCCTTGGTGACGGTGGAAGGATCGCTCGTCAATCGTGGGGCATGGATCGGCGCTCCGTCTGGCTTGACGTCTTATGAAGGCGTGATGGCGCAGCTGGCTTCCGCCGCCGCGGATCGCGAGGTCGAGCGGATTATCGTCGACTTCGATAGTCCAGGCGGCGAAGCCGTCGGCGCATTCGAGATGGCGGATGTCATTCGCTCGATTTCGGCCGAGAAGCCGATCGTTGCGCTCGTGAATGGAATGGCGGCCTCGGCGGCTTACGCCATGGCGTCGGGAGCTTGGCGCATTATTACGACGCCCTCGGGAATTTCCGGCTCGATTGGCGTCGTGATGCTTCATCTCGATCAATCGAGGCGCATGGATAAGCTGGGCGTGACGCCGACGTTGATCTACGCCGGCGGACACAAGGTCGACGGCAATCCATTCGAGCCTCTTCCCGAGAGCGTAAGGGCGGACCTGCAAGCCGAGGTCGATCAGCTCTATTCGATGTTCGTCCGCACTGTGGCGAAGGGACGTCGGGGTCTTACCGAAGAAGCGATCCGCGCGACGGAAGCGCGCACTTTCATCGGAGCCGACGCCGTTTCCGCCGGGCTCGCCGATGACGTCGGCACGCTGGCCGATCTTTTCTCCTCACTGAAAAGCTCTAGCCGCATTGGCGGCTCATTAGCGAAGGGACCTACGATGGATGTGACCGATATTCCGAGAGCAGAACATAATGCGGCGGTCGCGACCGCTCGCGCGGAAGGGCGCGCCGAAGGCCGCAACGAAGGCCTCGCGGCCGGTGCGAGCGGCGAGCGCGAGCGCATCGGCGCCATTCTCGGCCATGCCAACGCCAAGGGCCGGGAGAGCCTGGCGCAGCATTTCGCCTTCAAGACCTCGATGTCGCCGGATGCGGCGGCGGAAGCGCTCGCCGCCGCGGCGCCGGCCGCATCGCCGCCCCCGGCCGTCCCGGAGAAGACGCATCGTCTCGATGCGCTCGTCCCCAATCCGAAGGTCGACGTCGAGACGCAGACCACGGCGGAATCCCTCGCCGCCGGTCTCGATGCGGCGGCCGATCGCATGATCGCCAATATGCGCGGTCGCTGACGCACGCTCGATTTCATAGGAGCCTCGCATGGTCGCCCCGGTTCGCACAGTATCCGCGCCGAAGCTGATTTCGGATTTGGTCAAATGGGAAGAGGAGCTCGCCTACAGCCGCGAAGAGGCGGCGCTGCTCGCCAATAATGCCGTCATCATCGGCACGCCGCTCGGCAAGGTCTCGATCGGCGCCGCCTCGGTCGCCGCCAAGACCGGCGGCAACACCGGCAATGGCGTTTTCAGCCTGGACGGAACCACCCCGATCATCGTCAGCGCCGAGGTGGGCGTCTATGCGGTGCGCTGCATCGCCGCCGCCTCCAACAGCGGCACCTTCCGCGTCTTCGATCCCAAGGGACGCGCGCTCGGCGATGTCGTCGTCGGCTCGACCTTCGCCAATCAGATCAAATTCGCCATCGCCGACGGCGCGACCGATTTCATCGTCGGCGACGGCTTCGACGTCACCATCGCGGCCGGCTCCGGCAAGATCAAAATTCTCGATCCGGCGGCGCTCGACGGCTCGGCTAAATGCGAGGGCTTCTCGGCGATCGTCCGCGATCCGGGCAATGCCGATGGCCGCATCGTCTACATCAAGCGCACGGCCATCCTCGCCGATAGCGGAATCGTCTGGCCCGTCGGCTTCACCGATGCGCAAAAGGCGCAGGCGCTGGCCGATGTCGAGCCGCGCGGCGTCGTCGTCCGCGCCGGCCTGTAATCCCCGATCTTTCCAATAGGCCGGTCGCGCCGGCCCTCCAATGGGACTCCCCGCCATGACCGGCATCACCACCGACCAGATTAATTTTCCCTATACGGCCGTGCAGCTCACCGGCACGATCAACCGCCTGCCGAACCTCTACGGCTTGATCAATGACCTCAACGTCTTTCCGAGCGCCGGCTCCATGTCGACGCTGGTCGAGGTGCGCCGCGAGGAAAACACGCTCGCCGTGCTTCCCGCGGTCGATCGCGGCGGTCCCGCCACGGTCGCCAAGCGCACGCCCGGCGATACGCTCTATTTCGAGATCCCGCATTTCCCGCTCGACGATGTGATCAAGCCGCAGGACCTGCAGAATTTGATCACCGTCGTGGGGACGAGCGCGCATCCGCGCACGCTCGAGGATGAGACGGCGAAGCGCCTGTTCGCGATCCGCAACCGTCATTCGATCACGCTCGAATGGATCCGTATGGGCGCCCTCAAAGGCCTCCTCACCGACGGCAAGGGAAATACGATCTACGATCTCTTCGCCGCCTTCAATTTCCAGAAAACGATCATCTATTTCGATCTCTCCAACCCGAATGCCGATATCACCGGCCAGTGCGAGAAGCTGTTCGAGGCGATCGTCACCAATCTGCGCGGCGAGACGATGAGCTATATCGAGGTGATCGTCTCCCCGAGCTTCTTCAACGCCTTCGTTCAGCATCCAAAGGTCGAGAAATTCTGGGTGAACTGGCAGGCCGCCGCGCAGCTCGCGAATATCGAGCGCGTCAAGAGCGGCGGCCAGATGGGCCGCGTCTTCGAATTCCAGCAAATCCGCTGGCGTGAATATTACGGCCGCGCGCCGGTCAATGGCGTTTCCTCTCCCTTCGTCGCCGACAATAAGGGCCATGCCCGCCCCGTCGGAACGATGGACAGCTTCTATACGCATTTCGCGCCGGCGAATGACATTCGCTTCGTGAACATGCCGGGCAAGGAGGTCTATGTCTCGCCGAAGATCCTCGACCATGGCGCCGGCGTCGAGCTGCATACGGAGAGCAATCCGCTCGCCATCTGCCGCCGCCCCGAAATGCTGGTCGAGGTCGACGCCGGGGCGCAGCAGTGACCGTTTTCGAGGCGCTGTTCGCCGAGGCGGATGGCGCGCTCGATGAGGCCTTCGCCACGCTGCTCGAAATCCGCCCGCTCGCGCCGGCGGAATTCACGCGCTCGACGCAGCTCTCCTCTCCGGCCTATCGGATCATGGGCATTCTCGATCTGCCGACAGAGGTCCTGCGGGCCGAGGGGCGTCTCGTCGACGCCGGCGCGAAATCCGAGGTCGTCGCTGTGAAGGCGACGGCCGATTTCTCGCTTTTTTCCTTCGACGAGGATCATCCGGCGCCGAGGGAAGGCGATGAGATCGTCGCGGTCGATCGCGCGGGGGCGCCGCGCTATCGCGTCGAATCCGCCAAGCCGGACGGCGTGTCCCGTCTCGTCTGCCAGCTCGCTCCGCTCTGAGGGAAAATGGCCGGTCTCGTCTCCTATGCCGCCGGGCTCGCCGCCTCGCGGGCGCTGCGCGGGCGCACGCTGGCGGCGGATCGCGTGCGATTGGAGCCCAAGGCTCCGATCGAGGTCACCTCTCCGACGATCTGCGTCTATGCGGCCTCGGGCCGGTCGCATATCGCCGGGCGCAGATTGCTGGAGGCGACGATCTGCCGACCGCGCTTCGAGCTGTTTCTCCCCTCGGAGGTCAGCGCGGAAGGGATGACGGGAGCGGTGGAGCTCGTTGTCGACACATCCTCCGCGCTCGCCTTCGCCTGCTTCTGGCGGCAATGCGAGATCGCCCTGCAGGCCGATCAGAGCGTCTGGGCGAATCTGTTTCGGGCCATCGTGCTCGAGATCACGATGATCGAGACGGGCGCCGATCTGTTCGAGCTGGACAAGGGCCAGAAGATCGCGGCTCGCATCGTCGAAATGACGGTGGAGACGATCAATGAGCCGATGATCGGCCAGGCGCCGGATGGCGTCTGGGCCGATCTGCTGGCCGCCATGCGCGGCGACACCGCCGAGATCGCCGGGCTCGCCGATGTGGTCGAGCGGCAAATCCGCGGCGATGTCGATCTCGCCGCCTGGCAGGCCGATTTCGCGCTGCTCGGCCTGTCGCAATCCTACGGCCCGGCGCTGGGCGTCGCCGGCGCGCCCGGCGATCTCGCCGATCTCCCAGGCGAGGCGGCGGATATAGAGGAGCCGGCCGATCCGACGACGACGGAGCCGCAGAGCTGATGCATATGCTCTATCGTCTCATCGCCGAGCTGCAGAAAGAGGTCGCGAATACGCATGAGCAGCTGGCGCGTCTCCGCTGGGCGCATGAGCAATCGGTGATCCACGGTACGGTGACCGATCGCGACAAGGAGAAGGGCGTCAGGATTCAGATCGGCGTCGATGAGAACGGCGATGCGGTCAAATCGCCCTGGCTGCCGCCGTCGCAAATCGCCGGCGCGCGCAAATCCTGGTCGCCGCCCAGCATCGGCCAGCAGCTCAGCCTCCTCTGCCCCGGCGGGGACATTCAGCGGGCCGTGCTCATGCCTTTCACATGGTCGGACGATAATCCGGCGCCGACCGATGATCTCGACGCCGACGTCGACGTGCGCGGAAAGTCGCGCGTCACGCAAAAGGACGCGAGCCTGAAGCGCGAGGTCGACGGCGTCACCGAGACGATGGCGAAGCAGAGCCATTCCGTGACCGTGCATAAGGACGAGCCGTCTCCCGCGACCGTCGACGACGCGCATCCATGGGCGGGCAACGCCGGCGATCTTCTGCATGGCTGGACATTGACCAAGGACGGCGGATTGGAAATGCGGGTCAGCATCGGCGGAGCCGAGCATGCGGTCAAGCTCCATCCGAGCGATGGTGTCACCATCAGCGGCTTCGGCGGCCAGCATTCGGTCACCATCGGGGCCGGCGGAATCACGCATCGATCCGCCGAGCGCGTGACGATAGAGGCCGCGCAGATCGCCCATAATGGCGCGCTGAAGATCGCCGGCTCTCTTCTCGTCGGCGGCGTGGTGCAGAGCGCCGTCGGCTTCCGCGGCAATCTTCAGGGCGTCGCCGGCGGCCTCGGAATTATCTCCGGCCTGCCGGATGCGACGGATTGGCAATGACGAGCGCCGGCGTCGATCGCAGGACGGGCAAGCCTCTCACAGGCTGGTCGCATGTCGTCCAGAGCCTCGAGGTCATTCTCACGACGAGGATCGGCGCCCGCGTGATGCGCCGCCTGTTCGGCTCGGCGGTTCCGGGTCTGATCGGGCGCGAGAATGTGACGCCGGCCGCCATGCTGCGCTTCATGACCGCCTATGCGATCGCGGTGGAGCTCTGGGAGCCGCGCTTCAAGCTGCGCAAATTCGTTTTCCCGACCGCGAGCAATAGCGCCGACCGCCTGCGGCAAGGCCGCCTCGGCTTCGGCGTCGAGGGCGATTATCGGCCGAATGCGCTGGAGGGCGATTACACCGTGGTCATTCCCAAGACGGTGAATATGTGATGGCGGTCGATCTCTCCGGCTCGACGATCGATCTCTCGCGCCTGCCGGCGCCGGCGATCATCGAGGCGCTGTCCTACGAGACATTGCAGAGCGCCTTTCTCGCGCGCTTTTCGACCGTCTGGGCGGCGGCGCGCGCGATCGATTCGAGTTTGCCGGCTTATGACGTCGGGGTGCTGGAAACCGACCCTGTCGTCATCGCGTCGCAGGCATGGTCCTATCTGCGCCTGCTCGATCGCTCGCGCGTCAATGATGCGGTCAAGGCGGTTCTCGCGCCGCTGGCCGCGGGCGACGATCTCGACAATGTGGTCGCGCGCGCCAATGTCCAGCGCCTCGTCGTGACGCCGGCGACGGGCGACCAGGCGGCGGTGATGGAATCCGACGCGCGTCTGCTGATGCGCTATCTGCTCGCCTTTTCCCGGCCGGCGGCGGGAAGCCGGGAGGGCTATCTCTACGACGTCTACACGGCGTTGCCGACGCTCTATCATGCACAGGTCAATGGCCGCGCCGTCCATGGACGCCGCGGCGATGTCGATGTCGTGCTCTCCGGCCCCGCCGGCCGCGATCTCACCGACAGCGAGCTGGCGATTTGCCGGACGGCGCTGCTCGCGGACAATCGCAAGCCGGAGGCGGTCGCGGTGACGGCGCTGCGCGCGACCCGCAACGTCTACGCCGTCGCCGGCGCGATCACCGTCGCCCGCGGCCCAGATGCGGAGACGGTGCGCCTAGAGGCCGATGCGAGACTCGTCGCCACGGCGGCGGATCGCATGCTGATCGGCGGCCTCGTTCCCGTCACCGCCCTCGTCGGCGCGCTCTATGGATCCGGCGTCGTGCTGGCGGCGATATCGGCGCCCGTCTCGGACATTGCGCCGGACCCCTATGCGATACCGATACTCGGCGCGCATGCGATCACGGCGGAGGCGCAGACGTGACGACGCCGGCCGATCTCTTGCCGCAATCGGGCGCCGGCGCGCCCTTCGAGCGCGGCCTGGCGCTCGCCATGGGCGACGCGCTCCCCGTTCCGATCAGGACCGCGCTCGATCCGGCCGCGGCGCCGATCGCCTTTCTGCCCTTTCTCGCCGTGCATGACGGGGTGCGGCTGTGGTTCTCGGATTGGTCCGAGGCGGTCAAGCGCCGCGTCGCGGCGGAAGCGATCGTCGCCAATTTCGAGGTCGGAACGCGGGCGGCGAGCGCGCGATTTCTGTCCTATGTCGATGCGACGATCGTCGCGACAATCGCCTATCCGGCGCGCTTCGTCGTCAATCGCGGCGCGATTGGCCGCACGCCCGTCGCGCACCCGGATTTCACGGCGCGCTATCTGGTCAAGACCGTCACGCACAAGCCGCCGCGGGCTTTCACGCTCGGGCGCGGCGCGATCGGCCGCAAGCCGATCCGCACGCCCTCGCGTGAGCCGTTTCATCGTATCTGCGCGGCGCTGCGCGCGGCCAAGGCGCCCGAGAGCTGGTATCGCGTCGACTTCGCGCATAAGCGCAAATTGACATTCGGTGACGCTCCGCTGCTCGACGGCTCGCATCACGTCGGCGATTTCGTGGACAGGAAGAGGTTCTGATGGACCGCAAAATATTCACTGATGCGGAAGTCGCCGAAGTCACTGATTTCAACGACATCGGCAGCTTCGCGCGCGACGGCGTCGATCATGTCGTCGGCGGCGCGATCGACTATCCGCGTCACTGGGCGGATTTCGCCGTGTCTCAGCTCAATCCGCTGCAGCTGTCCATCTCGGCCGGCTCGCTATTCGCGGGCGCGATCGTCTATCGCAATGCGACAGCGGCGGTCATCAGCGTCCAGAGCTATCTGCCGATTATCTCCAGCGATCGCAAATATATCGCCATCCTGGCGGACGGCGCCGTCGAGACGGTCTCCGGCAACCGACTGGTGGAAGTCGATGCGAACACCGAGGAGACGGTCTCTCAATCGCTGCCGATCGCCGAGACGCGCAAGATCAATTTCACGATCGTGCAGGGCGCGGCCTCTCCGACGCCCGCCAAGCCGGCGATACCTTCGGACCGCTGCTGCATCGCTTTTGTCGAGCTGTCGAACACAGCCATTATCGCGATCGAGATCTTTCAGGACCTGCGCGCGAAGTCGCTCTATGAGGTCGAAGGCCGCATGACGCAGGCGGAGGGGGCGGTCTCGGACGTCCAATCCTCGGTCAAGACCATCAAAACTGATATTCTCTCCATCTATGGGCAGCTCGGCAATATTCCGAGCCCTGTGGCGTTCCGCCAGCTCAAAACCGACGTGGCGCTCATTCGCGTGAAGCTGAAGCTTCCCGACGCGGCGCGCGCCTATTGGTATGATCCCGCGCTGCTCGGCGACGCTTGGGACGCGGCCAATGCATCCTGGCTCGCCCGCATTCGTGAGGGCATACGGTTTCCCTGGGCAGGCCAGCGCGATGCGCAGCTGGCGCTGCTCAGCTCCGACAATCCGTCTCTCACCATCACCGGCAATCTGGCGCTCCCCGTCTGGACGGAGGAGACGCGCATAGAGGTGCTCGGCGACGGCGGCTCCGTCAATATTTCGGAGCTGACGCATACGGTCGTGACGGCCGTGCAGAAGACGCTCTCGCGCACGGTCACGGAATATGGCCCGACGGTCACGATTTGCGAAAATCAGGCCGGCTGGGGCGCGCTCGCCAATCAATCGGTCGGCGCGCTCTTCACGAAGGATGGCGAGACCTTTCAGGTCGTCGCCGATCTCGGCCCCGGCGCGCCATGGCCGGGCCATGAGATTTACGAGGTGCAGCAGGTCATCCAGCGCACGGTTACGGACACCTATTGGGACTACATCACCAATGAGGTCGGCCTCAACGGCTCGATCTATGGCCAGACTTTTCTCAACGC